>NZ_CP070356.1:6078137-6393486 GCF_016919445.1 Pseudomonas sp. PDNC002 | reverse complement strand
GAAAGTTGGTGACTGCGGCGCGGCCGATCTTCCAGTTTGTTTGAGACATTCTCACGGCACCGAAGAGGGGGTGGCGTCGTCTACAATAGCGACAAATTTCTCCGAGTCTCTCCATGCCTCACATTGAAGGACAGGCCTTGCGGGATCTCCCTCTGGAAGAGCTGATGGCTTGCCACGAGTGCGACCTGTTGATGCGCCGCGAGCCGGTTCCCCTTGGACACAGATCGGTTTGCCCGCGCTGTGGCTACGAGCTGGAAATCCACCGCCCCCATATGGTTCGTCGAGCGCTGGCATTGGTGCTGACGGCGTTGTTCCTGTACATACCGGCCAATTTCCTGCCGATCATGCACATCACCATTCTTGGACAGACCAGCATGGATACTGTCTGGAGTGGGGTACTCGGGTTGTACGGATCGGAGATGAGAGGCGTCGCCGTGCTGGTGTTCCTGTGCAGCATGGTGATCCCACTGGCGAAGCTTCTCTGCCAGCTGTTCGTCTTGCTGACACTGCGCTTCAAGGTCCTGCGCGAACACGGCATGCTGATGTTTCGCGGCTACCAGCATCTGCGTGAGTGGGGGATGCTCGAGGTGTACCTGATGGGCATCATCGTGGCCATCGTCAAGCTGATCGATATGGCGGAGCTGCATATCGGCGTCGGCCTCGCCTGTTTCGTGGCCCTGTTGTTCACCCAGGTGTGGCTGGAAGTGACCATGTCCCATCATCAGGTGTGGGCTGAGCTGTCCGGGGAGTTCGACGATGCGGGCCATTGATGCGGATATCCTCGTTTGCGGTGAGTGCCATCTGCTCAACCGTCGCGACGAGGATGACGAAACCCACTGCAGCCGTTGCGGAGCGCTCATCCATGATCGCCGCCCCAACAGCATCATTCGTACCTGGGCGCTGCTGATCACGGCGGCGATCCTGTACATCCCCGCCAACCTGCTGCCAATCATGACGGTGAACTTCCTTGGCAATGGCATGCCGGCAACCATCATGGAAGGCGTGGTAGAGCTGATCAACGCCGATATGCTGCCGGTGGCGGCGGTGGTGTTCATCGCCAGCATCCTCGTGCCTACTTTCAAGTTGGTGGGCATCGCCCTGCTGCTTTACTCCGTGCAGCGGCATCAGCCGCTTTCTGCCAAGCAGCGGATCGTGATGTACCGCTTCATCGAGTGGATCGGCCGTTGGTCGATGCTCGACATCTTCGTCATCGCCATCCTGGTGACGCTGGTGAACTTCGGCAATCTGGCCAGTATCGAGGCAAACCTTGGTGCTGCTGCCTTTGCCAGTGTGGTGGTGCTCACCATGCTGGCGGCTGTGACTTTCGATCCCCGGTTGATCTGGGATAACACGGACGCGGAAAACGACGATGAGTGATCTCCCCACCCCCAAGATGCGCAAGACCACCAACTGGTCGGCTATCTGGATCCTGCCGTTGATTGCACTGGCGATTGGCGCCTGGCTGGCATGGCGTGCCTACGACCAGGCAGGGATCATGATCAACATCCAGTTCGAGAGCGGCGAAGGGATCCAGGCCAACAAGACCGAGGTGATCTTCAAGGGCATCGGTGTCGGCAAGGTCGTCGACCTGCACGTCAACAAGCCGACCATGGGCGTAACGGCAGCCGTGGAGATGCGCAAGGAAGCCGCTGAATACCTGAGCAAGGGCACGCGCTTCTGGTTGGTCAAACCGCGTGTATCGATTGCCGGTGTCACCGGACTGGAAACGCTGGTTTCGGGCAACTACATCGCCATCGATCCGGTAAAGGGCGAGCAGGAAAAGGACTTCGTCGCGCTGAAGGAGCCGCCGCCGCTCTCGGATTCGCTGCCGGGCCTGCACCTGACTTTGAAGGCCGAGCGCCTCGGCTCGCTGGAGCAGGGTAGCCCGATCTACTATCGGCAGATCCAGGTGGGCCAGGTGAAGAGCTATCGACTGGCCGAGGACCAGAAAACCATCGAGGTGAAGATTCACATCGAGCCGGCCTATGCCAACCTGGTGCGCAAGCACACCCGCTTCTGGAACGCCAGCGGCATCACTCTCTCCGGCAGTCTGAGCGGCCTGAAGCTGCGGACTGAATCCCTGGCGAGCATCGCCGCCGGTGGCATTGCCTTCTCCACGCCGGATAACTATCCGGATAGCCCGCCCACCGACCCGACCAAGCCCTTCCGCTTGTATGAGGACTTCGACGCCGCCCAGGCCGGCCTCAGCGTCAAGGTGAAGGTCAGCGACGTCAGCGGCCTGACCCCGGGCAGCACGCCAGTGATGTACAACGGCGTACAGGTCGGTACGGTGAAGAGCATCGACATGGACAAGGACTTCAACGGCGCCACCGCCACCCTGTCCATGGACCCGCGCACCGAGGACTTCCTCAACAGCAAGACCGAGTTCTGGATGGTCAAGCCGAGCATCTCGCTGGCCGGCATCACCGGGCTCGAGGCGCTGGTGAAGGGTAATTACCTCAGCGTGCGATTCGCCAGCGACGGCGAGCCAACCCGTGATTTCGTCATCCGGCCGAAAGCGCCGCCGTTGAATCTCGATGCGCCTGGGCTGCACCTGGTGCTGACGACGGACAAGCTGGGCTCCCTGGAAGTTGGCACGCCGATTCTCTACCGCCAGATGAAGGTCGGTAGCGTACAGAGCTACCAGCTCTCGCGTCATGACCCGTCGCGGCTGGTCATTGGCGTCCATATCGAGCCGGAATACGCCCAACTGGTGAACACCTCGACCCGCTTCTGGAATGTGAGTGGCGTTACCGTCAGTGGTGGGCTGGACGGCATCAAGCTCAAGAGCGAATCGCTGCAGACATTGATTGCCGGCGGTATCGCTTTCGATACGCCCGATCCCAAGGCTGCGCCCGTGACCCGTGTGCGCCGCTTCGCGTTGCTCGATAGCGAGGAAGCCGCGCATACCGCGGGCCAGATGATCGAGCTGCGTGCGAGCACGGCCGATGGGCTCAAGGAAGGTACCGTCCTGCGCTACAAGGGCCTGGAAGTGGGCCGTGTCGAACAGGTCGAGCTCAGCAAGGACCTGCAGGGCGTACAGCTGAAGGCGCGCCTGACCCGTGCGGCTGAGCGCATCGCTCGCCAGGGCACGCGTTTCTGGGTGGTCAAACCGGAAGTCGGCCTGTCCGGCGTTGCCAACCTGGGCACCATCGTCAGCGGCCAGTACATCGAAGTGCTGCCGGCCGAGACGCCGGGTCAGGCGCAATCGAGTTTCAGCCTGCTGGAGAACGAACCGAACCGACTGCTGGATGCCGATGGCCTGCGCCTGACCCTCAGTGCCGCCCGTCGCGGTTCGCTCAAGCCGGGGGTGCCCGTGACTTACCGTGAAGTGCAGGTGGGCAAGGTGACTTCCTTCGAGCTGGGGGAGACCGGCGATCGCGTGCTGATCCATATCCTGATCGAGCCGCGCTACGCGCCGCTGGTGCGCACCGGCAGCCGCTTCTGGAACACCAGTGGCTTTGGCGTGGACGCCGGTCTGTTCAAGGGGGTGAAAGTGCGTACCGAGTCGATGGAGACCATCCTCGCTGGCGGAGTGGCCTTTGCGACGCCGAACAACAATGAAATGGGCTCGCCGGCCAAGCCGGGGCAGACTTACGCGTTGTTCGACGAGGCCAACGACGCGTGGCTGGACTGGGCGCCGAAAATCCCGCTGGGTAAGGCGAAGTGAGTTAAAGCTGCTCAAAAAAGGGCCGCATTTGCGGCCCTTTTTATTGGGTGATCAAACGGGGAGGGGAGCGGACGGAGTCCGCTTCTACGCAAGACCGGGCCATTGTGCTCCGGAAAAGAAAAAGCCCTCCATCGGAGGGCTTTTTCGTTAACGCTGAGAAAGGATCACGCCGGCTCGGCGCTCGCTTCCACGTCGTTGTGCGCGGCTTTCTCGGTGTCGCGGCGACGGATGTACTTCCAGTCCGCTTCATCGATGTAGATGCCGCTGGGGCCGCTGCCGCCTTCCAGGTCGATGGCTACCTGCGCCGAGACCTGCGGCTTCACGCTCGCCAGGATCGGCACGAAGCCCAGCTGCAGGCTGGTCTCCAGCAGTGCCGACTGGTTGCGTTCGTCGATGTCCGCCGCTTCGTCGAGGTAGTAGGGCAGACGCACGCGGCCGGCCTGCTCGCGGTCCATCAGGTGCAGCAACAGGTACATGTTGGTCAGCGCCTTGATGGTCATGGTGGTGCCGTTGGATGCCGCACCGTCGATGTCGGTGTGCATGATCGGCTGGCCGCCCATCTTGGTGATTTCGAACGCCAGCTCGAACAGGTCCTTCAGGCCCAGCTGGTTGTTGTTCGCCGCCACCAGGCGCGACAGGTAGTCCTTGGCTTCCTCGTTCTTCGCATCCTGCTCGGCGCTCTGGGTCAGGTCGAAGACGGAGAGGTTCTCGCCTTCCTCGTACTGACCGGCGCTGTGGATGATCTGGTCGATGTGCTTGAGTGCGTCCTTGTTCGGCGCCAGCACGATGCGGAAGCTTTGCAGGTTCGACACCTGGCGCTTGTTGATCTCGCGGTTGAACAGCGCCAGCTGGTGTTCCAGGCTGTCGTAGTCGCTGCGGATGTTGCGCAGGGTCCGGGCGATGTCGGTGACCGCCGCGCGGCGGGCCTTGGCCAGCGTCATAGCCTCATCGGTGCGGTGCGCGTAGGCGTTGATCAGAAGCTGCAGGCGACGCTCCGGATCATCCTCGCTGTCGAACTTGGCCACGCCCTTCAGGCGAACCTGGGCATACAGTGCCTCGATCTGGCCGTCCACGCGCTGCAGTGACTGCCAGGTGTCCTGGTAGTCGTTGAGCAGGGGCAGCAGGTTGTCCATGGAATCGTCGACCGGGTCCATGAACGGGATGCCGAAGGGTAGGTTGGCCGGCAGCAGCTGGCGGCGGCGCAGGGCGTCGTCGAGGGTGCGCTGCTTGGCTTCCATGTCGGCCAGTTGGCGGCCGATCAGTTGCAGCTTGGCGGAGATCTGCTGGACGCGTTCGGTGAAGGCGTCGGCGGAGCGCTTGAGTTCGTCCTGGGTCGCTTCCAGCTGGGCGAGCTGCTCCAGCTTGCCCGGCTCCTCGGCGTTCAGGGTCTGGCTGCGGCGGAAGTCTTCCAGCGCCTTCTGCGCATCGAGCACCTCCTGGTACAGCTTGTCCGCCTGCGCCTTGCTGGCGTTGCGGTCGGCGGCCACAGCCTGCTGGGTCTTGAGCTGCTTGAGCTCCTTCTCCAGGCGTTCCTTCTGGTCGCGCAGGGCGGCACGGTCGGCCAGGGCCTGCAGGGCCGGCGGCTCGATGGTGGAGATGTCGATGGAGAGGCCGGGCACTTCGAAGCGCTCGCCCTTGAAGGCATCGAGGATTTTTTCGACGCTGCCGACCCACTGGCCGGCTTCGTCCAGGTCCACGCCTTTCTCGCCCAGCGGTAGGCTGAACAGCGCGCCGTTGAACAGGCGCATCAGGCGCTCCACGTCCTGCTGGGAGAACTCCTCGCGCAGGCGGGCGTAGCTGTTGTTGTCGGCGTGTTCGAGCTGCTGGCGAACGCCCTTCAGGCGTTTCTCCAGGTCGCGCATGCGCTCTTCCAGGTCTTCGCTGGAGAACTGCCGGGAGTGCGCCAGGGCACCGGCCAGTTCGTCGTGGGCGTCCTTGGCGGCGAGCAGTTGCTGCTCCAGTACCTTGGCGTCCTCGACCAGCGCGAAGCGGTTCTTCAGCACGGCGAGCTCGCCCATCCAGCGCTGGAGTTCGCTGATCTCGCGCTCAAGGCGCATCAACTCGGCGGTGCTGCCGCGCTGCTCGTTCTGCAGGCCATCCTGTTCGCGGCGGTAGTGCTCGGCCTGGATGACCAGCTCTTCCTTGCGCGCGCCGGAATAGTCTTCCCAGGTGCCCAGCAGGTTATCCAGCAGCGGCGAGAGACGGTGCATCTTGCCGCGCAACAGTTCGCGCTGTTGCACGCCGTTGGCCAGCGCTTCGACCAGAGGGCCGGCGGCCACCAGGGCCTGGTAATCACCTTCCATGCGGCGTACGTCGCGGAAGGCTTCCTCGCAGGCGGCGATGTAGTCGACGCTACCCGAGCGCAGGCTGTGCTCGAAGGCGTCGAGGAACAGCTGCTTGAGCTTGGCCGCGGTGATCTCGCGCATGTGCAGCAGGTTGATGAACAGCGAGCGGAAGGTCTTCAGGCTCTGTTCGCTGGTAGAGCGCAGCGGGATCAGGGTCAGGTCCAGCGGGATCGACGTGTGGCCGCCAACCAGCAGGCGGCGCAGTTCGTCCGGCTTCAGCTCATAGGACTTGATGCCCTCGCGTTCGAGGTTGGCGTACAGCTCGCGCAGGCGCAGGCAGGTGCCGTTCTTCTGGTAGTGCTCCAGGTCCAGTCCGCCCTGGTAGGCGAAGAACTGGTGGCCGAAGCCGCCGCCCGGACCGCGCCCGCCGACGCCGATCACGTGGCGGCCGTGGGGCAGGTCGAGCTCGATGAGGATGTAGCTGGTGTCGGTGGCGAAATAGAACTTGCGCGAGGCTTCCAGGCTGTACTTGCCGAAGCTCATGTCGGACATGCGCGCGAGGATCGGGAACTGCAGCGCGTTGATCGACGCCGATTTGCCGAGGTTGTTCGCCCCGTAGACCGACAGCGGCTGTTCCAGCGGGAAGATGCCGAGGCTGTAGCCGGCGGTGTTGAGCAGGGCGAAGCGGCGGATGCCGTAGCGTTCCTGGGTCATGCCTGGGCCTCCTGTGCTTCGGCGATGGCGCGGGCGAGGGCGTCTTCTTCGCTCTCTTCTTCAACAATGGCCGCAGGCGTATCGATCACCACGATGGCGTCCGCAGAGTCTTCGATTGGCTCGTCGGCGTAGGATTCGAGGATCACCACCGGCTCGTCGTCTTCTTCCATCAGCACCGGCGCGGTGAACTGCATTTCGCTGGCGTGCAGGTTGCTGGCCAGGTCGCGGTCCTGCTGGACCGACAGGCAGACGTCGAGGAAGCGGTGGATCGGCGGGAGGAAACGGTACACGCCGTTGTCCTCGGCGGCGAAGCCGAGCTGGGTGAGGCGGCGCATGACCTTCTCTTCCAGTTCTTCCTGGGTGGTCACTTCGGCCTGCAGGAACAGGTCGCGGTACTTCTCCAGCAGCGGCGGCAGCTCGTCGCGGCCGATGCTGCCGCCGTCGAGCACGGCCAGCGGGTCGCGGCCCTGGTCGGCGAGGTGTTCGACCAGGATGAAGGTGAACAGCGCCAGGCGCTGGGCGGTCTTGTTCACCTGGGCGCCGGTCTGCTCGGGGACGAAGTAGTAGAAGCCACGGGTATCGCAGACCAGTTCGTAGCCCAGGCTGCGGAACAGCGCGCGGTAGGCGTCCTGCTGGTTGGACAGCTGGCTGTACAGCTCCGGGTCGCGGCGGCTGATGTGGAAGCCCTTGAACAGCTCGCGGAAGATCGGCGCGAGCTGGGTCATTTCGGTGAGATTAATCTGCATGCGATTCGCTCTTGGTGTCCTTGCCAGCGTTCGGGCCGGCGATCAGGGCGAAGGAGCACAGGCTGACGCTGTGCTGGAGAGTGTCGTATTGGGCGCGCTCAAGGCGGTCGCGCTGGAAGCGGGCATCGCGAGACAGGCGCGAGAACCAGTAGAGCAGTTCGTCGGTAGCGCCTTCGGGCTCCTGTTCCAGCAGCCATTGCATCAGGTCCGGCAGGGGCAGAGCGGCCTGGCAGCGGTCGAGCATTTCCCGCGCGGTGCGCGGTGAGCGCTGCAGGCCGTCGTTCTTGCGATTGCCGCTGGCCTTGGGGAAGTGCGCCGGCTTTGGCTGGAAGTTGGCCAAGGCGAAGACGTAGCTTTCCACCTGCGAGGCGGTGCCCAGGAAGTTGCTCTGCGGCCGGGTGAACATCGGCAGCGCGGCCTGGGGCACGGCGTCGATGCCCTTGCGGCGGATGACCGACAGTGCCAGTGCCGCGCCACGGGTGATCGCGTTGTGCCGGCGCGCTTCCTCGCGCAGCGGTAGCAGCAGTTCGCGGGCGCGGCGCAGGGTGAGCTGGGCGGTGGTCTGCATTTCCAGGATGCGTGCGTGGGTGCGCAGCAACTGGTCGTCGTCCACCAACTGGCCGAGGCGGGCCTGTTCGGTGAGCAGGCGCAGCAGCACCTGTTCCACGCGGTGCACGCCCTGTTCGAAGGCGCCGTCGGCGGAAACCAGCTGGATCATCGGTTCGACGTATTCGTCCCAGGTCGCCAGGACTTCCGCGTAGCGCTGGCGCAGCGGAATCTGCCGGTCCTGGGTCTTCGCCCGTTCGGCTACGGCGACCAGCGCCTGCTCATCGTTGGCGAGCTTCTTCAGCACATCGCGCACGCGCATGTCGAGCAGGCGCAGCTGGCGGGCCAGGTCGTTGCCATCGCGCACTTCGAAGGCGTCGCGGATGTAGCCGGCGAGGCGTTCCAGGTGGCGCAGATAGGCTTCGATCTCCAGGCACAGGCCCAGTCGATGTTCCTGGCGCAGGTAGGCGAGGAAGTCGTGGATCTGCGCGTTCAGCTCGAAACGGTTGGGGCTCTTGGCCACCGGGACGAGGATGTCCAGGCGCACCCATTGGTCGAGGAGGGCGGTGATGTCCACCGGCGTGCTGTCGGGCAACTGGCTGGTGAGCTGGTTGCGCAGCTCCACCAGGCTCAGGGTGCCGGCGTCGAAACGCTCGCACAGCGGCTCGAGCAGCACCCAGTGTTCGGCGAGGGCGCGTAGTACGCGTCGTGGATCGATCATCGGCTTGGTTGGGCCCGGAATGAACAAAGGGAGCGATTGTACTGCAAAGGTCCACCCCTGGCCGACAGGGTGACGAAACGCGTCAGATTGCGACTCCGCGAGCGGCGTCTGTGTGAAATGGCTCACGGAAAATCGAGTCTAAACGACTGAATTTTCTGGCATGTTTTCTGCCAGAGTCTGTCATCTGATTCTGATTTGCCGCCATGACATACGACGCTGCACTCGCCAAAGCCCGCTGGGCCGAGCTGGAACGCCAGAACGACCTCGACTGGGACCTGGATGCGATCACCGATCGCAACGAAGCCATCGCCTTCCTGCAGCGCTTCGAGAATCGCTTGTGCATCTATTCGTCATATGTCGAGAAGCTCTACAGCAACTACAGCTTCGTGATCCCGGAGAGCCAGGAGGGCGGCATCACCATCCTCCCGGACGAGCAGGCGTGGTTCGACACCTTTCACGACATTCCGGGCGACGCGGTGGAGCCCACCGGCATTCACATCCTGCCCGGCGAAACCATGGGCTACAGCGGCCTGTACCTGAAAATCCCCGGCGAGCACCGGCTGGTGGCATCCCGTGAGATGCCGTTCCAGGACGGCCTGAAGCTGTTGATCAACCGTTACCGCATGCGCGGCGACATCTTCCTGCCGGTCTTGGTGAAAGGCGACCTGCGCGAGTACGAGGCGCGCATGCCCTCGCTGCACCTGCATCGCCTGAACACCGCCAAGCTGCAGGCCCATTCGCGGCTGAACCTCGACGCCATCAAGGGGGCGATCGCCGAGCACCTGATCGGCCTGTTCCGCCATCAGTGAGCCTTCGGCTGCCCGCAGCTGTCACCCAGGTGTGACGATGGGTAACAACCCTGCCCGGACTTTCCTTTCCTCAGCTATCGTTCGGAGCGATTTACTCGACTATGGGTCGGCCCGCTGCCGTGGGTGAGTTCCTATAGTGGCATCACGGCGCCGAGTCTCGACCTGTTTCCCGACCCGCTGCGCCCGATGAATAACAACAGGCACCCGCGAAAGGGGGCCAGGAAAGGAGAGTGCCATGCGTCAGTCCTCCGGTCCGCTCATGCGTGCCCTTGCCTTGCTCTGCGGCGGCCTGCTGGCCTTTTCCGCCCAGGCGCGCATGCAGTCGATGGACGACGAAGAGCTGTCGTCGATCTCCGGCCAGGGCGCGATGCTCACCGTCGACGCCTCCACCTACCAGAACTACCAGTACACCCGGATCAACTTCGGCGCCGACGTCAGCCTGCTGACCAACATCGACCAGCTGAGCCTGGGCAACTACGCCCGCAGCGGTGCCAACACCGTGTCCAACCAGCCGTCGGACATCCTGATCAACAACTTCGCCCTGGGCCGGGTGGACAACTCCAACACCCCCGATGCCAAGGTGGTGCCGTTCCAGATCCAGGACCCGTACGTCGAGTTCGCCTTCCAGACCAACAACGGCGTGCGTCAACTGGTGGGCGCGCGGGTAGGCTTCGGCAAGGCGCAGGGCGACCTGTCCGGCGACATCCTTTCCATCACCGGCAACCTGCAGGGGCAGATCTACGGCCCGGCTTCCATCGCCTACGACTACTACACCCGCAACGGCTGCCCGAACATCATCAACTGCCTGGCGCTGGCCGTAGCCGGGGATACGCCGGTGTATGCCGACGTGGTGCTGCTCAAGGGCGGCACCGGCGAGGCGACCATCAATGGCCAGCCGATCAACCGCGCCACGCAGATCGGTATCGCCAAGGGCGACTCGCTGCATTCGGACGCCGGCGGCCTGATCGCCTCGCTGATCCCGACCCTGTCGACCACCAGCAACTGCCAGGCGCTGGGCCTCACTACCTGCTTCGACCTGACCAACTACAAGACCATTTACATCGGCAAGCCCGGGTCGACGGACATCAATACCGGCGCTCAGGGCATCTTCTTCTCCCTGCAGAATCAGAACGTGCCCTGGCAGGACCTGGCCAACGCCGGCAAGTTCGTGAACACCCAATCCGGCGCCTTCGCCAACTTCCCCAAGGTGGGCAGCGGCGCGGACACGGTCTACCCGATCCTGATCAACCTCTATGACGCCCTGCGCGGCCTGCCTCGGCAGCCGACCTGCATGGGCGCACAAGCGGCAGGGTGCTGACATGAGCTGGCGCGGTGCGGTACTCGTCCTGCTGGCCGGCTGTGTGGCGAGCCTGCCGGCGCTGGGCATGAAGGCGCTGGACGACGACCAGCTGGAAGAGGTGAGTGGCGCCGGCCTGGGCTTCTTCATCGATGGCTTCAGCTACGATCAGGCCACCGCCACCTCGAAGATCACCGGCGTGAAGAACAGCGCCAACCAGGACGTACAGGTCGATATCACCGGCGCCTACATCAAGGGCGCCGGCAGCCAGCGCGGCACGCTGGACACCAAGGCCTACATGGGCACGCCCATGCATCCCTTCACCCTTGGCCCGGTGAAGTACAAGGCCGGCCTGAATATCCCGGCCAACCAGGAAGCGTTGCAACTGATGACGCCGACCTGGACCGACCCGATCAACGACACCCACAAGTTCGGCCTCTGGTCCTACTACCAGGGCTGCCTCTATGGCGATGCTGGCTGCACCAACCCGAACCAGGCCACCACCAAGATCAACGGCGAGCTGACTGCCCTGAAGACCCAGCGCGATACGCTCCTCTCGACCTACTCGAACAACATGGTGAGCCTCAAGAGTGGTATCGACACGGACATGGCCGTGGTCAACCAGCGCGAGGCGCAGGTGGACGTGGCGCAGGCCTCGGTGAAGACCAACTACAACAACATGAACACCCGCTACAACGCCGCGCCTCCGCAGGTTTGCGGACTGTGGTGCGTGGACCGGCCAGCGCTTGGAGAAAAATTCGACTGCGGCATTCTCGCCGCCTGTAACAACAACACCGCGGTGAAAAACTACAACTCCTCGGTGGATACCTACAGCAGCAGCGCCAGCGACCTCACCGCCGCCCAGCAGAACCTCAGTGCCGCCTGGTCCGTCAGCCGCAACGGCGTCACCCTCAGCCAGCGTGCCAGCGACTACGACAAGTTCGTCCAGCTCTGCGGCACGCAGGGTGGAAGCGCCACCACCTGCGTCAGCGGCACCATCACGCGCACCGAGAAGAACGTCTCGACCGTGCAACTGGTCGCCGGCGCCATGCAGAACTCCTCCGGCACGCGTATCCAGGGCCTGGACATCGGCATAGCGACCAAATTCACCCTGCCCAGCACGGCCTACAACAGCAACGGCACGGCGGGCGCCACCACGACCCGGACGGACTTCTTCTCCATCGCCCTGGAGAACTTCACGCTCAACGGCTCCTATCTCAACCTGTGGGGCGACTCCGCCGGGCTGAAAGCCTCGATGAGCCTGCAGATGTACGCCGACAAGCTGATCATCTCCGGCTGCCAGACCTGCTCCGACAGCGACAAGGTGGTGGCCAAGAACGTCTACTTCGACCTCAACCTGGGCGACGCCAACTACCAGCCGGCAACGCTCTCGGTGGCCAGCAACGGCGACCTGATCCTCAGCGCGCCGGGCGTTACCTGGGCCAATCACGACGCCTTCTACCAGAATGTACAGAAGAGCAATATCAGCATTGGCAACCTGAACATCAGTGGCACCGACATCGGTTCGCAAGCCATACGCGGCATGCGCATCGACTACCTGAACGTGCGCACCGTCAACCTGCCGCGCTAGCGCATGAGGAGACTCGCCGTGAAACAAGCACGCCTTTCGAGCCGACTCCTGGGACCGCTGCTGCTCCTCGCCGCCGCCCTCGCCCACGGCGAAATGCGCGGCCTGGACGACAGTGAAATGGCCGATGTCAGTGGCCAGGATGGCGTCAGCCTGAGCGTCAACTTCAATCTCGCCGCCAATCCAGGCGATACCCGATGCACCGGCGGCTGCGGAGCACGGTTGGCGATCCAGCCGCTCAACAGCACCGGCTACATCGTGCTGGACAACATCAAGGGCACCTTCAGTTTCGACGGCATGTCCATCGACATGGTGACCATCAATAACGGCTTCAACGGCGACGGCGCATTGTTCAACCGCCAGGCCATGAAAGTCGGGCTGACCAACGCCAGCGCCACCAACCTGCAGTTCACCCTGGGGGGCTCCAACCAGGGCAAGGTCTCCGGCAGCGGCCTGCAACAGACCAACCTGTTGACCTACCAGGCCACCGGCGCGGTCAAGCTCACCGGCAACATCTACGTTTTCGGCACGCCGTAACCCGCAGGCCGGCTCTCCGCCGGCTGGCCTTTCCCCCCGGCGCGTTTCACGCGACAATCCTGCCTCGTCGTGTCGGCCTGCCCGTGCAGGCACCACCCACAGGTAAACGCCCCTTGATCGAAGAAGCCCGTCGCCGCGCCTACCTTGGCGCCATGCAGGTCGCCAGTTGGCTGCCGCGCGTGGCCTTGCCGTTCGCCGCCCCGTCGCGCCCGGAGCTGCTGGAAGCGCCCGAGCCCGTTGTCGTCGATACCGCGCCGCCGGCACCCATCGCCGAACGCGTACGCGAGGTTGCTCCGGTTGCCGCTCCGAGCGCGGCGCCGGGAGCCGAGCCCGGCTCGATCGCTGCTCGCCTGATGCCCAAGCCCACCGCGCCCGCCACCCCGACCGCGGCGGTACAGGCCGAGCCCGAAGCCGAGCCCGTGGTTCGTGCGCCCATCGCGCCGCCGCCGCGCTTCGCCCTGCAACTGCTGCGCGCCGGCGAGTGCACGCTGCTGGTGGAGTTGCCTACCGGCGAACCGCTGGCCAGCCGCGATCCGGCCTACCTGCTGCTAAAGGACCTGCTACGTGCTGCCGGCCTGCCGGACAGCCCACAATTGCTCGGCGAGCCGGTGCGCTGGCCGCTGTTTGCCGGTGGCAGCATGGACCAGGGCCCACAGGCTGCCCGCGAATTCGTCCAGGGCTTCGTGGCGGCGCGCCTGGAAGAGGGCGGCCCGAGCGCCTGCCTGTGGCTGGTTGGCATGCCCGCTGTGCGTTACGCCGGCGAGGCGGACGAAGAGTCCCTGCTGCGCGAGCTGCAGGTCGAAGGCCTGGGCGTCGCCTGGGCACTGCCGGGCCTCGAGCGCCTGGCCGAGGAACCTACTTTGAAAGCCGATCTCTGGCGCGCCATGCGCCGCGTTCGGCAGCGCTGGATGAGTCAGATACCCGCATGAGCGATGCCGTTACCTTCCGCCCGATGACCGAGGCGGATCTCGATGCCGTACTCAAGATCGAATACGCCGCTTTCAGCCACCCCTGGACGCGCGGCACCTTCACCGATGGCCTGAAGAGCTACGAGTGCTGGGTCATGTTCGAAGGCAGCCAGCAGGTTGGTCACGGCGTGATCCAACTGATCCTCGACGAAGCGCACCTGCTCAACATCACCGTCAAGCCGGAAAGCCAGGGCCGCGGCCTGGGCCTGGCCCTGCTGGAACACCTGATGAAGCGTGCCCATGAGCGTGGCGGGGTGGAGTGCTTCCTCGAAGTGCGCGCCTCCAACGGACCTGCCTACCGCCTGTACGAGCGCTACGGCTTCAACGAAATCGGCCGCCGCCGCGACTACTACCCCGCGGTGGGGGGGCGTGAAGACGCGTTGGTGATGGCTTGCACCCTGGTCGATTGAGCCGGCCCCGAAGGCCCCTCACCCTAACCCTCTCCCGGAGGGAGAGGGGACTGTTCGGCGCGGGCGGGAACCATGGCGTCAGCCGGCACTCACTGCCCCCTCTCCCTCCGGGAGAGGGCTGGGGTGAGGGAAAAACCACGCACCGAAACCCTGGGTTCTCGTAGGAGCGGATTCCATCCGCGATCCCCTGCACCCTCGCTATACGGTTCAGACCTTCGCGGCCAAGGTCCGCACCTACAAGGCGCCCCTTCCAGCATGTCGTAGCAGGCGTGCATCACGCTGTCAGCCGGCACTCACTGCCCCCTCTCCCTCCGGGAGAGGGCTGGGGTGAGGGAAAAACCCACGCACCGAAACCCCCAGCTCGCGTAGGAGCGGATTCTATCCGCGACTCCCTGCACCCTCGCTACATGGTCCATGTCCTTCGCGGCCAAGCTCCGCCCCTACAAGGCGCCCCTTCCAGCATGTCGCAGCAGGCGTGCATCACGCTGTCAGCCGGCACCCACTGCCCCCTCTCCCTCTGGGAGAGGGCCGGGGTGAGGGAAAAACCACGCACCGAAACCCCCAGCTCTCGTAGGAGCGGATTCCATCCGCGATCCCCTGCACCCTCGCTATACGGTTCAGACCTTCGCGACCAAGGTCCGCCCCTACAAGGCGCCCCTTCCAGCATGTCGCAGCAGGCGTGCATCACAGTGTCAGCCGGCACCCACTGCCCCTCTCCCTCCGGGAGAGGGCTGAGGTGAGGGAAAAAACCACGCACCGAAACCCCCGGCTCTCGTAGGAGCGGATTCTATCCGCGATTCCCGGCACCTTCGGCACACGGTGCAGGCCCTCGCGGCCAAGATCCGTTCCTGCCAGGGCATCTCTCCCGGCATATGGAAGCACGCCTCTATCTCGGCACCTCACACCGCGCGTGATTCCACCCCAGCGCGCCCCGCGCCGTCCGCGATCTCGACTCCCCCGCAGATATTGAGAAATTTCCCGCCGATCGGGTTTTTCCGACACCGATTCCTGGCTTACCCTTAAGGCCAATAACAACAAGAAAAAAGGTCGCAAACATGAATCGCAGCGATGTGATCGTGGTGGGCGCCGGTATTTCGGGGCTTACCGCGGCTTGGCGCCTGGCGCAGGCCGGACGGCGGGTGAAAGTGCTCGAAGCCAACAAGCGCGTTGGCGGGCGCACCCTCAACCACCGCTTCGCCAGTGGTGAAGTGGTCGAGGTCGGCGGCCAGTGGGTCGGCCCGACCCAGGAACGCATCCTCTCCCTGCTCGACGAACTCGACCTGTCGACCTACCCGCAATGGAACCGGGGCGACAACCTCACCCTGTTCGGCGGTCGGCTCAAGCCCTACCGCGGCACCATCCCCCGTCTCGCCCCGCACGCGCTGCTCGACGTGCTGCAAGCCCATGTGCGGCTGGACCGCATGGCGCGGGAAATCCCCCTCAACGACCCCAGCCTGCATCCGAAAGCGCCCCTCTGGGACAGCCTGACCTTCGCCGAATGGCTGCGCCGCAACGTGCGCACCGCTACCGGCCGCAAGATCTTCGAGCTGATGAGCGGCGCGGTGTTCGCCGCCAGCCCCCACGACCTCTCATTCCTCCACGTCCTCTTCTACATCCGCAGCGGCACCGACCTCGACACCTTGCTCGGCGTCGAAGGTGGCGCCCAGCAGGACCGCATCCTCGGCGGCTCCCAGCGTATCTGCCAGAACCTCGCCGAGCGCCTGGGCGATGAAGCGGTGATCACCGGCGAGCCGGTGCGCGCCTTGCGCCAGGACGACGGTGGCGTTGAGCTGGTCAGCGACCACGGCGTGCACCACGCATCGCGGGTGATCTTTGCCATCCCGCCCACCCAGTTGCTGCGTATCACCCAGGAACCGCTGCTGCCGAGCTGGCGCGACCAACTCCTGCAGCGCCTGCCGCAAGGCGCGGTGATCAAGTGCATGGCGATGTACGACAAACCGTTCTGGCGCGACAAAGGCCTCTCCGGCCAGGCCACCAGCGAGACCGGCCCGGTGCGCCTGACCTTCGATAACAGCGTCCCCGACTCCCAGCGTGGCGTGCTGCTCGGCTTCATCGAAGGCGACGAGGCGCGGCAGTGGAACGCGCGCCCGGCCGACCTGCGGCGCGCCCAGGTACTGGAATGCTTCGCCCGTTACTTCGGCGAGGAAGCGCTCAAGCCCATCGACTACGTGGACAAGTCCTGGGCCGAGGAACCCTTCGCCCGTGGCTGCTATGCCGCACTCTTCCCGCCAGGACTCTGGAGCAGCGGCGCGGCGCGTCTGCGCGAACCCTACGGGCGCCTGCACTTTGCCGGCACCGAGACGGCGACGCGCTGGATGGGCTATTTCGATGGAGCCGTGGAGGCCGGGGAACGCGCGGCGAGGGAAGTGCTCATCGCGACCGACGACGGAGAGGAGTATGTGCGACACCTTGGTATTGCGTAGCGGCGGCGCCACCTGGTTCGCCAAGAACAGCGACCGCGAGCCCGCCGAAGCGCAACGCCTGGTCCGCCTGCCGGCCGTGAGCGGTGATCGCGCGGCGACGGTACGCACCACCTACCTCGACATCCCCCAGCGCGCCGAGCGGCATGCCGTCATCCTCAGCCAGCCCGCTTGGCTGTGGGGCGCCGAAATGGGCGTCAACGACCGGGGCGTGGCCATCGGCAACGAAGCCGTATTCACCAAGCTGACCCAGCGCGAGGGCGAGGCCCTGCTGGGTATGGACCTGTTGCGCCTGGGCCTCGAACGCGGCGGCAGCGCCGGCGAAGCCCTGGCGGTCATCACCGAGCTGCTGGAGCGCCACGGCCAGGGCGGCCCGGCCGGCTTTCGCAACAAACGCATGCGCTACGACAACAGCTTCCTCATCGCCGACCGCGACGAGGCGTGGGTGCTGGAAACCGCCGGGCGCCTGTGGGCGGCGAAGAAGGTCGAGCGCTGGGCCATCTCCAACGCCCTGACCCTTGGCCATGAGTACGACCTCGCCAGCCCCAACCTGGAAACCCAGGCACGCCGCTTCGGCTGCTGGAACGGCCGGGGCGACTTTCACTTCGCCCGCGCCTTCGATGGCCGCGTACTGCCCTGGGTAGCCGGGGCGCACCAGCGCCGCCAGCTCAACGAAGACTTCCTCGCCCATTGCCCGACCCAGGTCGACTGGCTGGCGCTGGTCGTCGCCCTGCGCAGCCATGGCCATCGCGGCCATCACTTCCATCGCCATGACAACCGCCAGGTGTGCATGCACGCCGGCAGCTTCTGGCGCCCATCGCAAACCACCGCCAGCCTCATCGCCCGGCTCGACGGCGAATCGCCGAGCCTGGCCGCCACCGGCACCTCCGCTCCGTGCCTGTCGATGTTCCAGCCATTGGGCTTCGAGGAGGGCGCGGGGGAAGGGCTGCTCAGCCGCGAAGACGACCCCGTGGAGCGCTCCCTCTGGTGGCGCTTCGAAACCGTCCACCAGCGCGCCCTGGCCGATCCCGGATTCGCCGACGCCCTGCGCGCCGGTCATGGCTGGCTGGAAACCGAGTTGCTCAGCGCCCTGGATCGGCGCACGCTGGACTGGCCGCGCCTCGCCGCCGAAGGCGAGGCCTGGCACGACGCCTGGCACCAGCTGGCGCTGCAGCAGGCCCCGCGTCCGCCACGCTGGTGGCGCCTCAACGCGGCGCGCTGAACGCAGCTTGTCAGTCGCGCCCGCCCTGCGTAAGGTGCGGCAGCCAATGATGAGGAGCCGGACATGAACGACCTGCAGGAACTGTTCGATAACAACGCTCGCTGGGCCGAAGCCATCAAGGAGGAGGACCCCGAGTTCTTCGCCAAACTGGCCCGCCAGCAGACTCCCGAATACCTGTGGATCGGCTGCTCGGACGCCCGCGTGCCGTCCAACCAGATCGTCGGCCTGCTGCCCGGCGATTTGTTCGTCCACCGCAACGTCGCCAACGTCGTGCTGCACACCGACCTCAACTGCCTGTCGGTCATCCAGTTCGCCGTCGACGTGCTCAAGGTCAAGCACATCCTAGTCACCGGCCACTACGGTTGCGGCGGCGTGCGCGCCGCGCTGCAGCACACCCAGCTCGGCCTGATCGACGGCTGGCTGCGCACCATCCGCGACCTTGCCTACGAGTACCGCGACCACCTCGCCCAGTTCGAAAAGGAAGAAGAGCGCGTCGATCGCCTCTGCGAGCTCAACGTCATCCAGCAGGTGGCCAACGTCAGCCACACCAGCATCGTCCAGAACGCCTGGCACCGCGGGCAGAAGATTTCCGTGCATGGCTGCATCTACGGCATCAAGGACGGCATCTGGAAAGACCTCAACGTCACTGTCAGCGGACTCGACCAACTGCCGCCGCAGTACCGCCTGCGCCCGCTCGGCCAAGCGTAAGAGGCGCGCGGTGCGCCGCCTCTGCGTCATCCCCGGCGACGGCATCGGCCGCGAGGTCGTGCCCGTCGCCGTGGAGGTCCTGCAACGCCTGCTGCCCGACTTGCAGGTAGAGGAAGCCGAGGCCGGCTGGGATTGCTTCCAGCGCCACGGCACCTCCGTTCCCGACGCCACCTATGAACGCCTGCGCGCCTGCGGCGCCGGGCTGTTCGGCGCGGTCTCCTCGCCCAGCCACAAGGTCGAGGGCTACCGCAGCGCCATCCTCAGCCTGCGCCAGACGCTGGCGCTGAACCTCAACCTGCGCCCCGTGCGTTCGCGCCCGGTGGTCTCGCCCCGCGCCGGCATCGACCTCATGGTCCTGCGGGAGAACAGCGAAGGCCTCTACAGCGGCCGCGAACACTGGGAAGCCGAAGGCGTCGCCATCGCCGAACGGGTCATCAGCCGCGTTGCTTGCGAGCGCCTCGCCGCTGGCGCCGCCGAACTGGCCCGCCTGCGCCACGCAAGGCGCATCACCCTCGTGCACAAGGCCAACGTCCTGCCGCTCACCTGCGGCCTGTTCCGCGACACCTGCCGCGACATGCTGGCCGAAGACGGCTGGAGCGACGTTCTCGACGAACGCCTGGTCGACGTTGCCGCCCTGCAACTGGTCGAACGCCCCGAATCCTTTGACCTCATCGTCACCACCAACCTCTTCGGCGACATCCTTTCCGACCTCGCCAGCCACTGGGGCGGCGGCCTGGGCCTGGCGCCCTCGCTCAACCTCGGCATCGACCGCGCCCTGGCTGAACCCGTCCACGGCAGCGCCCCCGACATCGCCGGCACTGGCCGCGCCAACCCCCTCGCCGCCATCCTTAGCGCCGGCATGCTACTGCGGCATTACTGGCAGTTGCCGGAGTTGGCGGATCGGATTGACGCGGCAGTGGATGAGTTTCTGCGGGAGGAGGGGAGCGTGGATTTCGGGATCGAGACGACGCGGGTGGTTGGGCGGGGCGTATTGGAACGAATGGGCGTGAGGGCTTAGCTGAAGGTCCTCGCCTGTATAACGAATCTTGCGGTACTGGCTAGACTAATGTTCGTTCGGCGGGATGTGGTCGGAGTGTCGTGCGCTGAAGCATCTGAACCCTGCTTTCGGAGGCCGCATGAACTTCTATCAGCGCGCAAATCTCAGCATGGGGCTGGCCGTCATTCTGGGCCTCCAGCTTGCCATTACCACTTGGCTCAACACTCATCCTGAAGTCAACCTGAAGTCACTCATAGAGCTATGGGACGAAACGGTCTGGATCGCTTTTCAATTTATCTTCCGGCTCAAAATTACGATTGAAGACCACCAGCACTTTGCAGCGAGTGGCGAGCTCAAAGAGAAATGGATATTTGTGGATTTTCTGTGTTTCTCGATTTCCAGCTTTCTCCTCGTCATTGCAGCGGTTTTCTCGTTCCGTTACTCCGTAAGCTCAGCATTTTTCATCGCGGCCCTGGCAGTGGCGACGCTGTGGTTGTTCGTACACAACACCAAGAGACGCTGGCAATGGTTTGGCTTCAACCTGGTCTATGTCGGGTTATTGGGGCTGGCGATTTCAGGGAAGATGGAAATCTGGGCGGTGAATCTCGCACTCTTCGTTGTTTTGGTCTTTGACTTCCTGCTCAGCAAAACCGCCCAACAAATGCCATCGCGTAGTTGAGCTCATGTGCGGACGCTACGTCAGCCCCGAAGAGGCCGCCATTGAACGCTATTGGCACATCGGCGCGCGTACGCCGCCGCGCTGGCTGGAGGCCTGCTACAACGTCGCCCCGACCATGACCGTGCCCATCCTGCGTCACGACGAAAGCGGCCAGCTCGAACTGCTACCCGCCCGCTGGGGACTGATCCCCACCTGGTGGAAGGACTCCACCCCGCCGCGCTACTCCTTCAACGCCCGCAGCGAAGAAGCCGCCAGCAAACCCCTCTGGCGTCAGGCCCTGCGCAGCACCCGCTGCCTGATGCCCGCACTGGGCTGGTACGAATGGAACGAAAAGGAAAACCTGCGCAACCCCGCCGGCCGCCAAGTCCACCAGCCGTACTTCATCCATAGCCCAACCGACCCCATCATCGCCATCGCCGGCCTCTGGTCCCTGTGGATAAACCCCAACGGCGACACCGTCCTCTCCTGCGCCCTGCTGACCAAATCCGCAGCCCCGAGCATCGAACACATCCACCACCGCATGCCCGTGGTGCTGGCGCCGGAGAGCGTCGAGGAATGGCTATGCATTGCCACCAGTGCTGAAGCTCTGGGCGACCTGATCCACCATGCGCGGGAAGACCTTGTCGGGTATCGGGTGTCGTTGCGGGTGAATGATGCGAGGAATGATTCTTCGGAGTTGATTAAGGAGGACGAGTAATTGGGGAAAGGGTTTTTCTGGGTAAAAGAAGAGGGGGTTTAGCTTTCGACAAACCCCTGCTTTTATGTGATGGGTACACCGGGGTTTGAACCTGGGATATCAGCATTATGAATCGCATGAGCGATGCCCTCTTCTACCTCGATGCCCTATAAAACGGGCTTTCCGGCGTGTCCTTTCCCTTGGTATGTCCCGCTAACTCGCTGAAACAGGGCGATGTAGTCACCCAGGGAGCTGGTGAGGCATGGATGCCGCCCCGTGGCTCGGACGTCTCTTTGTCCGAGGTTCGGGCACCAGCATCGCCAGGGAGGGCGAATTATTGAGCGTGCCGCCCGTTTTGCGGATGGAATTGAGGCGCGAAGTCCACCGCAAACGGGCGGGCCGTTTCCCTCTGGGCGTGGTTGCGCGGCAGGCCGGGAGCGCCAGGCACGAGCGGTAGGCCAGCCGCGCGGCCGACGCCCCTGTAACACGTCGGATAGCTAACGAGTAAGCACCTCAATAGACCTCATGAGTGCACGCGCGCAGATTAGAGCGATCTAGTGGCGGCCCTTCAGTTAGCAGTTATACTCGTATGCAAAACTTATATAGGTTTTATATGAGAGCCGCTGATCGAAGACTGTGTTATGAGTTTCTGATGCAGGTAGGTCGTCGCTCGAAAGGTTCGGCAAAGACCTACTTTGAATCGTTGGGAGAAGCTCGCCGTTGTCGTCTGCTAGAGCATGCAACGGACTGGGTTTCTGAGGGGCGCCCGACTCGGGAAGACAGAGCTCAAGATGTGGCTACATCTTCTGAGGAAGTAGTCGCGTATCAAGAAATTGCGACGGCAGACGTCGAGACACCTGAGCCGGTCTTGAGCAAGAAGCGGGCAAAGAAGATTCTTTTTTCCTTGATGCTGCCTCCTGATGACCTTGATGAGCTCAGAGGGCTTTCGGAGCGAACAGGGGAGGCTGTTGCTTATCACGTTCGAGAAGCGATCAGACGCTATCTGAAGGATGAAGGGGGGGCAGTATGAAAGAGGTCGCTATTCTGCGTCCCACGATATCTCAGGCGATGGAGCTGCTTGGAAAGTGGGTAGTGTGCCGCGTTAATTATCCTGAATGTGGTGAGGTGCATTGCACTGAGCCATCCAGGATTGTGGGTGTTGTTGTCCCGGCTCCAGGAAGCTCAGTTCGCGCTCAGTTGCTGATGGCGGATGGGGAGGAGTGCGGAGGCCTAGCAGTGGAGGGATACGACTACTATCTCTTCCTGGAGGATGTGAGGTCGTTGCAGGTGGTGGATGCCGTAGCACAGGGCACGCCGAGCAAGGGTATGGGGACCAAAATACATGCTCGCGTTGTAGCAGCGTTGACAGCTGCATCCTCAGGACCTGAGCAGTCAGAGTACGACGATGAAAGTCTGGTGCGATTGATTGAGTCGCGATCTGCGGAGCGTGCTCGGGTGATCTCGTTAGACGAACTCTGAGGCGGTAGGAGAGGGTAGGGGATCTAGTAGACGGGATGTAGTCGTTTTGTAGTCTGCCGGCCAAAACGACAAAGGGTTAGCTTTCGCTAACCCTTTGTTTTGTATGGTGGCTACACCGGGACTTGAACCTGGGACATCAGCATTATGAATGCTGCGCTCTAACCGACTGAGCTATGTAGCCGAGTGGCGCGCATTTTCCGCAGATCGAGGGGGGCTGTCAACCCCTGTGTTTAGATAATTTTCTGATCTTTCAATCGTTTAGCCGGAAAGGTGCGAATTTGCACGACCAGCGGCGGGGTAGGGCGCCCATGAAAAAAGCCCCGGCGGATGGCCGGGGCTTTTTCGGGGGTGGCGGGCGCTTAGACGTTGAAGCGGAAGTGCATCACGTCGCCGTCCTTGACGATGTAGTCCTTGCCTTCCAGGCGCCATTTGCCGGCTTCTTTTGCGCCCTGTTCGCCTTTGAACTGGATGAAGTCGTCATAGGCGACGACTTCGGCGCGGATGAAGCCTTTCTCGAAGTCGGTGTGGATCACGGCGGCGGCCTGCGGGGCGGTGGCGCCGACACGTACGGTCCAGGCGCGGACTTCCTTCACGCCAGCGGTGAAGTAGGTCTGTAGGTGCAGCAGCTCGTAGCCGGCGCGGATCACGCGGTTCAGGCCGGGCTCTTCGAGGCCGAGGGACTCTAGGAACATGTCCTTCTCCTCGCCATCGTCCAGTTCGGCGATCTCGGCTTCGATCTTGTTGCACACCGGCACGACCATGGCGCCTTCTTCTTCGGCGATGGCGCGTACGACGTCCAGGTGCGGGTTGTTCTCGAAACCGTCTTCGGCGACGTTGGCGATGTACATGACCGGCTTGCTGGTGAGCAGGTGGAAGCCACGTACGCCGCGCTTCTCGTCATCGCTCATGTTCTTCATGAGCGAGCGCGCCGGTTTGCCTTCGCTGAAGTGGGGGATGAGCTTTTCCAGCAGGGCTTTCTGCGCCAGGGCTTCCTTGTCGCCGCCCTTGGCGTTGCGCGCAGCTTTCTGCAGTTGCTTCTCGCAGCTGTCGAGGTCGGCGAAGATCAGTTCGAGGTCGATGATTTCGATGTCGCGCTTGGGATCGACACTGTTGGAAACGTGGATGACGTTTTCGTCTTCGAAGCAGCGCACGACGTGAGCAATAGCGTCGGTCTCGCGGATGTTGGCGAGGAACTTGTTGCCCAGGCCTTCACCCTTGGAGGCGCCGGCTACAAGGCCGGCGATGTCGACGAATTCCATGGTGGTCGGGATCACGCGCTCAGGCTTGACGATCTCGGCCAGCGCATCGAGGCGCGCGTCGGGCATCGGGACGATGCCGCTGTTGGGCTCGATGGTGCAGAAGGGGAAGTTTTCCGCCGCGATGCCGGATTTGGTCAGGGCGTTGAACAGGGTGGACTTGCCGACGTTGGGCAGGCCGACGATGCCGCAGTTGAATCCCATGCTAGGTCCCTCGCGCCAGGTGGCGGAAAAAGAGGTGTGATCAGGCCTTCTGGCTGTGCAGCTTCTGCATCGCGCGGGTCCAGTCCCCGTCGAGCATTTCCGGCAGCACGCCGAGGGCGAAGTCGATGCTGGTATCGAGCAGTTCCTGTTCGGCGCGCGGGGCGCGGCCAAGAACGAAACCGGAGACCAGGCTGCTGTGCCCCGGATGGCCGATGCCAAGCCGCAGGCGATGGAAACCGTTCTGGTTGCCGAGCTGGGCGATGATGTCGCGCAGTCCGTTGTGCCCGCCGTGTCCGCCGCCTTTCTTGAGCTTGGCGACGCCGGGAGGCATGTCGAGTTCGTCGTGGGCCACCAGGATGGCTTCGACCGGAATGCGGAAGAATCCGGCGAGCGCCGCCACGGCCTGGCCGCTGCGGTTCATGTAGGTGGTGGGGATGAGCAGACGAACGTCGCGGCCCTTGTGGCTGAACTTGCCGACCAGGCCGAAGTACTTCTTGTCGAGAGACAAGTTCGCGCGTTGCGCGTCTGCCAGTCGCTCAACGAAAAGGGCCCCCGCGTTATGCCGGGTCTGGTCGTATTCAGGGCCTGGATTTCCCAGGCCAACGATCAGTTGTACGGCAGTCACGACGGGGGCCCCTTCCTTAAAGGCAATGGTGCGCGCGATTACTCGGCAGCAGCTTCGCCTTCACCTTCTTCTTTCACTACGCGGGAAGCGTGGATGTTGGCGACGGCCAGGTCGTTACCGTGGGCCAGTTGCACCAGCTCTACGCCTTTCGGCAGTTTCAGGTCGGACAGGTGAACGATCTGACCCAGGGCTACCTGAGCGAGGTCGACTTCGATGAATTCCGGCAGGTCTTTCGGCAGGCAGGAAACTTCGACTTCGGAGATCACGTGGGAGATCTCGCCGCCGCCAGTCTTGACGCCAACAGCGGTAGCTTCGTTCAGGAAGTGCAGCGGAACGTGAGCGGACAGCTTCTGGCCAGCAACGACGCGCTGGAAGTCAGCGTGCATGACGAAGCCTTTGGACGGGTGGCGCTGCAGGGCCTTGATCAGTACGGTTTCCTTCGCGGAACCGACGTTCAGGCTGATCACGTGGCTGAAGGCAGCCTCGTTTTCCAGCAGTTTGGTAATTTCGCGCAGTTCCAGGGTGACGGATTGCGGGGCTTTTTCGCCACCGTAGATCACAGCCGGGATCAGGCCAGCATTACGACGCAGGCGGCGGCTCGCACCTTTCCCCAGGTCGGAACGCTCTTGTGCATTCAGTACAAAATCAACCATTTCACTATCTCCAAAATGACAAGATCGCCCGGACGCTTGCGACCAGCGTTCGGGCGATTTTGCTAATGCTCCACCGACATGGCGGAGCGCTTTACGTCAGGCCTGTTCCGCCTTAGCGGAACATGGCGCTGATCGATTCTTCATTGCTGATACGGCGCATGGCTTCAGCGACAACCGGAGCGATGTCCAGCTGGCGGATACGGCCACAGGCTTGCGCAGCAGCGGACAGCGGGATGGTGTTGGTCACCACCAGCTCGTCCAGTACGGAATTTTCGATGTTCTCGATGGCACGGCCCGACAGCACCGGGTGGGTGCAGTAGGCGATGACCTTGGCGGCGCCGTGCTCTTTCAGAGCCTTGGCGGCGTGGCCGAGGGTGCCGGCGGTATCGACCATGTCGTCGACCAGTACGCAGGTACGGCCTTCGACATCACCGATGATGTGCATGACTTCGGACTGGTTGGCCTTCGGACGACGTTTGTCGATGATGGCCAGGTCGACGCCCAGGGACTTGGCGACGGCGCGAGCGCGCACCACACCGCCGATGTCCGGGGAGACGATCATCAGGTTCTCGAAGCGCTGGTCTTCGATGTCGTCGACCAGTACGGGCGAGCCGTAGATGTTGTCGACGGGGATATCGAAGAAGCCTTGAATCTGGTCGGCGTGCAGGTCAACGGTGAGAACGCGGTTGACGCCTACGACGGTCAGCATGTCGGCAACGACTTTGGCGCTGATGGCCACGCGAGCGGAACGCGGACGGCGATCCTGGCGGGCGTAACCGAAGTAGGGGATGACTGCCGTGATACGAGTCGCCGAGGAGCGGCGGAAGGCATCGGCCATCACTACCAGTTCCATCAGGTTGTCGTTGGTCGGTGCGCAGGTCGGTTGGATCAGGAAGACGTCCTTACCACGAACGTTTTCGTTGATCTCAACGCTGATTTCGCCGTCGGAGAACTTACCGACAGAAACGTCACCGAGGGGGATGTGCAGCTGCCGTACGACACGGCGTGCCAGATCGGGGTTGGCGTTCCCCGTGAAAACCATCATTTTGGACACGCTGCGGTACCTGTGTCGGCTTGAGGGTAGGCCCGGTTGAGCCAGAAGAAAATGGCAGGGGCGGCTGGATTCGAACCAACGCATGGCAGGATCAAAACCTGCTGCCTTACCGCTTGGCGACGCCCCTGTAGCTTACAACTTGCGGAGCAATGTGTTCGTTGATGCTGTACGTTCAACCCAGTGGGTTAATGGCAGGGGCGGCTGGATTCGAACCAACGCATGGCAGGATCAAAACCTGCTGCCTTACCGCTTGGCGACGCCCCTGTATCGTACAACCGATTACATTGCTGCTTCTCAGGCCTGGCTTTGCAGCTTGCGGTGCAACATCGAGATGTTACGACCCTGGGCAACAAAACTCGGCAGAGTGGCCGGAAGTTGGCGGCGAACTTTATCAGCATCGCCCTTGTTTGGGAAGCTCCCAAACACACAAGCTCCGGTGCCGGTCAATCTCGCTTCAGTAAATTTACCTAGCTGGATCAGTGCGTTACGTACATCCGGGTAACGCTTCTCGACGACCGGCTGGCAGTCGTTATGACCGTCCACCCCGAGAAGGCTGCGAACTTTAATGGGCGGAGTATCCCGTGTCAACTCGGGATCGGAGAAAACTTCTGCTGTTGAGACAAAGACTTGCGGCACGACAACGAGGAACCACGGCTCCTCCAGTTCGACCGGCGTGAGCTGTTCGCCGACACCTTCGGCAAACGCCGCGCGGCCGCGCACGAATACCGGCACATCGGCGCCCAGGCTCAGGCCCAGCGCGGCGAGGCGGTCTTCGTCCCAGTCGAGGTTCCACAATTGCTTGAGGCCGAGCAGGGTGGTGGCGGCGTCGGAACTGCCGCCGCCGATGCCGCCGCCCATGGGCAGGCGTTTGTCCAGCCAGATGTCGGCGCCCAGCGTCGTGCCGGATTGTTCCTGCAGCCGGCGCGCGGCTTTCACGATCAGGTTGCTGTCGTGGGGAACGCCGTCGATCTCGGTGTTCAGGCGGATTTCGCCGTCCTCGCGCAGGGCGAACTGGAGTTCGTCGCCGTGATCGAGGAATTGGAACAGCGTCTGCAACTCGTGGTAGCCGTCGGCGCGGCGACCGGTGATGTGCAGGAACAGGTTGAGCTTGGCCGGCGCCGGCAGGGTCAGGCGGTCTTGCATGTCACTGCGGGCTCGCCTGGCCCAACTGGCGCGGTTGCCAGGTCTTCACCACCAGGGTGACGTCCAGATCCTGGCCGTGCAGCTTCAGGCGCTCGGGCAGCCAGTAGCCGTTCTGCTCGCTGTAGCGGGTGTATTCCACGTCCCAGCCATCCTGTTGCAGCTTGGCCAGGCGACTGTCGCTGTCGAGGGTCAGGCGGCTCTTGCTGTCCGGCGCGGGCAGGCCGCGAATCCACCAGAGCAGGTGGGAAACCGGCAGCCGCCAGCCCATCTGTTGTTCCAGCAGCTCTTCGGGGGTGGCCGCTTCATAGCGGCCCTGGCCGGCGACTTCCAGGGTGACTGCGCCTTCGTGCCCGGTCAGGCGCGCCGCGCCGCGGCCCAGCGGGCCGGAGAGGCGAATGTCGTAGTAGTCCTGGCGCTGCAGCCAGAACAGGGTGCCGCTGCCGGAGTCCTTGGGCGCGCGGATGCCGACTTTGCCGTCGATCTGCCAGCCGTCGAGGGTGGCGATGCGGGCCTTGTGGGCATTCCAGGCGGTGGCGTTGCCCTGGCCTTCCAGGGCTTCGTGGGTGCCGAAGCTGGAGCAGCCGGCGAGCAGGGCAAGCGCGGCGGCGCCGAGGAGGTGACGTAAACGCATAAATCAGAGGGTTCCGGAGCCGGTCAGGCGCAGCATGGTGTCGCGCAGGACGGGGCTGTCAGGCTGGCTTTGCAGGGCGGTGGCCCAGACCTTGCGGGCTTCGCTTTGCTTGCCCTGAGCCCAGAGCACTTCGCCCAGGTGTGCGGCCACTTCGTGGTCGGGGAAGCGTTCCAGCGCCTTGCGCAGGTAGGTTTCCGCTTCGCTGAGGTTGCCCAGGCGGTAATTCACCCAGCCCAGGCTGTCGAGGATGGCGGGGTCGTCCGGGTTCAGCGAGTGGGCCTTCTGGATCAGGTCGCGGGCTTCGCTGTAGCGGGTGGTGCGGTCGGCCAGGGTGTAGCCCAGCGCGTTGAGCGCCATGGCGTTATCCGGCTCGCGCTGGATGATCAGCCGCAGGTCCTGCTCCATCTGCGAGAGATCGTTGCGCTTCTCGGCGAGCATGGAGCGGGTGTAGAGCAGGTTGAGGTCATCCGGGAACTGCTTGATGCCTTGCTGGATGATGCTCCAGGCGCGGTCCACCTGGTCACGGTTGGACAGGCCTTCGGCTTCGATCAGGTACAGCTGGATGGCGTAGTCCGGCTGGCGGTCGCGGGTTTCGGCGAGGCGGCGCGAGGCGTCGTCATAGCGTTTCTGGTCCAGCAGGATCTCGGTGGAGCGCAGCTGGGCCGGAAGGAAGTCGTTGCCCGGGCCGACCAGGGCGTATTCCTTGAGCGCGGTTTCCGGGTCCTTCTGCTCCTCGGCCAGGCGGCCCAGGTTGAAGTGGGCGGAGTCGACGTGGCTGTCGCGCTCGACCAGTTCCTGCAGGTAGACCTTGGCCTCGTCCCAGGCCTGGGCTTCGAGGCAGACCAGTGCCAGGGAGAAGCGCAGGTCGTCGTCGTCGGGGAATTGCTCGACCAGCGCGGAGAACTCGGCCTTGGCGTCTTCCAGGCGGTTCTGCTCCACCAGCAGGCGGGCGTAGGCGAGGTGGACGCGCTTGTCGTCCGGGTGTTCCTTGATGCCGTTCTTGAGCAGCGGCAGCGCTTCGTCGCTGCGCTTCATGCTCTGCAGCAGGCGGGCGCGCAGCAGCAGCGGGGCGACGTCATGCTTGCTGGCGGCGTTGTCCTCCAGCAGGTGCAGGGCTTCCTGCGGCCGGCCGTCCTGTTGCAGCAGCAGGGCCTTGCCGAAGAGCAGTTGGCCGTTGTCCGGGTACTTCTTCAGCAGGCGGTCGAAGCTCTGCAGCAGGCCGGCGCGGGTGTCCGGGTCGGTCTCGGCGGCGGACAGTGCGAGGAAGTCGAAGTGGGTATCGCCCTGGCCGTTGAGGACTTTTTCCATGTAGACCATGGATTCGTCGTATTGCCCGGTGCGCGCCAGCTGGATGGCGGCGGCGCGCTGGGCGTCGAGGTTGTCCGGCGCGGCCTTGGCCCAGATCAGCGAGGTATCCAGGGCTTCCTGGTCGGCGCCCAGGTATTCGGCGATGCGGAACGCGCGCTCGGCGACGCCGGGGTCCTGGGTTTCCTTGGCCTGCTCCACGTAGTTGGAGAGGGCGATGTCGAAGCGGTTGCGCTGGCCTGCCAGCTCGGCGGTCAGCAGCGAATAAAGGGTGTCCTCGCTGAAGGAACCGTACTTCTGGTCCTTCTGCGCAGCCGCGGCCTTGTCCTTCTCCGCGGAAGCACCATCGGGATTTTTCTGTGTAAGAGACTGGCAGCCGCCGAGCAGCAGCAGAGCAGTCAGCAGCGCAAGAGACTTGTTCATAGAGGAAGGACGAGGGCCTGACCTGCGAAATGGGACCATCATGACATAAGGAAAGTGCCAATCCCATGGGCAAGCGCCGCATCGGGGGTTGTATACGATTTGCAGTGTGCGATCTGTCGCGGGTGGTTGTCCTTCACAAGGCTAAGTAGGACAATTGCGGGCTTTCCGATCAGCTCAGCGATTCTGCATGGCCTTCATTGCTCTAGGCATCAACCACAAGACCGCGTCCGTGGCCGTTCGCGAGCGCGTGGCTTTTACTCCTGAGCAGATGGTCGAGGCCCTGCAGTTGCTCTGTCGGCTGACCTCCAGCCGCGAAGCTGCGATCCTCTCCACCTGCAACCGCAGCGAACTCTACCTGGAGATCGAGCACCCCGACGCCGGCGATGTGCTGGCCTGGCTGGCCGATTACCACAACCTGGGTATCGATGATCTGCGCGCCTGCGCCTATGTCCACCAGGACGAGGACGCCGTGCGCCACATGATGCGTGTCGCCGCCGGCCTGGACTCCATGGTGCTGGGCGAGCCGCAGATTCTCGGGCAGATGAAGTCCGCCTACGCCGTCGCCCGCGAGGCCGGCACTGTCGGGCCGATGCTGGGCCGGCTGTTCCAGGCGACCTTCAGCACCGCCAAGACCGTGCGCACCGACACCGCCATCGGCGAGAACCCGGTCTCCGTGGCGTTCGCCGCGGTGAGCCTGGCCCGGCAGATCTTCAGCGACCTGAGCCGCAGCCAGGCACTGCTGATCGGCGCCGGCGAGACCATCACGCTGGTCGCCCGCCACCTGCATGAGCAGGGCGTGAAACGCATCGTGGTCGCCAACCGTACCCTGGAGCGCGCCAGCGTCCTGGCCGAGCAGTTCGGCGCCCGCGCCATCCTGCTGGCGGACATGCCGGACGAGCTGGTCAACAGCGACATCGTCATCAGTTCCACCGCCAGCCAACTGCCTATCCTCGGCAAGGGCGCGGTGGAGCGTGCACTGAAGCAGCGCCGGCACAAGCCGATGTTCATGGTCGACATCGCCGTCCCGCGCGACATCGAGCCGGAAGTCGGCGAGCTGGAAGACGTCTACCTCTATAGCGTCGATGACCTCCACGAAGTGGTCGCCGAGAACCTCAAGAGCCGCCAGGGTGCCGCCCAGGCCGCCGAGGAACTGGTTGGCGATGGCGTCGTCGAGTTCATGCAGCGCCTGCGCGAGCTGGCCGCCGTCGATGTATTGCGCGCCTATCGCCAGCAGGCCGAACGCCTGCGCGACGAGGAAACCCAGAAGGCCCAGCGCCTGCTGGCTAACGGCGCCGATCCGATGGAAGTCATCGCTCAGCTCAGCCGTGGCCTGACCAACAAGTTGCTGCACGCCCCCAGCGTGCAGATGAAGAAACTCTCCGCCGAGGGCCGCATCGATGCGCTGGCCGTCGCGCAGGAACTGTTCGCCCTCGAGGAGGGCACTGACAAGCGATGAAAGCTTCCCTCCTGAAAAAGCTGGACATCCTCAGCGATCGCTTCGAGGAGCTCACCGCTCTGCTGGGCGACGCCGAGGTCATCAGCGACCAGACCAAGTTCCGCGCGTACTCTCGTGAATACGCCGAGGTAGAGCCGGTGATCCTCGCCTTCCGCGAGTTCCGCAAGGTGCAGTCGGACCTTGAGGGCGCCCAGGCGCTGCTCAAGGACAGCGACCCGGACCTGCGTGAGATGGCCGAGGAGGAAGTGGCCGAGGCCAAGTCCGCGCTGGTCGGCCTGGAGGATCGCCTGCAGCGCATGCTGCTGCCCAAGGACCCCAACGACAGCCGCAACGTCTTCCTGGAAGTCCGTGCCGGTACCGGCGGCGACGAGGCTGCGATCTTCTCCGGCGACCTGTTCCGCATGTACTCGCGCTACGCCGAGAAGCAGGGCTGGCGCGTGGAGATCATGTCCGAGAACGAGGGCGAGCACGGCGGCTATAAAGAGGTGATTGCCCGCGTCGAGGGCGAGAACGTCTACGCCAAGCTCAAGTTCGAATCCGGCGCGCACCGCGTGCAGCGTGTGCCGGCCACCGAATCCCAGGGCCGCATCCACACCTCCGCGTGCACCGTGGCAGTGTTGCCAGAGCCGGACGAACAGGCGGCCATCGAGATCAACCCGGCTGACCTGCGCGTGGACACCTACCGCTCCTCCGGCGCCGGCGGCCAGCACGTGAACAAGACCGACTCGGCGGTGCGCATCACGCACATTCCGTCGGGCATCGTGGTCGAGTGCCAGGAAGAGCGCTCGCAGCACAAGAACCGCGCCAAGGCCATGGCCTGGCTCGCCGCCAAGCTCAACGACCAGCAACAGGCGGCGGCCCAGCAGGCGATCGCCAGCACGCGCAAGCTGCTGGTCGGTTCGGGTGATCGCTCCGAGCGCATCCGCACCTACAATTTCCCCCAGGGGCGCGTCACCGATCACCGCATCAACCTGACCCTGTATTCCCTGGGCGAAGTGATGGAAGGCGCGGTGGAGCAGGTGATCGAGCCGCTGCTGCAAGAGTTCCAGGCCGACCAGCTGGCCGCACTTGGTGATTGAGAGAGCGGGCCACTGAGAGAGCGACAGACCATGGCAACCATCATGACCCTGCTCAACGAGGCGCAACTGCCGGACTCGCCCAGCGCGCGCCTGGACGCCGAGCTGCTGCTCGCCGCCGCCCTGGGCAAACCGCGCAGCTTCCTGCGCACCTGGCCCGAGCGCGTGGTCAGCCGCGAGGCTCACGACCTCTACGAGCGTTATCTCGCCCGCCGCGTGGCCGGCGAACCGGTGGCCTATATCCTCGGTCGCCAGGGCTTCTGGAGCCTGGACCTGGAAGTCGCGTCGCACACCCTGATCCCGCGCCCGGACACCGAGCTGTTGGTGGAAACCGCCCTCGAGCTGCTGCCCGCCTCGCCGTCCCGCGTGCTCGACCTGGGCACCGGCACTGGCGCCATTGCCCTCGCGCTGGGCTGCGAGCGTCTGAGCTGGCAGGTCCTGGGTGTGGACCGTATTCCTGAAGCCGTGGCCCTGGCCGAGCGCAACCGCGAGCGCCTGCGTCTGGCCAATGTCGCCTTCCAGACCAGTCACTGGTTCTCCACGCTGGGCGGCGAGCGTTTCTCGCTGATCGTCAGCAATCCGCCGTACATTCCCAGCACCGACCCGCATCTCCAGCAGGGTGATGTGCGTTTCGAGCCATCCAGCGCGCTGGTCTCCGGCCACGACGGGCTGGACGATATCCGCATGATCATCGACCAGGCGCCGAACCATCTGGAGAACGGCGGCTGGCTGATGCTCGAGCACGGCTTCGACCAGCCGGACGCCGTGCGCGACCTGCTGCTCGGCCGTGGCTTCACTGCCGTGGAAAGCCGCCGCGACCTGGGCGGCCACGAGCGCATCAGCCTGGGGCGCTGGACATGCTGAGCGATAGCGAACTGCTGCGTTACAGCCGGCAGATCCTGCTGCCGCAGATCGACGTGGATGGGCAACTGCGCCTGAAGGACAGCCGCGTGCTGATCGTCGGCCTGGGCGGTCTCGGAGCTCCGGTGGCGCTGTACCTCGCGGCGGCCGGCGTCGGTGAGCTGCACCTGGCCGATTTCGACACGGTTGACCTGACCAACCTGCAGCGGCAGATCATCCATGACACCGACAGCGTGGGCGTGAGCAAGGTGGATTCCGCCATTGCCCGACTCACTGCGATCAACCCGGACGTGAAGCTGGTCGCCCACCGTCATGCGCTGGACGCCGATTCCCTCGATGCCGCCGTTGCCGCCGTCGATCTGGTGCTGGATTGCTGCGACAACTTCGGTACCCGCGAGGCGGTGAACGCTGCCTGCGTCGCGGCGAAGAAGCCGCTGGTGAGCGGCGCCGCCATCCGCCTGGAAGGGCAGCTTTCGGTGTTCGACCCGCGTCGCGAGGAAAGCCCCTGCTACCACTGTCTCTACGGCCATGGCAGCGAGGCGGAACTGACCTGCAGCGAAGCCGGCGTGGTCGGTCCGTTGGTGGGCCTGGTGGGCAGCCTGCAGGCGCTGGAGGCGCTGAAGCTGTTGGCCGGTTTCGGCGAGCCGCTGGTGGGTCGCCTGCTGCTGATCGACGCGCTGGGCTCGCGCTTCCGCGAGCTGCGGGTCAAGCGCGATCCGCAGTGCGCCGTGTGCGGAGCCGCGCATGGCTGACGCCGCGCCGATCGGCGTGTTCGACTCCGGTGTGGGCGGCCTCAGCGTTCTCCACGAAATCCGCGCGCGGCTTCCCCACGAATCCCTGATCTACCTCGCCGACTGCGGCCACGTGCCCTACGGCGAGAAGACCCCCGAATACATCCGCGCGCGCTGCCGCGCCATTGCCGAGTTCCTCCTGGCCCGTGGTGCCAAGGCGCTGGTGCTGGCGTGCAACACGGCCACCGCTGCGGCGGCTGCCGATCTGCGCGAGCTGTATCCACAGTTGCCCATCGTGGCGATGGAGCCGGCGGTGAAGCCCGCCGCCGAGGCGACCCGCAGCGGCGTCGTCGGCGTGCTCGCCACTACCGGCACCCTGAAGAGTGCGCGATTCGCGGCGCTGCTGGATCGTTTCGCCAGCGATGTGCGGGTAATCACCCAGCCGTGTCCCGGGTTGGTGGAGCGCATCGAGCTGGGCGATCTGAATGGACCGCAGACTCGTGAACTACTGCAAGGTTACCTCGCACCCTTGTTGGCGGAGGGCTGCGACACCTTGATCCTGGGCTGCACCCACTATCCTTTCCTGCGCCCACTGCTGCGCGAGCTGGTGCCGGAGGACGTATCACTGGTCGATACCGGTGCCGCCGTAGCCCGCCAGCTAGAGCGGGTTCTGCAGTCCCGGGGAATGCTGGCCGAAGGCCGCGCAAAAAAAATTGAGCTATGGACGAGCGGTGCAGTCGAAGATTTTGAACGTGTCTTACCTGTGCTCTGGGGAACTGACGAACCTGTCAATTTGTTCTCCGGCTGATGGAAAAATAGCTAGCTACCTACTTTGGTCTGTCAGTAAATACTGACAAATGGCCTTATAATTGCCAGCTATTCGCGGGGATTTTTCATTCAGCTTTCTACTTAAGGATGTTTCGATGAAGAAACTGCTCTCGCTTGCCACTGTGGCAGCTCTGACTCTCGGACACATGGTCTCTTCGCAGGCTGCAAGCCTGACCGGCGCTGTCGGTTTCACCGGGCAGAACGACATGACCTACCGACTGGGCCTGGGTTTCGACTGGGACAAGAGTTGGTGGGAAACTTCGACGGGCCGCCTGACCGGATACTGGGACGCCGGCTACACCTACTGGGAAGGTGGTGACCGCGCCAGCGGGCGTCATTCGCTGTCGTTCTCCCCGGTGTTCGTCTACGAGTTCTCCGGTGAAAAGGTCAAACCTTTCATCGAGGCCGGTATCGGCGTTGCAGTGTTCAGCGGCTCGGAAGTGGGCGACCAGGACCTGGGCGGCGCTTTCAACTTCGAAGATCGTCTGGGCGTGGGCCTGAGGTTCAACCAGGGCCAGGCCATTGGCATTCGTGCCATGCACTATTCCAACGCCGGCATCAGCCAGCCGAACGACGGTATCGAGTCCTACAGCCTCTATTACACGCATCCGCTGTAACAGATCGCTGACAAAGAGCCGGGCCTTGCGCCCGGCTTTTTTGTGCGCGCCGCCCTGCGGATGCGTTTCCTGCCAGGTCACGCATGCAGGCTATTCGTAGGAGCGGATCTCATCCGCGATCCGGCCGCAGGCCGGTCAGGATCTTGCACCGCTATCGCGGTGATCGCGGAGAAGCTCCGCTCCTACGGGAAGCGCCGTCTCAGCGCCCGATGGTGAGGTTCTTGAAGGCTTCCAGCGCTCGTTCGCGGGTGGCGGACAGGTCGCACATCGGTTGTGGATAACCCTCCGCGCCGAACAGCCCGAGCTTCGATGGATCGTGCACCGCGCGCCCTTCGACTCCTGCCAGTTCAGGTACCCAGCGGCGGATGAAACGTCCGTCCGGGTCGAAGCGCTCGGACTGGGAAACCGGGTTGAAGATGCGGAAGTACGGCGCCGCATCGGTACCGGTGGAGGCGCTCCATTGCCAGCCGCCATTGTTCGCCGCCAGGTCGCCGTCGATCAGGTGGCGCATGAACCAGCGCTCACCTTCGCGCCAGTCGATCAGCAGGTTCTTGGTGAGGAACATCGCCACCACCATCCGCAGGCGGTTGTGCATCCAGCCGGTGGCGAGCAACTGACGCATGGCGGCGTCGATGATCGGGAAGCCAGTGCGGCCCTGTTGCCAGGCCGCCAGGTCGCTCTTGTCGTGGCGCCACTTCAGCCGCTCGGTGTCTTCGCGGAAGGCACGATGCCGGCTCACTCGCGGAAAGCCGACGAGGATGTGCTTGTAGAACTCACGCCAGAGCAGCTCGTTGATCCAGCTGACCGCGCCGCTGTTGCCGGTCTCGAATTCGCCATGGTTGTTCGCCAGTGCCGCGTGCAGGCATTGCCGGGAGGACAGCACGCCAGCGGCAAGGTAGGGCGAGAGGCGGCTGGTGCCGTCGCGGGCGGGCAGGTCGCGGGTTTCCTGGTAGGTCTTGAGGATTTCGTCGACGAACAGCTCCACCCGCTCGTGGGCGGCCTCCTCGCCGGCGGGCCACTCCTCGCGCAATGCAGGGGCGGGCGTGTCGAAACCCTCGACCTGTCGTGGTATCTCGTCGCTGCGGATGTCCAGTTTCGCCTGAGCGCGGGGCGTCGGCAGCAGACTGGGCACGCCGAGGTTCAGGCGTTCGTAGCAGACCTTGCGGAACTGGCTGTACACCTGGAAATAGGTGCCGCCCTTGGTGAGGATGGTGCCCGGCGTGAAGAACAACTGGTCGAGGTGGTTGCGCAAGCGCACACCGCATTGGTCCAGGGCTTTCTCAACGGCGGCATCGCGGGTGGCCTCGTTGACGCCATATTCCTCATTGACGTGCACCGTCTCGATGTCCAGTTGGCCGCAGAGGGTGGCGATGGCGCTCGCCGCGTCGCTCCAGTGGTCCACGGTGCGGATCAGCAAGGGAATGTTCAGCGCGTCCAGCCCGGCGCGCAGCTCCTGCAGGTTGCGCAGCCAGAAGTCGACCTTGCTGGCCGCATCGTCGTGCTGCCGCCACTGGCCGGGGCTGAGCAGGTAGAGAGCGATCACCGGGCCGCGTTCGGCGGCGGCGTGGAGGGCGCTGTTGTCGCGCAGACGCAGGTCGGTGCGCAGCCACACCAGGTTCCGCTTCATGGCGCCTCCCCGTTCAGCAGGCGCAGTTCACCCAGGCGCTCGAAGGCGTCCAGCGGGTCGCGTGCGAGGTGCAGCGGCGGTTCTGCCAGGGCGAGTTCTGCCAGCTCGGCGGGATGGATGCAGGTGGCGGGGCCGGCGAGCAGCACGGGGCAGGCAATGCCGGTGAGCAGGCGGGGCAGCAGGGGCAGGTTCAGCGCGTGGCTGGCATAGAGAACCAGGCCGCGCGGTTGAACGCGCTCCACGGCCAGGGCCAGTTCGCCCGGTGGTAGCGGCCAGTCGAGGATTTCCAGCGGGCAGCCGGCGCTGCTGGCGAGCCAGGCGGTAAGCCACAGGCCCGGTTCCAGCGGCAGGTCGGACTGGTTCACCAGCAGCAACGGGGCGCCGCGCTGCTGGCGGTTGTGGTGGTAGAGGCGGGTGCCGAACTTGGTGCGCAGCCAGGTGTGGAAGAACACGCGCTCCAGTTGTGCGCCGAACTGGCCCTGCCAGCGCCGCTCCAGGTCGTCCAGCAGCGGTAGCATCAGCTGCCCGCACAGGGTTTGCGCCGGGTAGATCGCCAGGGCGCCGTTGAACAGTTCGTCCAGCTGGCGCTCGTTGATCCGGGCGATGGCGGCAATGCACTGCTGGCGCAAGTCGTCCCAGGGCGACGCGGTGTTTTCCACGGGCAGCGGCGCGTCTTCGTCGAGTAACGTGCGGATCTTGCTCACCGCCACGCCTCGTCCCAGCCAGGTGAGGATGGCCTGGATGCGCGCGATCTGCGCTTCGGAGTAGAGGCGATGGCCCTTGGGCGTGCGTTGCGGCACGACCAGGCCATAGCGACGTTCCCAGGCGCGCAGGGTGACCGGGTTGACCCCGGTGCGCCGGGAGACGTCGCGGATCGGCAGCCAGCCATCGGCCAGCGCCTGACGATAATCGTCGTCCGATTCGCGGTGAGGATGGTCGGGATTCATGAGATTCCTGTCGGTACGTCAGATGGCATTGCGCAGGCTCAGGTCTTCGGGATGCGGTTGCAGATAGGCCTGGGCGTCGATGTAGGGATGCGGGTGCAGGCGGAAGTGATGTTTGAGCAGCGTCAGCGGCACCACCAGCGGGATCACGCCGTCGCGGTACTGGTCGATCAGCCGCTGCATCTCGGCCTTCTCCGTCGCGGGCAGGTCGTGCTTGAGGTAGCCGGCCAGGTGCTGCAGCACGTTGCTGTGCGTACCGCGCGTGGCGCAGGTGCCCAGCGCCTGCATGAAGTCGCGGAAATAGTCACCGGCGAATGGCTCCAGCGGGTGCTCGGCGATCTTCGCCAGGCGCTGGCCGAGGGCGCTGTACTGGCGCGGGTTGTGGGCCATCAGCTGGTACTTGTAGCGCGAATGGAAGGCGATCACTCCATGGCGCGTGAGTCCCTCGGCGCAGAGTGCTTGCCAGGCGGTGTAGGCGAACACACGGGTGAGGAAGTTCTCGCGGATCACCGGATCGTTGAGCCGGCCTTCCTCTTCCACCGGCAGTTCCGGGCGCGCGGCGCAGAAGGTTTCCGCATACAGCCCGCGCACGCCCGGCGGGCGCAGTTGGCCGTCGAGGCGATAGAGCTTGACCCGCTGCAGACCGCAGGAGGGCGATTGCTGCATGAAGATGTAGCCGCAGATGTCCTGCAGCAGCTCGGCCTGCTTGCGGCCGAAGTCGTGAAGCGCCTCGCTGACGTCGCGACCACCTTCGCGCTGGATCAGCGCTCGCGGATCGTCGTGGCCGCCCACCAGGCGCAGCGTGGGACGTGGAACACCCAGGCCGATGGCAACCTCCGGGCAGATCGGGATGAACTCGAAATGCCGGCTCAGCACGTCCAGGCACAGGCGCGAGGCCTTGTGCCCGCCGTTGTAGCGCACCGGCTCGCCCAGCAGGCAGGCGCTGATGCCGAGCGTGGGACGAGAGGTGGTGGGCATGGCGATTACCGAGTTCATGTGCCGAATTCATGGTCCAATGATGTTGTACAGGAGTTATTGGCTTGTACAAGTATTGGCAAGAATAGGCGTTGCCTTGTACAAGTGCAAAGGCTTGTACAGGTCCGCAGGCGGTAAAGCGGGGCAGGGCGCCCTCTCCGCACGGAGAGGGCGGGGCACTCAGAGGTGTTCGAGCAGTCGGCGGGCGGCTTCCAGGCCGCTCAGCCAGGCGCCTTCCACGCGACCGGAGAGGCACCAGTCACCGCAGGCATAGATGCCCAGGTCGGCGTCGGCGAGGGCGCCGAACTGGTGGGCTTCCATCGGCCGCGCGTAGAGCCAGCGGTGGGCGAGGGCGAAGTCCGGGGCGTGCACGGCGCAGCCGATCAGTTCGGCGAAGGCGCCGCGCAGGTGTTCGATCACGCTTTCCTTGGGCAGGTCGATGTGCTGCTTGCTCCAGCCGCTGGCGGCGTGCAGCACCCAGGTGTCCAGCTGTTCGTCGCGGCCTGGCTTGGAGTGATTGCTGGCCAGCCAGGACAGCGGCCCTTCATGTACGAAGCAGCCTTGCACCGGCGTATCCAGTGGCTCGCGGAAGGCCAGCGCGACCGCCCAGGTTGGCTCCATCGGAATGCTTGCGGCGGCGGCGGCCAGCTTCGGCGCGCTGGCCAGCAGGGCGGCGGCCTGGGGCGCGGGCGTCGCCACCAGCACGCGGCTGAATGGGCCGTGGGTCTGGCCCTCGGAGTCCTGCAGGTGCCAGTGTTCTTCACCGCGGTAGACCTCGGTGATGCGGCAGGTGAAGGTCACCACCTGGTCCTGCAGCAGTGCGCGGGTGATCGCGCTCATCCTCGGGGTTCCGACCCAGCGTGGCTGCTCGTCCGGGGACGGGCTCAATTCGCCGTCGCGATACTGGTAGAGGGCCGGGTCCCACTCGGCGACCCAGCCGTGCTCGCGCCATTTCTGGATGGCATCGAGAAAGCGTCGATCGCGTGCGGTGAAGTACTGCGCGCCGAGATCGAGGGCACCGGCCTCGCTGCGCTTGCTGGCCATTCGACCGCCGCTGCCGTGGCCCTTGTCGAACAGCTGGACGACCTGTCCGGCGTCGCGCAGGGCGTGGGCGGCCGAGAGTCCGGCGATACCGGTGCCAATGATGGCAATGGGGGCGCTCATGACGTGCCTCGCAAAGTGTGTTCTTTCAGCGTAACGAGCGGGATCTTCTTGTACAAATGAAATGATCTGTACAATTGCGTTGATGATAAGCGCGCTCGTCAACGATAGAGTTCGATCATCGGAACCTTCCGCGCTGCATCGGTTCATTCAGGAATGAACGCAGCTCCGGTCCCGGCATTTACAGCGTAGACCCTTGCCGGAGTGGAGAGTGAATGCAAGCGCCGTTCCCTCGTCCAGACTGATGGAAGGTGGAACATCGCAAAAGGAGTTCGCCATGCACATTTTGCTGACCGGCGGGACCGGTCTGATCGGCCGCCGTCTCTGCCGCCAGTGGCTCGCCGAAGGGCACCAACTCACGGTGCTGAGCCGCCAGCCGCAGCGCGTTGCCAGCCTCTGTGGCGAGCAGGTGCGCGCCATCGCCGATTTCGAGGCTTATGGAGACGGACCGCTGGACGCGGTGGTCAACCTGGCCGGTGAGCCCATTGCCGACAAGCCCTGGAGTGCGCGGCGCAAGGCGCTGCTGTGGGATAGCCGGGTGCGCCTGACCGAGCGCCTGGTCGCCTGGCTGGAAAGCCGCAGCCAACGCCCGGCGGTACTGATCAATGGCTCCGCGGTGGGCTGGTACGGCGATGCCGGCGAACGCCCGCTGGAGGAGGGCAGTGCGGCGGCCGGCGAGGATTTCGCCAGCGAGCTGTGCCTGGCCTGGGAGCAGATCGCCCGCGAGGCCGAGGCTTTTGGGGTGCGCGTGGTGCTGGTGCGCACCGGTCTGGTGCTGGCGCCCGAGGGCGGATTCCTCAAGCTCATGCTGCCGCCGTTCCGCATGGGAATGGGCGGACGCCTGGGCGATGGACGCCAATGGATGTCGTGGATCCATATCGAAGACCAGATCGCCCTGATCGATTTTCTTTTGCGCAAGGCCGACGCCGAGGGTCCTTATAATGCGTGCGCGCCGCAGCCAGCACGCAACCGCGATTTCACCCAGGCACTGGGCCAGGCGCTGCACCGGCCGACGTTGATGCACGTGCCGGGTTTCGCCCTGCGCATGCTGCTGGGGGAGATGTCCGGCCTGCTGTTGGGTGGCCAGCGCGTGGTGCCGCGGCGCCTGCTGGATGCCGGCTTCAGTTTCCGCTTCGAGGAGTTGACGGATGCCCTGGCCGATGTGCTGCGCGAGCCCCGCTGAACCCCTGCGACATCGGCGACAGCCCCTGATCCGCTCTTGAGAGAGCGGGCTGCGTGTAAACTGCGCAGCCCGCACGACGACCCCGAACCGTACCTTTTCCAAGGACACTGCATGACCCAAAAAGCCCTCCTGCTGGTCAACCTGGGATCGCCGGCCTCCACCCAGGTCGAGGACGTGCGCCGCTACCTCGACCAGTTCCTCATGGACCCTTACGTGATCGACCTGCCCTGGCCGATCCGCCGGCTGCTGGTGTCGCTGGTGCTGCGCAAGCGCCCGGAGGAATCCGCCCACGCCTATGCGTCGATCTGGTGGGATGAGGGTTCGCCGCTGGTCGTGCTGAGCCGCCGCCTGCAGGAGGCTATCCGGCCGTACTGGCCACATGGCCCGGTGGAGCTGGGCATGCGCTATGGCGAGCCGTCCATCGAGGGCGCGCTGCTGCGCCTGAGCCAGCAGGGCATCACCCAGGTGACCTTCGCGCCGCTCTATCCGCAATTCGCCGACAGCACTACGACCACTGCCATCGAGGAGGCGCGTCGGGTGATGCGCGAGCATGGCCTCACGCTGGATCTGAAGGTGCTGCCGCCGTTCTTCGCCGAGCCCGAGTACCGGCAGGCGCTGGTGGAGAGTGTGAAGCCGTATCTGGAACAGCCTTACGACCACCTGCTGCTGAGCTTCCACGGCTTGCCCGAGTCGCACATCCGCAAGCTGGTGAAGGACAAGGGGCATGACCTCACGGCCAGCTCCAGCCGTGGCGTGCGCGATGAGGTGTTGGCGGTCTGTTACCGCAGCCAGTGCCTGCGCACGGCGGAGGATTTCGCCGCGGGCGCGGGCCTGGAGGATGGCCGCTGGTCGGTGTCCTTCCAGTCGCGCCTGGGCCGCAACAAGTGGATCGAACCCTACACCGAGGCGCAGTTGGACAAGCTGGGCAAGCAGGGCGTGAAGCGCTTGTTGGTGATGTGCCCGGCGTTCGTCGCCGACTGTATCGAGACGCTGGAGGAAATCGGCCAGCGGGGGAACGAACAGTTCCGTGCGGCGGGCGGGGAAGAGCTGGTGCTGGTGCCTTGCCTGAACGACCAGGAGCTGTGGGCGCGGGCATTGGCCAAGTTGTGCGAGCGGATGCCGCAGGCGATCTGAGCTGGATCGGCGCTCGGGCCTCCCCTCACCCCAGCCCTCTCCCGGAGGGAGAGGGGGCGGATCGTGCCGGCTGACACCGCAGCTTCATCCTGCGTGATTGATCTCTGAGTGCGGTTCGCCGCCCTCACCCCAGCCCTCTCCCGGAGGGAGAGGGGGCGGATCGTGCGGGCTGATACTTCAGCTTCATCCTGCGTGATCGATCTTGGGGTGCGGTTCACCACCCTCACCCCAGCCCTCTCCCGGAGGGAGAGGGGGCGGATCGTGCGGGCTGATACTTCAGCTTCATCCTGCGTGATCGATCTTGGGTGCGGTTCGCCACCCTCACCCCAGCCTTCTCCCGGAGGGAGAGGGGGCTGATTGTGCGGGCTGAGACCATAGCGTCATCCTGCGTGATCGATCTTGGGGTGCGGTTCGCCACCCTCACCCCAGCCCTCTCCCGGAGGGAGAGGGGGCTGATTGTGCCGGCTGACGCCATGGCTCCACCCTGCGCCGAACGGTCCCCTCTCCCTCTGGGAGAGGGTTAGGGTGAGGGGCGCCGGTACGTCCGGCGAACACCTCGCGTACAGCCCGCTCCAACTCCTGCTTCCCGCAAAACCCTCCAGCCAGTCCCTGACCGCCCATTCATCAGCCAACGGTCGCCGCGCGCATTCAGAGACCTGATAGTGCGCGCGCGACGGATTCGCAATGCCTACTCTGCGGGTTCTCCCCTTCGCCTTCGCCGCGATTGGCGGCGTCTCAGGAGCCCGGCATGAACAACAACAATAACGGCTACCCCTCCAGTGCCGTGGCCTGGTCCACGGTTGCGATCCTCATGGTCGCCTACGTGCTTTCCTTCATCGACCGGCAGATCCTCAACCTGCTGGTCGGCCCGATCCGTCGCGACCTGGAGATCAGCGACACTCAGATGAGCCTGCTCATGGGCCTGTCCTTCGCGCTGTTCTACACCCTCTGCGGCATCCCGCTCGGACGCATGGCCGACAGCCGCAGCCGGCGCGGGCTGATCACCGTCGGCGTGTTGATCTGGAGCGCCATGACCGCGGCCTGCGGCCTGGCCCGGCAGTACTGGCACTTCCTTCTGTTCCGCGTCGGTGTCGGCGTAGGCGAGGCGGCGCTGTCGCCGGCGGCCTATTCGCTGATCGCCGACAGCTTCCCGGCCCAGCGCCGTGCCACCGCCATCAGCGTGTATTCCATGGGCATCTACCTGGGGTCGGGCCTGGCCTTCCTGCTTGGCGGGCTGGTGATCAAGTTCGCTTCCGCCCAGGGCGACGTGCACCTGCCGATCCTCGGCGAAGTGCGTCCCTGGCAACTGATCTTCCTGATCCTCGGCGCCGCCGGCGTGCTGTTCACCCTGCTCATGCTCGCGGTGAAGGAGCCGACCCGTCGCGGCGTCGGCGCCGGCGTGGTGGTGCCGATGAGCGAAGTCGGCGCCTATCTGCGCGCTAATCGCAAGACGGTGCTCTGCCACAACTTCGGCTTCGCCTGCATCTCCTTCGCCAGCTACGGCAGCGGCGCCTGGGTGCCGACCTTCTTCGTCCGCACCTACGGCTGGGATGCCGGCCATGTGGGCGTGGTGTACGGCAGCATCGTCGCCGTGTTCGGTTGCCTGGGCATCGTCTGCGGTGGCCGCCTGGCCGACTATTGGTCCAAACGCGGGCGCACCGATGCCAACATGCGCGTGGGCCTGCTGGCCGCCTGCCTGGCGATTCCGCTGAGCCTGGTCTATCCGCTGCTGGACAGCGGCAACGCCGCCGCCGCGATGATGGCGCCCATCGTCTTCTTCCTCAGCATGCCCTTCGGCGTCGCCCCGGCGGCCATCCAGGAAATCATGCCCAACTCCATGCGCGGGCAGGCCTCGGCCATCTACCTGTTCGTGGTCACGCTGCTGGGCCTGGGCGTCGGCCCGACCGCCATCGCCCTGGTGACCGACTACGTCTTTGCCGACGACATGGCGCTGCGCTACTCGCTGCTGATCGTCAGCGTGGTGGCGCTGCTGGCTGGCGCCATACTGCTCGCCAATGGCCTCAAGCCTTACCGCGCGAGCCTGGAGCATCTGAAGAGCTGGAGCCTGAAGGGGGAGAGTTCGAGCGGCGCCATGCAGCGTCAGCCGGCCTGATTGCCAGTCCGTGAAACACCGAGCCCCCGCGCAGCGATGCGCGGGGGCTTTTGTTTGGGCGATGCGGGCGAAGGCGGTGGCACAATGCGCCAGGCAACGGATTGGAGCGGAGGCCCGAGAGCATGGATGAGAAACGCATTCGCCACTGGCTGATCGCCCTCGGCGCGCTGGTGCTGGCTGCGCCTGGATGGGCCGCGGACGAGTCCTGGATCGCCTTCAGCGAAAACGACCTGATCGGTTTCAAGGACGCGCAGGGCAGGGTGAAGATCGCGCCGACGCTCAGCCCGATGTTCACACTGGCACGGCGCTTCGACCGCATCATCGCCACCGGCGAAGAGACGGCCAGCGGCTACCGCACTTATCACCTGCTCCGCGACGGCCGCCAGGTCGCGGCGGATTCGCTCTACTTTTTCGACAATGCCCCCATCTGCGAGAGCGAGGACAGCATCCGATTCCGCGACCGTGCGCGCGACATGGTCGGCTTCCTCGATGGCAATGGCCAGGTAGTGATTCCCGCACGATTGAACGACGCCACCGCGATGCGCAATGGCATGGCGGTGGCGCTCGTAGGCGCGACCCGCAGTTGCGCCGACCCAGGTGTGAACCTGCAGCAATGCGAGCACAAGGGCTGGAAGGGCGGCACCGAACTGCTGATCGACCGCCACGGCTCGACATTGGTCGAAGGTTTCGATGCGGCGCGCGCCGATGCGCTGGACTGGTTCTCCCTGGAGACCAGCGCCCAGCCATCGAGCGACCCGCGCCGCGTGTCCTTCAAGGGTGTCGATGGGCGCTACTACAGCTTCGTCGACATCGAGAAGGACTTCGCCGCCTGGTTCCGGGATAGGTTTCTACCGCACCTCGATGATGCGTCGCTGAAAGCGAACAGCCTGGGACAGGTCTGGACCGGACAGGGCAGTGAACCACTGGATGACTGGAAGGCAGCCACCGTGGCCGACATGCTGCGCCAGCACGGCCCCGCACTGCGCAAGCGGTTGGAAGCCCTGCGGGCCTCCGGCGGCTACGGCGTACGCCAGGATGATATGGGCTGGCCGTTCGACCCCGAGCGTGACCCGCAATACTTCGACAACTGCGGCGAATTCGCGGCGTGGAAGACGCCGAAAATGTCGGTCATGGAGCATTGGGAGCAGGGTTCTTTCGAGCCGGACAAGCACGCCAGCTTCGACTTCATCCGTACCGCCGAGGGATATCGGCTGGTGGCGTTTTCCCTTCCGACGAACGACTGATACGCGGACTTTTGTAGGAGCGGACCTTGTCCGCGTTGGCTTCCGGCGCGAGGAGGACCTATCGCGGACGGAGTCCGCTCCTACGCAGGTTTTACATCGGCATTCACGGGTAGGGGCGGATTCCGCCGCGCCATAAAAAAGCCCCGCAGGTGCGGGGCTTTTTCGTTCAGTGCGCCGTTGCCGGTGCGTGGTCTTCGGCAGGCTTCTTGTCCGGCTTGGCCAGCAGCGTATACACGCAAGGCAACACGAACAGGGTGAACAGCGTACCGACGCTCATGCCGGTGGCGATCACCACGCCGATGTCGAAGCGGCTGACCGCGCCGGCACCGGTGGCGAACAGCAGCGGCGTCACGCCCAACACCATCGCCGCGGTGGTCATCAGCACCGGGCGCAGGCGGATCGCCGCCGCTTCCTCGACCGCCTCGCGCACCGACAGGCCGCGCTCGTGGCGCAACTGGTTGGCGAACTCGACGATGAGGATGCCGTGCTTGCTGATCAATCCGATCAGCGTCACCAGCCCCACCTGGGTGTAGATGTTCAGGCTCGACAGGCCGAGGAACAGCGGAATCAGCGCGCCGCAGATCGACAGCGGCACCGTGACCATGATCACCAGCGGATCGCGGAAGCTCTCGAACTGCGCCGCCAGCACCAGGAAGATCACCGCCAGCGCCAGGGCGAAGGTGATCATCAGCGCACTGCCTTCCTGCACGAACTGCCGCGAGGCGCCGGCGTAATCGAACGAGAAGCCGCGCGGCGATTCCTCTTCGGCGATGCCGCGCACCGTCTCGATGGCCTCGCCCATGCTGACCATCGGCACACCGGAGATGATCGCCGAGTTGAGCTGCTGGAACTGGTTGAGCTGGCGCGGGCGCGCTCGCTCGTGGAAGGTCACCAGGGTGGACAGCGAGATCAGCTGGCCGCTCTGGCTCTTCACGTAGTAGTTGTTCAGCCAGCTCGGGTTGTCGCGGTAGGCGCGCTCGACCTGGGCGATCACCTTGTAGCTGCGCCCGTCGATGGTGAAGCGGTTGATCTCGCCTTCGCCCAGCAGCGCGCCCAGGGACACGCCCAGATCCTGCATGGTGACGCCCATCTGCGCAGCCTTGGCGCGGTCGATGTCGACTACCAGTTCGGGCTTGTCGAAGGCCAGGTCGAGGTCGAGGAAGGCGAACTTGCCCGACTCTTCGGCGCGCTTCTTCACCCGCTCGGCGACCTGCAGCAGGGACTGGTAGTCGCTGGCGGTGTTGATCACGAACTGGAAGGGCAGACCCTCGCCGGTGCCCGGCAGCGACGGCAGGTTGAAGCCGAAGATCTGCAGGCCGGGAATCTTGTCCAGCTCGCCCTGCACCGCATGGAGCAACTCCATCTGGCTGCGATCGCGCTCGTCCCAGGGCTTGAGCAGCATGCCGCCGATGCCGGTCTGCACGCCGTTGTAGCCATTGATCTGGAACGCCGAATAGTACTCGGGGAACTTGCGGAAGATGCCCTCGAACTCCGCCGTGTACTTCGACAGGTAGTCCAGGTTCGCCGTCTGCGGCGCGTTGGCCATGATGAAGACGATGCCCTGGTCTTCCTCCGGCGCCAGTTCCTTGTGGGTGAACATCAGCAGCAGCGGGATGATCGCCAGCACCAGCAGGGCGAACACGATCACCACCGGACGGCTGTTCAGCGTGCCGTGGAGCATGCGCTGGTAACGCCGCTTGAGTCCCTCGAAGATCAGGTCCAGGCGATGGGCAAGACCGCTGGGGTTTTCCTCGTGGCGCAGCAGGCGCGAGCACATCATTGGCGACAGGGTCAGCGCGACGATGCCGGAGATGATCACCGCGCCGGCCAGGGTGAAGGCGAACTCCTTGAACAGCGCACCGGTCAGGCCGCTGAGGAAGCCGATGGGCGCGTACACCGCGGCCAGGGTGATGGTCATGGTCACCACCGGCACGGCGATCTCCCGCGCGCCTTCGATGGCGCCCTGGAACGGCGACTTGCCCTCCTCGATATGGCGGTGGATGTTCTCCACCACCACGATGGCATCGTCCACCACCAGGCCGATGGCGAGCACCATGGCCAGCAGCGTCAGCAGGTTGATCGAGTAGCCCATCATCTGCATGAAGAACAGCACGCCGATCATCGACAGCGGGATGGTCACCACCGGGATGATCACCGAGCGGAATGCGCCGAGGAACAGGAAGACCACCACGATGACGATCAGGATCGCCTCGGCCAGGGTCTTCACCACCTCGTCGATGGAGGCCTGGATGAAACGCGTGGCGTCGTAGGCGATGGACACCTGCAGCCCTGGCGGCAGCTGTTCTTCCAGCTCCGGCATCTTGGCGCGGACTTCCTTGATCACGTCCAGCGGGTTGGAGCTGGGGGTGCCCTTGATGCCGATGTACACGGAAGGGATGCCATTGAACGAGCTGACCGCGTCATAGCTCGCCGCACCCAGTTCGATGCGCGCCACGTCGCCCATCAGCACGCGGCGGTCGCCCGCGGTCTTCAGCGGGATGGCGGCGAAGGCCTCCGGGGACTTCAGGTCGGTGGTGGCATTCACCGAGGTGACCACCATCTCGCCCTTCACCTCGCCGGCAGCGGAGAGGAAGTTGTACTCGCGCACCGCGCTGGCCACGTCGCCGGCGGTGATGCCGTAGGCGGCCATCTTCACCGGGTCGAGCCACAGGCGCATGGCGAACACCTGGTTACCGAGGATTTCGGCCTCGGAGATGCCCGGCAGGGTGGCAAGCTTGGGCTGGATCACGCGGGACAGGTAGTCGGTGATCTGCGGGTTGCTCATCTGCTCGCTGAAGAAGCTGATGTACATCAGCGCCGAGGCGTCGGCCGCTTCCTTGTCGAGGATCGGGTCCTCGGCGTCCGGCGGCAGCTGGGTCTTCACCTCGCCGATCTTCGACAGCAGTTCGGTGACCAGGCGATCAGTGTTGGCGCCGATGTGCGCGTAGATCGAGATCACCGAGTAGTTCTGCCGGCTCACCGAGGTCATGTAGTCGATGCCTTCGGCGCTGGCGAGACTCTGCTGCAGCGGCTGGGTGATGTAGCCCTGGATGGTTTCGGCGTTGGCGCCGGCATAGAAGGTGGTGACGGTGATCAGCGCGTTTTCCATCTGCGGATATTCGCGGATCACCAGCTTGCTGAAGGCCTGCATGCCGAGCAGGACGATCAGCAGGCTGACCACGGTCGCCAGCACGGGGCGACGGATGAATGGATCGGTAAACATGCTCTCAATCCTTTGTGTTCGGATTTGCTGCGCGTCGCCCATGCGGCGTTGGAGCGGAACGTCGAAATGCTCATTGGCTATGGCCAACTCCGCTTTCGCCGTCCCCCTCCGCCTTGCCTGGCTCTAGCTCGCGAAATCCGGGGCGGAGCGGTTGTCTCTGGTTACCTCCGCCCAAAGGCGAAGGCACTGTTGTGCGATTACTGCGGGTCCTTGACGATGGCCACGGCGGTGCCGTTGTCCAGCTTGAGCTGGCCGGAGGTCACCACCTGCTCGCCGGGCTTCAGGCCCTCGAGGATCACCACGCTGCCTTCGCGGCGTTCGCCGGTCTTCACGAAGCGGCGTTCGACTTCCAGCTTCGGCGCGTCACCGGCCTTGGCCTCTTCGGCTTTTTCGCCGTCCTTGGGCTTGTGCGGCACCACCACGTACACCGAGTTGCCGTACAGGGTGAAGGCCACGGCGGTCTCCGGGACGACCACGCGCGGCGCGCTGTCGGGCAATTGCACTTCCAGGTTGGCGAACATGCCCGGCAGCAGCTTGCCGTCGGGGTTGGCCAGGCTGGCGCGGACCAGCAGGTTGCGCGTCTGGTTGTCCACGCGCGGGCTGATGGCGTCGATCTGTGCCTCGAAGCTCTGGCCCGGATAGGCCGCCACGCGCACTACGACTTTCTGCCCGCGCTTGAGCAGCGGGAAATCCTGCTCGGGCAGGAAGAAGTCCACCTGCAGGGTGGAAAGGTCCTGCAGGGTGACGATCTCGGTGCCGGGGGAAACGTAGTCGCCGACGTCCACCTGGCGGATGCCGATGGTGCCGGAGAAGGGGGCGAGGATGCGCTTCTTCGCCAGGCTCGCGCGCAGTTGCGCGACGGTGGCGATGGAGCGGTTCAGTTGCGCGGCGAGGCGGTCGTACTCGCTCTTGGAGATCGCACCACGATCGATCAGGCTGCGGCCGCGCTCATACTCAACCTGGGCCAGCCCAAGGTCCGCTTCGGCGGTGCGCAGGGTGGCCTGCTCGACGTCGGATTCCAGCTGCACGACGGGCTGGCCGGCATTGACCTTCTCGCCGGAAACGAACTGCACGGCACTTACCGTGCCGGAGACTTCGGCGGTCAGGGTCACGCCCTGGATCGCCCGCAGGGTGCCGATGGCGGGCAGGCGGCTTTGCCAGTCGCGTTGTTCGGCCAGGGTCGCGTTCACGCTCACCGGCGGGCGCGGTGCCGAGAACATGGCGATCTGTTTGGTGATAGAGAGGTATTTCGAGCCGGCGAGCACCGCAACGATGACGGCAACTACGCCCAGCATGATCAGCATGCGGCGCAACATCTTCCTGTTCCTTGGTACGTGCCTGGCAGCAATCGGCCGCGATCCGCTCGCCCGGTTTTCACTGGACGGCCTTCCGTTCGCGTAGATGTCGATCAGGCTCTGAAGCCGATACGGGGACGCCCCATTGCGGGGCGAATTGCGCACCTTATTCCTGAATCGACGGCGAGTCAAAGGGCCGCGTTTACAAGACGTTTCCCGCAGGATTTGAAGGGATTACGAGAAATAGGCGCTGAATCGGTGCGGCAGTAAATACCGGAGGAGGGGCCACTTCCGTGTGGCCGAAGCAGGTCAGGCGCTGAGCTTGCGGGTGACCTCGGCGATTTCGCCGGAAAGACCGTGCAGGTGGCGGCTGGCGCCCTGGGTGCGCACCACGTTTTCCTCGTTGGTGGCGCCGATGGCGGTGATCTCGGTGAGGTTGCGCGAGATGTCCTCGGCGACCGAGGTCTGTTCCTCGGCGGCGGTGGCGATCTGGCGGTTCATGTCGCGGATCGCTTCCACGGCGAGGGTGATGCTGCGCAGCACTTCGCCGGCCTGGGTGACGCGCTCCACGCCCTGCTCGCTGCGGGTCTGGCCGTTCTCGATGGCGCGCAGGGCGTTCACCGAGCCGGTCTGCACGGTGTCGATGATCTGGTGGATCTCGGCGGTGGACTCGGCGGTGCGTTGAGCCAGGGTGCGGACCTCGTCGGCGACCACGGCGAAACCACGGCCGGCTTCGCCGGCGCGGGCGGCCTCGATGGCGGCGTTGAGCGCCAGCAGGTTGGTCTGGTCGGCGATGCCGCGGATCACTTCGAGCACCTTGCCGATGCGCCCGCTGTCGCTTTCCAGGCGGCGGATCACTTCGGCAGTGTTGGCGATCTCGTTGCTCATCTCGGTGATGGTGACGATGGTGGTCTTCATCACCTCGCCGCCCTGTTGCGCATGTTGGTCGGCGTCGTCGGCGGCGCGGGCGGCGTCCGAGGCATGGCGGGCGACTTCCTGCGCGGTGGCGGACATCTCGTGCATCGCCGTGGCCACCTGGTCGGTGCGCGAGAACTGCTCGCGGGTGCCTTCGGCCATCAGCGTGGCGATGGCGTTCAGCTCGCCGCTGGCGGTGTCCAGTTCGGTGGTGCTGTGCTTGAGGCGGGTGAAGGTCTCGGCCAGGAAGTCGCGCAGGGTATTGGCGGCGCGGGCCAGGCGGCCCAGTTCGTCGCGACGCGTGGCGTCGACGCGCTCGCCGAAGTTGCCTTCGCTGAGCTGGGCGATGTGCTCGATCAGGCGGGCGATCGGGCCGATCAGGTTGCGGTTGACCAGCCACAGGCTGAGCAGGCCCAGGGCGAGGCCGGAGATCAACAGGATCAGGCTGCCGCTGATGACGGTGCTGCTGGCGTTGGCGGAGATCGCCTGGGACTGCTCATGGGCTTCGCGATGCAAGCCGTCCACCAGGGCGGCCATCTGCTCGCTGGCGGCGCGGTCGATGCCTTTCACGGCGGCGTCACCGGCGCGCGGGTCGCTGCCGGCGGCGAGGTAGGCGTCGCGGCCCTTGCGATAGGCCTGGCCGAGCTGGCGGTGCTCGTCGCGCAGGCGGGTCACCTGGGCCTTGAGCTGCGGCTCGTCGCCGGCGTTCTGCTCCAGGCGACCGAGGATGTCCTGTACGGCGCGCTCCTGGTCCTCGAACTGGCCCCAGTACTTGTTCAGGTCGGCGGGCTGCTGGCCGCGCAGCAGGACGTTCTTCCACTCCTGCACCTGGACCTTGAAGGCGAGGTTGGCCTGGTCGACCAGTTGTGAGGATTGCAGCGGGCCGTCGAGCAGGCGCTGGTAGGCGCCGACGCTGCCGGAGAGGAAGTGGAAGCAGGCAAGGGCGATCAGCAGCACGAGCAGCAGGCTGCCGCCCAGCAGCGAAAGGATCTGGGTACGCAAGGAAGTGTTGGGGGACATCGGGTTTACGCCTCTAAGACGCAGAGTGGGAATCGGTCAGTCTCTGCATCGGCCGCGCGGGGCCCTTCCTGAGGGCGAGCAGACGAGTGGTATTGATGCGGCAGACGCTCTGGTACGGGCGTTCCGGGCGGGCGGATGGTGGGCGCAAGGCGGGTAGAGCGATTCCCAGCGGATAAGAAAAGGCCCGGCGTGAGCCGGGCCTTTACTCAAGCTCGCGGGATTACCACTGGTAACCCACGCCCACGGAGACACCGAAGTCCTGCTGGGTATTGGCGCTGCCCTGCAGTTTGGTGACCCAGTGGCCGTCGTTGGAGATGCGCGACACGCCCACCGCGAGGGCCGACTGCCCCCTGTAGTTACTGGCGCTGGCGGCCGTCATGCTGGCCCCCGGAACGTACGGCTGGGGCAGGGCGGCCTGGGCCATCGCGCCAGCGATACCGGCACTGAGGATGTCGTCCTGCTCCTTCAGGTCACCTTTCAGCTCGTTGTAGCGCTGGTCGGTGTAGCTGTGGTCGGTGGAGATGTTGGCCAGGCTTTCGTTCAGCTGGGCGACGTTGACCGCATCGGTATCGCTGGTGCCAGCGGCCACGTTGGTGACCTGCCGCTCGTTACCGGTGCTGCCCATCGACACGCTGTTCTCCCGGTCGGCCACCGAGTTGGCGCCCAGTGCGACGGAATTGCTCGCCGTGGCCTTGGACTGGGTGCCGATGGCCGTGCTGTTGGCCGCGGACGCCACTGCCCCCGAGCCGCCGGCGACGGCGTTGGTTCCAGTGGGCGTCGGCTTCGAGTAGCCGCCGGTGTTGTTCACCTGGAACATGCCGTCGGTGCCGTTCTGGATGTTGCTGATATTGGTTTCGGCGGCGTTGATGCGCACGTCGTTGTTGGCGACGTTGGTATTGAGCGTGCTGATCGAGTCGTCCGTGTATTGCTTGGCCTCGGCGACGGCACCGTCGAGCTGGCGCATGTTGACCGCGTCGTTCGCTTCCTTGCCATCGGCGACATTGCTGATGGTGCGGGTTTCACCCGTCGTCGCGTTACCCACCGATACAGTGCCCGCCGTGGTGTTGCTGGCGCCGGAATAGGCCCCCGCGTAGGTTTCCGCGCCACGGCCGCCGTCACTGGAGCCCTTGCCCAGTGCAACGCTGCCATCGGCGGATGCTGCCGCGCCTTCGCCCATGGCGACGGCGCCGGCTCCCGAGGCGCTGGCGTCGTTGCCGACCGCACTCGATCCGGCCGCGGACGCCTGGGCATTCGGCCCCAGGGCCAGGGAGTCGGCGCCACTGGCAACAGAGTCCGCCTTGCTGGAGTTCGCGTGCAGGTATTTCACACCGCCACCGCCCACCACGGCGTTCTCGATGGTGGTCACGCGGCCATCCAGGCCGATGATCTCGGTGGTGTTCTGGGTGACCCGGGAGTCCAGGTTGCCCAGCGCATTGTCCACGGTGACGAACGCGCTCCCGACGTCGGTTGCCGCCCCGCTGGTGTTGTCGATGCGGTTGGCGTTGCTCAGGGCGTAGCTGGGTGCCGCGATGAGGCCGTTGGTGGCGTCATAGGTCGCACCCAATACAGCGGCCGCCGAGGTGCCGAGCTGGTCGGCCTTGCCTTCCACGCGGGTCACATTGGCATTGGTGGTGTTGAGCTGCGACATGTTCACCGCATCGGTGGCGGCGACACCGGCGCTGACGTTGGTCAGCGAACGGCTGCTGCCGTTCTTGTCGGCGAAGCTCACGGCCACGCCATCGGTGTCCTTGCCGACGGTCAGGTTGGCGCCGGCGCTGGCTTGCTGCACGAGCCCGACGGTGCCGTTGTCGATGTCGTTGACCGTGGTCTGCAGGTCATTGATGTCGGTGGTGTTCTGGCTGACGCGGGTATCGAGCGCACCCAGGGCACCGTCGACCTTGCCGAAGGCCGAGCCGACATCGCTTGCCGCGCCGGTGGTGCCGCCAATGGTGTTCGCCTTGTCCAGGGCATAGCTGGGCAGGGACAGGCTTCCGGCCGCGCTGTCGTAGCTGGCGCCGCCGCCCAGCGCGGTGGCTGCCGTCGTGCCGAGCTGGTCGGCCTTGCCTTCCACGCGAGTCACGTTGGCATTGGTGGTGTTGAGCTGCGACATGTTCACCGCGTCGTTAGCGTCGACCCCGGCGGTCAGGTTCTTCAGTGCACGAGTGTTGCCGTTTTTGTCGGCCAAGAGGATGGCGGCACCGTCGGTTTTGGCGCCCACGGTCAGGTTGGCGCCAGGAGTGGCCTGTTGCACCAGGCCGGCCTTGCTGGTGTCGAAGTTGCTGATCGTGGTCTGTATATCGTCGATGTCGGAAGTGTTCTGGGATACGCGGGTATCAAGCGTACCCAGGGCGCCATCCACCTTGCCGAAGGCCGTGCCGATATCGCTTGCCGCGCCGACGGTGCCACCGATGGCGTTGGCCTTGTCCAGCGCATAGCTCGGTGCGGAAAGGCTGCCGGCGGTGCTGTTGTAGCTGGCGCCGCCACCCAGCGCGGTGGCTGCCGTCGTGCCGAGCTGGTCGGCCTTGCCTTCCACGCGGTCCACGTTGGCGTTGGTGGTGTTGAGTTGCGACATGTTCACCGCATCGGTGCCGGCGACCCCGGCGCTGACGTTGGTCAGCGAGCGGCTGCTGCCATTCTTGTCGGCGAAGCTTACGGCCGCGCCATCGGTGTCCTTGCCGACGGTCAGCACGGCGCCGGCGCTGGTCTGTTGCACCAGACCTACGGTGCCGTTGTCGATGTTGTTGACGGTGTTTTGCAGGTCGGTGATCGATGCGGTGTTGCCCGCGATGCTGGTGGTGTTCTGGCTGACGCGGGTGTCGAGCGCCCCCAGGGCGCCGTCGACCTTGCCAAAGGCCGAGCCCACGTTAGTTGCCGCGCCGGTGGTGCCGCCGATGCTGTTGGCCTTGTCCAGCGCATAGCTGGGTAGGGACAGGCTGCCGGCGGTGCTGTCGTAGCTGGCGCCGCCACCCAGCGCGGTGGCTGCCGTCGTGCCGAGCTGGTCGGCCTTGCCTTCCACGCGGTCCACGTTGGCATTGGTGGTGTTGAGCTGCGACATGTTCACCGCATCGGTGCCGGAGACCCCGGCGCTGACGTTGGTCAGCGAGCGGCTGCTGCCATTCTTGTCGGCGAAACTCACCGCCGCGCCATTGGTGTCCTTGCCGACGGTCAGCGTGGCGCCGGGGCCGGCTTGCTGCACCAGGCCAACCGTGCCGTTGTCGATATTGTTGACCGTGTTCTGCAGATCGGTGATCGATGCGGTGTTGCCCGCGATGTTGGTGGTGTTCTGGCTGACGCGGGTATCGAGCGCCCCCAGGGCACCGTCGACCTTGCCGAAGGCCGAGCCGACGTTAGTTGCCGCGCCGGTGGTGCCGCCGATGCTGTTGGCCTTGTCCAGCGCGTAGCTGGGCAGGGACAGGTCGCCGGCCACGCTGTCGTAGCTGGCGCCGCCGCCCAGCGCGGTAGCCGCCGTCGTGCCGAGCTGGTCGGCCTTGCCTTCCACGCGGTCCACGTTGGCATTGGTGGTGTTGAGCTGCGACATGTTCACCGCATCGGTGCCGCTGACACCGGCGCTGACGTTGGTCAGCGAGCGGCTGCTGCTGTTCTTGTCGGCGAAGCTCACCGCCACGCCATCGGTGTCCTTGCCGACGGTCAGGGTGGCGCCGGCGCTGCTTTGTTGCACCAGGCCCGCCGTGCCGTTGTTGATGTTGTTCTGCAGATTGGTGATCGAGGTGGTGTTGCCCGCGATGTTCGTGGTGTTCTGGCTGACGCGGGTGTCGAGGGAACCGAGGGCACCGTCGACCTTGCTGAACGCCGTGCCGACATCAGCTGCCGCGCCAGTGGTGCCGCCAATACTGTTGGCTTTATTCAGCGCATAGCTTGGAGCGGCGATGGTGCCGTCGGTATTCACCGCTGCGCTTGTGCCAAGCGCCTGCGTCACCCCTTGGAGTTGGCTGACGTTCACTGCATCGGTGGCCTGTACACCGTTGCTCATGTTCACGATCTGCCGTTCCGTACCAACGTCGCCCACCGAGACCGTATTGGCACGGTCGGCGACCGAACGTTTTCCCAAGGAAATGCTGTTAATCCCGGAGCTCGATACTGATGCAGCGTTACCAATAGCGACGCCATATGTAGCTGCGGCATCGACAGAGGCTGCGGAACCGATGGCAATGCTGCCATCCGATAGGGCGTCCGTCTCGCGACCCACTGCAACGGTGTTCGTATTAGGTGCATTGCTAAGCAGGCCGATGGCCACACCACCCCAACCCGCGGCAGCGGCGGTCTGACCCAGCGCGATGCTATTGGTTCCGGACGAGACGGCGCCCGGACCGATTGCCAACGACTCCTGTCCCGTTGCCTGCGAATCTGGCTGGGTCGTGTTTGCGTGGAAGTACGTGATACCGCTCACGGCCGTGCTGGACAGCTTGGCTGCACTGCGTAGTACCAGGGGGCAATTAGGCTGATTCGCGGTGCCCGGTTGCGCTGTTCCGTTCGAAATACCTGTGCAGCTACCGTCCGCACTCTCATTGACTGAGCCTGTGGCAGGCTCGGAGAGGGCGTATGACTGAATGCTTGCGGCTAGTAATCCAGCGCTTGCCGTAAGTCCGACGCGCGCTGATGACTTGACCCTATCCAGAATTCGCTCAGAAACAAAGGACGACTTGTTAGACGTGCTGCTTTTTTTACGGCCTTTGGCTGTTTCCACGGCAACAGTCCAGCAGGAGCGCGATGTGTTCCAAACGACAGAGAATACCTTATTCATAAGTGTGATTAGCTAAAGCTGACCCCCGGAGGTAATATAAAACTTTCTGCGAAGATCGAGTTTTATCGGCTCTTCGGTGTTGCTACTGAGTCAGTAGTCGAGGGTATGAAAAGGCATGGGGGAAGTTATGGCAATTCAAGGAATAACTAATAATATTATTGGTTTTTAATATATATTTCTGCTGATTAATCCCTTGTCGTGCCTGGGTTGAAGGCTTGGTTTGTGGTTTTGTAAGTTGTGGCGATAAATCTATGTTATTGGCGGGTTCTAGAATATTTCAGCGGTGAGATTTGCAGGTGTGCATGCGGCCGGTCAGATTCTTCGTCTGATATTTTGCGGGTAATTGACTCGTGAAACGAGGTGGGGACTTTGAGTTTTATATATTGAACGGATAAGCGAGCCAGTGAATGGCTTTGAAATCATGAGCAATGAATTGCCGATATTCCAGGTTGATTTTAGCGAATGATAGTCGAGGGCTTTGCAGTCTTGAACTCAAGGAAGACTTGGGCCTAATTGTCGCCGGGTATTCACCGACTCGCGGCACTGCGGTTGGACTTGTTATTCAAGTCCAACCCATTTCGCAGGGTCAGGCCAGGTGCAGGTGGTTGTCCCAGAACGCCGGGGGCAGGTCCAGCGGCGTGCCGGCGATGCGCTCGCTGCGGCAGTCGTAGACGCGGCAGCGGCCCTGGCCGGAGGTAACGACGAAGCCGTCCTTCACTGCGCCGACGCCGGCGCAATCGGGTAGCGGCGCGTCCAGGCGCACGGCGCCGGTGTCCAGGTCCCAGATGAAGAAGCGGTTGCCGCGCGGCGCGGTGAGCGCGACCAGGCGCAGTTCGTTGTGCACGGCGACACTGGCGGTGTACTGGGTCATGGTCAGGCGTTGCTCGTCGGCCAGCGGGAAGGGCTGGAACGGTTGGCCGGGGCGCTTGATGGCGAGCAGGTCGGCGCGGTCGTGGGCATCGCCCATGTATTGCTGGCCGGCGACGATGGTGCCGTCATCGGCAATCGCCAGGTGGCGCACGCTGTTCATCTGCTGCGGCAGGGTTTCCTTGGAGATCAGCGAGCCGTCGCGGCGCATCAGCACCAGGCTCGGCTCCATGGCGTCGAGGTTCATTTCCACGCGGCTTTCGGCTTCGGTGCGGATGCCGCCGTTGGCGACCACCAGCGTCTCGCCGTCGGGCATCCAGGACACCTGGTGCGGGCCGAGGCCGTGGGTGGAAATCTCGCCGGTATGCGCGAGGCGCTCACCGTCGAAGCGGTACACGCCGAGCATGCCGCGCCCCGGATCGGTGGTGTCATTCTCGGTGGCGTAGAGCCACTCGCCGTCCTTGTGCCAGACGCCATGGCCGTAGAAGTGGCGGTCGGCCTGCGAGTCGAGGGTCTGCAGCAGGCGGCCGTCGTTCAGGTCGATCAGGTAGCTCTGCCGCCCCGGACGCCGGGCCACGAACAGCGCCAGTGGCAGCTCGGGATGCTGCACCACGTCATGGCAGCGCAGGCCGACTTCGGTGGCGAAGGCACAGCTGCCATCCAGGCGATAGCCCACGGCGTAGTGCTTGCCATCCGCGTCGTCACGGGCGGACAGCACCAGGGGCTCCTTGCCCTTGCGTGACAGCGTCCAGCCGCCGAAGGTCAGGGCGCCGAGCAGCAGGCTGCCTAGGCCGATCACGTGACGTCGCAACATGGCGTTCACCTCGTTCGCTTCTTGTTTCCCGTCGATCTTGCGAGCTAGCGCCAGGCTAGGCGGGAAGGTGCAGCGGATGCGGAGTTGGCTCTAGCCAATGAGCAATCCGACGCACCTTTCCAACGACACCTGGCCGACGCGCAGCAGATCGAATCAATCGCCGTCGTTGGCGTTGAACCCCAGTTGTACGCCCAGGGCTTTCGCCAGGTCGCCTTCGTGCAGGCGGTGGACGACGTTGAGGCTGTCATACAGCTCGTTCAGTTGCTTGAGGCCAGCCTCGTCCTTCAGCAATTCGCTGAGGGGTTGGTTGATGGCTTTCAGCTTGCCGTGGACATCGGCGTAGGCCGCGTCGATCTTGCCGGCCAATTCTTTCTGCTCGGCCGGCAACAGGGCGCGCAGGCCCTTCTTGTCGGTGCCGTCCCACAGCGCCTGGGCGCCGGTCAGGCTGGAGTCCAGGCTCGCCAGCGACATGTCGCTACGCCAGCCTTCGGCCTGGAACGGCTGCGGGATGCCCTTGCTCTGGCGGCCCAGCGGGGTGCCGAGTTTTTTCTTCAGCATGTCCAGCGCGGTGACCTGCACGCGCAGCAGTTCGGCGATGGCCTCGTGGGCATCGGCGTAGCGCTCGTTGGGGAACTTGGAGAGCTGGGCGAGCATGCCGCCGTCCTGCTTCCACTGCGCCAGAATGCTCTCCGCCAGGGCCTGCTGGTGGCTGCCGATGGCTTCCAGCAGCGGGCAGTAGCGGGCCTTGGTCTCGGCATTGGCGAGGTCGATCTTGGCGTCGTAGAGGATGTATTCGTAGGCCGTCAGGCCCTGGACCACGACGCTGGATTTATCCAGGGTCGCCGGGGAAATCGCGTTGCCGCTGTTGAGCAGTTGCTCGACCTGGCGCGCCACGAGGTTCTTCTTGTCCGGCCAGAACTGTACCTGCCAGGAGCGGTTGCCCTCGGCCAGCGGGCCGACCAGCAGCGGTTGCAGTTCGGCCCAGGCCTTCTGCGCGGCCATGAAGTCGGCGCGCGCCTTGGTCAGGTCTTCCTTGCCCTGGCAGTAGGCCAGGGCGCTGGCGGCCAGCGCGCGGTCGGCATCGACCCAGCGGCTGTAGGTCGGCAGGATCACCTGCTGGGCCAGCGTGGCGCTGGTGGTGGCCTGCGGGTCGGTGGGCGAGCAGGCGCCCAGGGCGATGGCGAGGCTGGTGATCAGAAGTCGGGGGCGGAACATGGTGGGCTCGGCTCCTTAGAGTGAGTTCAGGAACGCCAGCAGGGCATCGCGCTGCCCGGCGTCGAAATTCAGTACGCGTTGCTTGGCCGCTTCGGCTTCGCCGCCGTGCCAAAGCACGGCTTCGAGCAGGTTGCGGGCGCGGCCGTCATGCAGGAACTGGGTGTGACCGTTGACCGTCTCGGTCAGGCCGATGCCCCACAGCGGCGCCGTGCGCCAATCGCGGCCGCTGGCAAGAAATTCCGGGCGATTGTCCGCTAGTCCCTCGCCCATGTCATGCAGCAGCAGGTCGCTGTAGGGGCGGATGACCTGGTTGGCCAGTTCGGGCTCGGCGGCGTTCGGCCCGGTGGTGAATTTGGGTGTGTGGCAGCTGGCGCAACCGGTGTCGAAGAACAGTCCCTTGCCGGTCAGCACCTGCGGGTCGTCGACCTTGCGCCGCGCCGGTACCGCGAGGTTGCGGGCGTAGAAGGCGACCTGGTTGAAGATGTGCTGGCTGACTTCCGGCTTGCCGCCGTCGATGGCGTTCTTGCAGTCGGTCTGCGCTGCCGTACAGTCGTCGCTGGGCAGCAGGTCGCTGGTCAGGCCCATGTCACCGGAGAAGGCGTGGGCGTTCTGTTGGGCGACGTTGGGCTGCCCGGCCTTCCAGCCGAAGCGGCCGAGGACGGTCTGTTGCGTGGCATCGTCCCAGACCCGGTTCGGTCGGCCGTGGATGCCGTCGCTGCCTTTGGCCTGAAGCTCGGCGTTGGCCAGGATGTCCGCTTCTCTGATGGACTCCAGCAGGCCCAGGCCGATCATCGGCGGGGCGATGCGGGCGGAGAACATCGTGTCCGCGTGCATCGGGCCATAGCCCAGGTCGCTGATGCGCAGCTTGGGTTTGCGCAACTCGACCACGGTGCCGTCCTTGAAGGTCACCGGCACCGCGTCGTACTCCACGCGGACCTTGCCTTCGGGCGCCACGCCGGGGATCGCCGAGTCCTGGAACTGGCCGCCGTACACCGGCTCGGGCACCACGCCCAGGCGCTTGATGGTCTCGACATCGGCGGAGCCGGCGGGGATCGACAGGCGCACCAGCATCGACACGGCGTTGACGTCGTTCAACTCCGGCGGATGGCCGCGGCCGTCCTTGATGTGGCAGTTCTGGCAGGCGTTGGTGTTGAACAGCGGGCCGAGGCCGTCGCGCGCAGTGGTGGTGGTCGGCGCGATCACCCAGGGATTGCGGAAGAAGCTGTTGCCCACGCTGAAGTCCAGGCGGCGGCTCGGCGTGAGGTTGGCCGAGGGCATGGAATAGGCGTTGCGGTCGCTCTGGCGGACCGTGGTGGCACCGCCGGACAGTGCTTCGCCGGGCTCGGCCACGGCGTGCTGGGAGGTCTCCGGCTTGCACGCGGCAAGGGCGAGGGCGGACAGCAGCGGCACGAGGCACAGGGCGGTACGGCGGTGGAGCATCGACAGGTTCCAGAGCGGTATATGGCAGCGCGCCATGGTATCAGGGGCGTCAAATGCAAATATGAAAAATTTGTATTTGAGAACGACATCGTTTGCCGCCCGGAAACGACAAAGCCCCGCAGTGCGGGGCTTTGCCTTTGCCACTTCAGTAGCTGCGGCCTGGAGCCGCAGTCACTTCAGGACGCGCGGATCAGAACTGGTGATCGGCGTTGTCCGGCTTCAGGTCCTGCACGCCAACCGCGGTAGCGGCTTTTTCGATGGCGCCGGTCTGCTTGACCAGCGAGGCGATGGCGTCGCGGATTTTCTGCTGATCGCCCTTGTCGTCCGGAGCGATCATCTGGTCGAAGTGCACACCGTCCTTCTCGGCACGGTCGACGATGACCTGCATCTTGGCTTCGGTGTTGGCCAGGTCATTCTTCAGATCGGTGTCGGCGGCGGCGTCGGCCTTGGCGACCAGGTCGGACAGGCTCGGGCCCTTCACGACGCTACCGTCGGTGCGCTTGTACTCACCCAGGTAGATGTTGCGGATGGACTTGGCGTTGAAGAACAGGGTGTTGTGGGTGTTGTCGCTGAAGCAGTCGTGCTCGTCTTCGGTGGAGTTGGCTTCCAGCGCGACCTTCATGCGCTCGCCGGCCAGCTCGCCCAGGGACAGGGAGCCCATGCCGAAGAACATCTTGCGCAGGTTGTTCTCGGCGGTGTCGGCCTCGACCTTGGCGCGGTAGTTGTCGGCGACGCCGGACTTGAAGTTGCCGACCATTTCTTCCAGGTCAGCGACCAGCAGGTCGGTGGCGGCTTTCAGGTAGGCAGCGCGACGGTCGCAATGACCGTTGGTGCAGTCCTTGCCCTGGGCGTAGTCGGTGTACTTGCGATCGCCGGCGCCCGGCTTGGTGCCGTTCAGGTCCTGGCCCCAGAGCAGGAATTCGATGGCGTGGTAGCCGGTGGCGACGTTGGCTTCGGAACCGCCCAGCTCGTTCAGGCCCTTGAGTTTCTCGCCGGTGATTTCCTTGACGTCGATCTTGTCTTCGCCGACCTGGATTTCGGTGTTGGCGATGATGTTGGCGGTGGCGCCGGCGTTGCCTTCGGCGTGCTGGTAGTCCTTGGCAACGTAGTCGATCAGGCCTTCGTCCAGCGGCCAGGCGTTAACCGCGCCTTCCCAGTCGTCGATGATCGAGTTGCCGAAGCGGAAGGCTTCGCTCTGCGAGTAGGACGGGCGGGAAGCGATCCAGGCTTCGCGGGCGGCCTTCAGGGTTGCTTCGCTGGGCTTGGCGATCAGCGCGTCGACGGCGGTCTGCAGGGCCTTGGCGGTGGTCAGGGCGTCGCCGTAGGTGGCTTCGGCGATGTCCAGGTAGTTCTTCACCACGGCCTTGACCGCGGCCTCGTCGACCTTGGCGGCCGCCGGGGCAGTGCTCTGGGTGCTGGCAGCCGGTGCGGCGGCGGCGGGGGCTTCGGCTTTCTTGTCATCGCCGCAGCCGGCGAGGGAGATGGCGATGGCGAGCAGGCTGACAGTGGCCCAGGGCATACGAGTCATGACGGGTTCCTTTGCATGGAGAGGAGGCGCACGAAAAAGGACTGCGCAAGAAAATCCGCAACATAATGCGAAAGATTTGCATTTTTGAAAAGAGAGATCGGTAGTGCTGTTTGGCCAGAGGGCAGCGGATGGCCAGCAGAAGGGGGATTGGCTTGTAGGCGCAACAGTCTACTTCTGAAGGTCTGTGCCTGGGTCTCCCTCTCCCCCGCCCTCTCCCTGAAGGGAGAGGGAGCAGATCGTAGAAGAGGGCGCCATGGTTTCATCCTGCACCGAACGGTCTCCTCTCCCTTCAGGGACAGGGAGCAGATCGTGCCAGAGCGCGCCATGGTTTCATCCTGCACCGAACGGCTCCCTCTCCCTTCAGGGACAGGGAGCAGATCGTGCCAGAGCGCGCCATGGTTTCATCCTGCACCGAACGGCTCCCTCTCCCTTCAGGGACAGGGAGCGGATCGTGCCAGAGGGCGCCATGGTTTCATCCTGCACCGAACGGTCTCCTCTCCCTTCAGGGACAGGGAGCAGATCGTGCCAGAGCGCGCCATGGTTTCATCCTACTCCGAACGGTGCCCTCTCCCTTCAGGGAGAGGGTTAGGGAGAGGGCATGCGCTTCAAGAGGAGATTGGGGGTCAATGGCGCTCGACGGACCCGCCCGGATTGCCGCCGGCCGCTTCGGCCAGGCGCCGTGCCTGCTTGAGGTAAAGCGTCAGCTCGCGCGCCGGCAGCGGCTTGCTGTAGAGGTAGCCCTGACCTTCGTGGCAGCCCTGGGCGATGATGTAGGCCTCCTGCTCGACAGTCTCCACGCCCTCGGCGATCACCTGCATGCCCAGGCTCTTGCCCAGCTGGATGATGGCGCGAACGATGGTGGCGTCGTCGTCGTCCAGCAGCAGGTCCTGGACGAAGCTCTTGTCGATCTTGATCTTGTCCAGCGGCAGGCTCTTCAGGTAGCTCAGCGAGGAATAGCCGGTGCCGAAGTCGTCGATGGCGATCAGCGCGCCGGCGCGGCGCAGGCTGAGCAGGTGTTGGGCGGCGGTGGAGATGTCCTCCATCAGGCCGGTCTCGGTGACTTCCAGCTCCAGCGAACGCGGCGGCAGGCGGTGCATCTGCAACAGGTTGCTGACCACGCGCGGCAGGGCGTTGTGGCGCAACTGCACGGTGGACAGGTTGACCGCCAGGCGCAGGTCGTCGAAACCCTGGTCGTGCCATTCGCGCAGTTGGCGGCAGGACTGGTCGAGCACCCATTCGCCGATGCTGAAGATGCTGCCGTTCTGCTCCGCCAGCGGGATGAACAGGTCCGGCGCGACCCAACCCTGGGTCGGGTGCTGCCAGCGCAGCAGCGCCTCGACGCCGACCACGCGGTGATCGCGGTAATCCACCTGCGGCTGATACACGAGATGCAGTTCGTTGCGCGCCAGGGCCTCGCGCAGGTCCTTCTCCAGTTCGCGGCGGCGGCGCATCTCGCTGTCGACGCTGGCGATGTAGAACTGGTAGCGGTTGCGCGAGCGGCTCTTGGCCAGGGTCATGGTCTGCTCGGCTTTCTGCAGCAGCTTCTCGGTGGTCTCGCCGTCCTCGGGGAACAGGGTGATGCCGATGGTGGCGCGCAGGTGTACCAGATGCTGGTCCAGTTCGAAGGGCGCTTCGAGGTCGTCGAGGATCTGCTGGGCGAGCTCCGCCGCTTCGTAGGGCTGTTCGATATCGGCCTGGACCAGGGCGAACTGGTCGCCGCCCAGCCGCGCCAGGGCGCCGAGGTGCGCGCTGCGGGTGCGCAGGCGGTCGGCGAGGGCGATCAGCAACTGGTCGCCGAACTGGTAGCTGTATTGCTCGTTGATGCCTTTGAAGTCATCCAGGCCCAGGCAGAGCACGGCGACGCGGCGTTGCAGGCGCGAGGCACCCTCGAGGATCTGGTCGAGGCGCTGTTGCAGCAGCTTGCGGTTGGGCAGGCCGGTGAGGAAGTCGTATTGGGAGATGCGCAGCAGGCTGTCTTCGGCCTCCCGGCGCAGATGACCATTGCGCTCGATGGAGGCCAGCAACTGGTTGGCTGTATTCACCCATAAGCCCAGCTCGTCCTTCTCGTGGCCGTCGGGCATCGGCAGCTTGTGTTGGCTGGGGCGGTCCGGATTGATCGAGGCCAGGTGCTCGATGATCTTCGACAGCGGCTTGGTCAGCAGCCAGTGGTAGACCATGAACAGCACCAGGCTCAGGGCCATGGCGCGGAAGATGCCGGAGATGAAGATGATCACCGAGGTGGCGACGAAGTCGTCGCCGTAGGGCGCGGTGTCGAGGGTGATCTTCAGGTCGCCGTAGTATTCGTTGGAACCGCCGCGGCCGGCGAGGCGGATGGAGTAGTTCTGCTCGGCGCCTAGGATCGGGTCGGTCAGCCAGCGGGTATTGGAGTCCAGCAGAGGGCGGGATTTCTCGGCCAGCATGGGTTCGTCGGGATGGCCGATGGCGGCGTAGCGCACGGCTTCGTGCTGGAACAGGCCTTCGAGGACCTGCATCGCCATGTCGCGGTCGAGGCTGTAGACGGCCTGGGTGGAAGGGTCACGGACCATCGCCAGGATGCGCTGGGCGTCGTTGTGTACGTTCTGGCGCGCCTTGTGGGCGTCATAGACGATCTGGGCACAGCTGAGTACCACCCCGACCACGAGGGCCGCGAGCAATACCATTCGCAGCAGCTTGAGGGAGAGGCTGTGCCGGGGATCCAGTTTCAAGGTCTTTCCTTGTTTCTCGCCAGGGGCGAACGACTGGGGCTGAGTATTGGCAATTGGCGCAATGACGTCAAAGGGCCATCGTTGTGTTTCGTGACGGTACCGGCCTTTCAGGTTAGCCGACACGAAGGTGTTACGCGCCCCTTACGAAAAAACCCGGCACAGGGCCGGGTTTTTTCAGATCAGTCGGGGTGCGATCAAGCAGCGAACTGCTCGGCCACGAAGTCCCAGTTGACCAGGTTCCAGAACGCCTCGACGTACTTCGGACGCAGGTTGCGGTAGTCGATGTAGTAGGCGTGTTCCCAGACGTCGCAGGTCAGCAGCGGGGTGTCGCCGCTGGTCAGCGGGCAACCGGCGCCGATGGTGCTGGCCAGGGCCAGGGAACCGTCAGCTTTCTTCACCAGCCAGCCCCAGCCGGAGCCGAAGGTGCCGATGGAGGTCTTGCTGAACTCTTCCTTGAACTTGTCGAAGGAACCGAAGGCAGCGTTGATGGCGTCAGCCAGGGCGCCGGTGGGCTGGCCACCGCCGTTGGGGCTCAGGCAGTTCCAGTAGAAGGTGTGGTTCCACACCTGGGCCGCGTTGTTGAAGATGCCGCCGGAAGAGGTCTTGACGATGTCTTCCAGGCTTTTGCCTTCGAACTCGGTACCCGGAACCAGGTTGTTCAGGTTCACGACGTAGGTGTTGTGGTGCTTGTCGTGGTGGAATTCCAGAGTCTCCGCGGAAATGTGCGGCTCAAGGGCATTCTTCGCGTAGGGCAGCGGAGGCAATTCGAAAGCCATGGTGTCTCTCCTATCTCACTCAGTCTGGGCTAGCGCGGCGAACGCGCGACCGGTACACGGGGCCGGTATCGTAGGTGTCGCGGCATCCGGGCGTAGCTGCAAGACGTCCCTCAAAGGGACAGGCAGCGCGCCAGTTGCGTCTGGCAGCCTTGGCCGCCAGCGCCGCGAAGGTCGGATCATAGCACCCGACCTGTGGCATATCCACGCAGCAACTGTAGGGGCAAAGGCCCTGCCAGGCGGCTTGCGTTGGCGCCCGGCCCTCACTCTATACGGACCGGGATGACGGAATGTCGTTCGGACTGATTTCGCGCGCTGCCCTGAATCAGTTGGCGAACACCAGTTGCGCCGCCATCCCCAGCATCATCACCGCGACCATCAGGTCCACCAGGCGCCACGTCGCCGGCCGTGCAAGCCAGGGCGCCAGCCAGGCGGCGCCGAAGGCCAGGGTGAAGAACCACATCAGCGAAGCACTGGCCGCGCCCATGGCGTAGGCGCCGGGTGCGGTTTGCTGGGCGCCGAGGGAGCCGATCAGCAGCACGGTGTCGAGGTAGACATGGGGATTGAGCAGAGTCACCGCCAGGGCCGCCATGAGCACGGTGCGACGGGAACGCGGACCGGTCTGCGTGGCGTCGGCCATGGCTTCGGGTGCGACTGCGCGACGCAGCGCCTTGAGCCCGTACCAGACCAGGAAGGTGACCCCGCCCCAGCGGGCGATGGCCAGCAGCGTCGGATTCTCGGCGAGGATCTTCGCCAGGCCGAAGACCCCGGCGCTGACCAGGATCGCATCGCACAGCACGCACAGCGCGGCGACCGACAGGTGATGCTCGCGGCGCAGGCTCTGGGCGAGGACGAAGGCGTTCTGCGCGCCGATGGCGATTATCAGGCCGGCGGCGACCAGCACGCCGTTGAGGTAGCTCTGCCACATGATTCAGACCCCTTCCGGGTTGAGCGCGAGCGCGTGCAAGACGTCCAGCGCGCGCGGGCCGTCGGCGTGGGCGACGAACAGGTGATCGTGGTACCAGGCTGCAACCACGTTGCAGCTGATCCCGGCCTTGGCCAGGGCGCTCGCCACGGCGGCGGTGAGGCCGACGGCCTGGAGCGCCGAGTGCACTTCCAAGGTCAGCCAGGCGGCGACGTAGTCGAAGGCCAGCCCAGCCTGTTCGGCCTCGGCGCGCGACAGGATCAGCGTCAGTCCTTCGCTTTCGCGGAAGCTGCCCAGCGGCTGCAGGCCGGCCGGAAGCTGGCTGTCGGGAAGGGTGCAGAACACGTACTCGCCGTCGTTGAGTACCGGGGTCATGTCGCGCAGCAGCGCGGCCAGGGAGGTTTCGCCAGCCATGGTGAAGTCCGTAAACAGTGGTGGAATGCTGGCGATTGTCCGCGTTGTGGCTGTATAAGAAAAACCAATACTGCTGATATCTCATTAGGAAAACTGATCATGTTCGACTACAAGCTGCTTGCCGCCCTGGCCGCCGTGGTGGAGCAGGGCGGTTTCGAGCGTGGTGCCCAGGTGCTGGGGCTGTCGCAGTCGGCGATTTCCCAGCGCATCAAGCTGCTGGAGGCGCGCGTCGGCCAGCCGGTGCTGGTGCGGGCGGCGCGGCCGCAGCCGACCGATATCGGGCAGCGCCTGCTCAACCATGTGCAGCAGGTGCGTCTGCTGGAGGGCGATCTGCAGCAATGGGTGCCTGCCCTGGACGATGGCGCCGCGCCCGAGCGCCTGCGCCTGGCGCTGAACGCCGATAGCCTGGCGACCTGGTGGGCGCAGGCGGTCGGCGACTTCTGCGGCGAGCGCCACGTGCTGCTGGACATTGTCGTGGAGGACCAGGAGGTCGGCCTCAAGCGCATGCGCGCCGGCGAGGTAGCCGGCTGCGTCTGCGCCAACCCACGCCCGGTGGCCGGTGGCCGCTGCGAGCCGCTGGGCGCCATGCGCTATCGCGGGCTGGCGAGCCCGGAATTCATCGCCCGGCATTTCCCCAAGGGGGTAAAACCAGAGGGATTGGGCCGCGCGCCGGCCATCGTCTACGGCCCGGACGATCAACTGCAGCACCGCTACCTGAAGGACCTGGGCGTCGACGGCCACTTCAGCTATCACCTGTGCCCATCTTCCGAAGGTTTCGTGCGCATGACCAGTGGCGGACTCGGCTGGGGCCTGGTGCCTGAGCAGCAGGTGCGCGGCGAGCTGGAACGCGGTGAGCTGGTGGACATGCTGCCAGGGCGGGTGATCGACGTGCCGCTCTATTGGCACCACTGGCGCAACGGCGGCGAGTTGCTCGCCGCGCTGACCCGGCACCTGCTGGCGAAGGCGCCGGGCCTGCTGGTGCCGATCAGCCGCGAATGACGATGCTGCCGCTGCCCGGCAACTGCTCGATGCAGCGCGCGCCGAACAGTTTCGACGGGGTGAAGTAGCCGGACGTGTTCGCGTTGGCCAGCAGGTGGCGCACGGCGAAGAGCACGCCGTGGATGGTCACGTCGTAGCCGTTGGCGGTTTCCAGGCGTGCCGTGCGGCGTTCGCCACGGGCGTTGCGCACTTCCCCCCAGACCCAGGTGCGCAGTTTGCTGCGCGCCACTTCGTCCGGACCGTGGACGCGCTTGTCCACCTGTTCCTTGAGCCAGTCCTGCACGCGGTCGCGGCCCAGTAGCGGGCGGAATGTATCCATCACCCGCATGCCGATGGCGGCGGCCGGCGGCACCGGCAGGTAGACCTCGATGTCGCCGATGCCGGTGGAGTAATAGGCCGTTGCCACGTCGCCCCAGGGGATGGTCACGGCGTGCTTGAGGCCGCGGCCGAAGTCGATGTCGCGGCGCTTGTAGCCCAGCGGCACGTCGCGCAGGCGTCCAGCCTCGCGCACCTTGCCGCCCAGCTTGAGGCCTTCCACGGTGGTCTTGGCGGTGCCCGGCGACAGTCCGCTGCCGCTGTCGAAGCCCAGCGCCAGGTGCGCGGCGTCGGGCATGGCTTCCTTGAGGCAGGCGGCGACGCAGTCGGTGGGGATCACGTCGAAGCCGACGCCGGGGCAGATCACCACACCCGCCGTACGCGCTACTTCGTCCAGCCCGTGGGCGTACTCGAAGACGGAAATCTCGCCGGTGATATCGACGTAGTGGGTGGCGCTGGCGATGCAGGCCTCGATCATCGGCGCGGCGGTGGCGGAGAAGGGGCCGGCGCAGTTGGCGAGCACGGCGACATCCTCCAACGCGGCCAGGGCGGCGGCGCTGTCGTTCAGGTCGAACACCCGGCACTCCAGTCCCAGCGAGCTGCCCAGTGCGTGCAGGCTGGCCGGGTTGCGGCCGCCGAGGATCGGCGTCAGGCCCTCGCGTTGCGCCTGCTCGGCCACCAGCCGGCCGGTGTAGCCATTGGCGCCGTAGATCATCCAGTGGGACTTGCTCATGATGTGGCCTCGTGGAAACGCGTCAGTGCCTCAAGGGTAGTCGCAACCACCCCCGGCATGTCGCCGAACTCAAGTCGTGCAACCCTGCCGGCGCGCTGCGGCCTGCAAGGATTCGTTTCTGGCGTGCAAGGCCAGAGTGGTAGCGTGCGGCGGCTGATAGAGTCGCCGGAAATAAAAACAGGAGTGGCGTGCATGAAGATTCTGGTCACCGGAGCCAGCGGGTTCATTGGCGGGCGTTTCGCCCGTTTCGCCCTGGAGCAGGGCCTGGCGGTGCGGGTGAACGGACGCCGCGAGGAAGCGCTGCAGCCGCTGGTGGCGCGCGGTGCGGAGTTCATGGCCGGCGACCTGTCGGACCCGACGCTGGTACGCGCGCTGTGCAGTGATGTCGATGCCGTGGTGCATTGCGCTGGTGCGGTCGGCGTTTGGGGTAGTCATGACTACTTCCACCAGGCCAACGTGGTGATGACCGAGTCCATCGTCGAGGCCTGCCTGAAGCAGAAGGTGCGCCGCCTGGTGCATCTGTCGTCGCCGTCGATCTATTTCGACGGCCAGTCCCATGTCGGCATCAATGAAGAGCAGGTGCCCAAGCGCTTCGCCAACCATTACGGCTCGACCAAGTACCAGTCGGAACTGGTCGCCCTCGGCGCCCAGGAGTTCGGCCTGGAAGTGCTGGCGCTGCGTCCGCGCTTCGTCACCGGCGCCGGCGACACCAGCATCTTCCCGCGGATGATCGCCGCGCACCGCAAGGGTCGCCTGCGCATCATCGGGCAGGGGCTGAACAAGGTGGATTTCACCAGCATCCAGAACCTCAACGACGCGCTGTTCGCCAGCCTGATGGCGGGTGACGAGGCGCTCGGCCAGGCCTACAACATCAGCAACGGCCAGCCGCTGCCGCTGTGGGACGTGGTGAACTACGTGCTGCGCCGCCTGGATATGCCGCCGGTGGAGGGACACATGCCCTACGGGTTGGCCTACAGCCTGGCGTTGATCAACGAAGGCGTGTCCACGATCCTGCCCGGCCGCCCGGAGCCGACCCTGCATCGCCTGGGCATGGCGGTGATGGCCAAGGACTTTTCCCTGGATATCTCCCGCGCCCGTCAGTACCTCGACTACGACCCGCAGAACAGCCTGTGGGATGCGCTGGACGAGTTCTGCGATTGGTGGCGGGTGCGGGGTGCCTGAGGGCTCGCTCCTACGGGATGCCTCTGCGCTTGGGTCGGCCCTCACCCTAACCCTGGCTACGCGCCCCGCTCCTGAGGGAGAGGGGACCAGTCGGTGCAGGGTGAAACCATGGCGTCAGTTGGCACGGTCTGCCCCCTCTCCCTTTGGGAGAGGGCTGGGGTGAGGGGAATGCAGTGGCACAGAGTGACCGAAGAAGATCGTTGCTCCTACTAGAACATTCCCAATCTAGCGCGCGCTGCGGGCACCGCCCCGCAAAGGCCCGGAGTATTGCTGCTCCCCGCCACCCTGCATCGGCAGGAAGCTCGGCTCCTGCACCACACGCGGCAGCTTCACGCCGCTCAATTCGCTGAGGCGCTCGCCCATCTGGCGAGTGTCTTCGCATACCGAGTCGGCACAGGCGCGCAGCATCCGCTCGATCGCATCGCTCTGCTGATACTGGATGTCCAGTGCCTGTTCTTCACGCAGACGGCGGCGCAGTTCGCGCATGCAATCCAGGATGGCCTTGTTGAGTTCGATCACCCGACTTCCTCCCCCGCGAAGGGCGCCAACACGGCGCCAAGTATCTGGAGCGGGAGCAAGGGGCGTGCCACGGTGTCGCAAAGCCACTATTGGCGGGTCGCCTGGGGAACTGCGACCTCCGTCACGGGTCTTCTGTGCGCCGACGAGGTGCGTCGCGCCCCGTGATGGCACGCTGCTCACGGCGTCACATGAACGGATATACTGCGCGCTGCGCAGGCAACACGCCGCTTTATCCCCACAGGTTCATTCCATGCGTAACGATGCATTCGACGAGTTCGATGATGTTCCCAGCCTCTCGACCGACTCCGCGGACCGCGACGAGTTCGGTCATCACCCGCGCCGCGTGGTCGAGCCCAATGGTCGCCCGCTGCCCGAACCGGTGAAACGCGGCGCCAGCACCGGCCCGCTGTGGGCACTGGTCGCGGCCATGGCCATCGCCCTGGGCGGCGTGGCCTGGTGGAGCCACCAGCAACTGATGCTGATGGAACAACAGCTGATCGCCACCCAGGAAAGTTTCGCCAAGATCAGTGAGGAAGCCGCCGGTCGCCTCGACGATATCCGTGGCAAGTTCGTCGCCAACGAGTCCAACGGCATGAGCGACCGCGAAGCACTGAAGCTGCAGGTCAAGCAGCTGCAGGGCCGTCTGGCCGAGCAGGCCAAGGCGCAGCAGACTTCCCTGTCGGAGTTCGACGGTGCCCAGGGCAAGCGCCTGGCGCAGATCAACGATGACCTCAAGGCTCAGCAGGACAGCGCCGCGCAACTGATCGCGCAACTGGACGGCAAGCTCAAGGCCATTTCCGATGAGCAGGCCAAGTTCAAGAACGTGCAGACAGACCTTGCCGCCGCCAATCAGCAGATCCAGGCGCTCAACACGGAAATCGCCAACCTGAAGAAAGACGGCAGCCAGGCCAAGGCGATCAAGAGCATTCAGGACGATCTGTTCGTGCTGCGCTCCGAGGTCGACGGTCGCCAAGGCCAGGCCAACAGCGATACCAAGGAGTTCGATGTCTTCCGCATCCAGGTGATGCGCAACATCAACACCCTGCAGACTCAGGTGCAGAACCTCCAGCAGCAGCTCAGCAGCCGCTGACCGCAAGCACTGCAAAAAGCCCCCGCGCCGTAAGGTCCGGGGGCTTTTTTCTGGCTATCCCTCTTTGGGGGTAGCAAGGGCATTTCTTGTCTTGAGTCAGGTTTGGCTCGGAGCGCGGGGCGAATAATGGCCGACAAATGAGAGTTATTTAGATTCTCTCGTGTCGCCGATTTCGCCAGGAGGCCCTCCATGCTCGACCTTCAAGCACAACGCCGGTACCGCATCACCGGCTACCGGCCCGGAATCGGCGCCGCCTTCCGCCAGCGGTTGTTTTCCATGGGGCTGTTGCCGGGCGCCGAGCTGAAGGTGCGCCGCGTGGCGCCGCTGGGCGATCCGGTGCAGGTGGATACCCGCCAGTGCAGCCTGGTGCTGCGCCGCCGCGACCTGGCGTTTCTCCAGCTCGAAGCGCAGGACTGATCGACCATGGATGAACTGCGCATCGGCCTGATCGGCAACCCCAACGCGGGCAAGACCACCCTGTTCAACCAGCTCACCGGCTCGCGCCAGCGCGTCGGCAACTGGGCCGGCGTCACCGTGGAGCGCAAGGAAGGCAGCTTCCGCACGGCGCGTCACAACGTGCGACTGGTGGACCTGCCAGGCACCTATTCGCTGACCACCTTGTCGACCCAGGCTTCGCTGGACGAGCAGATCGCCCGGCGCTGCATCGTCGATGGTGAGGTGGACGTGCTGGTCAACGTCGTCGACGCGACCAACCTCGAACGCAATCTCTACCTCACCGTGCAGCTGCGCGAGATGGGCCTGCCCTGCGTGGTCGCGCTGAACATGCTCGATATCGCCCGCACCCAGGGCCTGAACATCGACCGCGAGGCGCTGGCACGGGAGCTGGGTTGCCCCGTAGTGCCGCTGGTGTCGACCCGTGGCGAAGGCATCGATGCGCTGAAGGAGGCCATCGACGGCCTGACTGCCCAGACGCCGCTGCAAGTGCCGTATCCCGCTGCGCTGCGCAACGCCGTCACTCAACTGTTGCCCGCCGACGCGCCGCCAACCCAGGCGTGGATGGCCCTGCTGGCGCTGGAAGGCGACCTGCACAGCGCCCGTCAGCTCCAGCTCGAACCGGCGAGCCTGCTGGCCGCGCGTGACGCAATCCGCTGCGCCTGCGGCGAAGACCCGGAGCTGCTGCTGGTAGATGCGCGCTACCGTCTGATCGGCGAACTCTGCGAGCGCGCCAGTAACCATCGTGACGCCGCGCCGCATCGCCTGACCCAGGTGCTGGACAGCATTGCGCTGAACCGCTGGCTGGGCATTCCGGTGTTCCTCTTGGTGATGTACCTGATGTTCTTCTTCGCCATCACCCTGGGTGGCGCATTGCAGCCGATCTTCGACCAGGGCTCCTCGGCGCTGTTCATCGACGGCATCCAGTGGCTGGGCGCGCGCACCGGCGCGCCGGACTGGCTGACCGCGCTGCTGGCCCAGGGCCTGGGCGGCGGCATCAATGCGGTACTGCCGCTGATCCCGCAGATCGGCCTGATGTACCTGTTCCTCGCGCTGCTCGAAGACTCCGGCTACATGGCTCGCGCGGCCTTCGTCATGGACCGCCTGATGCAGGCCCTCGGCCTGCCGGGCAAATCCTTCGTGCCGCTGATCGTCGGCTTTGGCTGCAACGTGCCGTCGATCATGGGCACCCGCACCCTGGACAACCCGCGTGAGCGCCTGATGACCTCGATGATGGCGCCGTTCATGTCCTGCGGTGCGCGGCTGGCGATCTTCGCCGTCTTCGCCGCGGCCTTCTTCGGGCAGAACGGTGCGCTGGCGATCTTCTCGCTGTACCTGCTGGGCATCGTCGTGGCGGTGCTGACCGGGCTGCTGCTCAAGCACACGCTGATGCGCGGCGAGGCCTCGCCCTTCGTCATGGAGTTGCCGCTGTACCATGTGCCGCACCTGCGCAGCCTGCTGCTGCAGACCTGGATGCGCCTGCGCGCCTTCGTGGTCCGCGCCGGGACGGTGATCATCCTGGTCAGCCTGGTGATCGGCGGCCTCAACAGCGTCACCCTCGACGGCCGCCCGGTGCAGGGCGACATCGCCGACTCGGCGCTTTCCAGTCTCAGCCACAAGGTCACGCCGCTGCTCAAACCCATGGGCGTGCACGAGGACAACTGGCAGGCCACGGTCGGCCTGGTCACCGGCGCGCTGGCGAAGGAAGTGGTGGTCGGCACGCTGAATACCCTCTACACCGCCGAGCACATCCAGGGCGAAGCCTTCGACGCCGATGCCTACGATCTCTGGGGCCAACTGAAACAGGCTGGCCAGGACACTCTCGACGGTTTGCGCGACTCCTTCAGCCTCAGCGTGTTGGCCAACCCGGTCGCCGCGAGCATGGCCGACGGCGAGATGGAGGAGGGCTCCATGGGCACCTTCGCCGCCAAGTTCGGTAGCCCGCTGGCCGCCTACAGCTATCTCGTCTTCGTGCTGCTCTATGTGCCCTGCGTGGCGACACTCGGCGCGCTGACCCGCGAAAGCGGCCGTGGCTGGATGACCTTTGCGGTGTTCTGGGGACTCAACGTGGCGTACTCGCTGGCGACCCTGTGCTACCAGGTATTCAGCTTCGCCGAACATCCGCAGTACAGCGCGGTAGCTATCAGCGTGGTGCTGATATTCAACCTGGCGCTGTTCCTGATCCTGCGCTGGGTCGGCCGGCGCGGCCTGGAGCTGGATAGCGAGCGCGAGTTGCGCGCGGCTCCGGCGGGGAGCTGTCACTGATGGTCACGGCAATCGCGGTGCGCAACCTGCTGGGCGAGATGGGGGAGGCGGATGTGCCGACCCTCGCTCAACGCCTCGGCGCCTCCAGGGCGCTGCTCGAAGCTTTGCTGGAAAGGCTGCTGGTGATGGGCGTGGTGGAAAAGGTCGCGCCCGAGCCGGCGGTCTGCGGGAGTTGCAAGGGATGCGCGGAGGCGACGCGGTGTTCGACGACCGGGTATCGCCTCTCCGGTCGCCATGTCGCCACGCCCTTGCGCTGGAGCAGCTCCTATAGGTAACTCCGGGCGACCGGTGTAGGAGCGGACCCTGTCCGCGATGTGCCACCGGCCAACTCGGAGCTGTCGGTAATCGATCGCGGACGGAGTCCGCTCCTACGAGATGCCTCTGTGCTTGGGTCGGCCCTCACCCTAACTCTCTCCCAGGGGGAGAGGGGACCGTTAGGTGCAGGCTGAAACCTTTGCGTCAGCCTGCGCGGACGGCTCCCTCTCCCTCAGGAGCGGGGCGCGTAGCCAGGGCTGGGGTGAGGGGAAAGCGTCGGCGCGGGCTTCCCGAGAGACAGTTGCTCCTACACAGGGTTGTTGCCTTGCGCAGAAATGAAAAGGGCGCCTTCAAATGAAGGCGCCCTTTTCGTTGGCGCTAGTCCGAACCCTTACAGGCGCGGGTAGTCCAGGTAGCCGACCGGGCCCTTGCCGTAGAAGGTTTCCGGGTGCGGCTCGTTCCAGGCGGCGCCTTTCTGCAGGCGAGTCACCAGGTCCGGGTTGGCGATGAACGGAATGCCGAATGCCACCGCATCAGCCTTGCCGCTTTCCAGCCACTCGCTGGCGGTTTCCTTGGTGAAGCGTTCGTTGGCGATGTACACGCCGCCGAAGATTTCCTTCAGTTTCGGGCCGATGCTGTCGTCAGCGGCCTTCTCGCGGGTGCAGATGAACGCCACGCCGCGCTTGCCCAGCTCGCGGGCCACATAGCCGAAGGTGGCCAGTGGGTCGGCATCGCCCATGTCGTGGGAGTCCATGCGCGGAGCCAGGTGCACACCGACGCGGCCGGCGCCCCACACGCCGATGGCGGCGTCGGTGACTTCCAGCAGCAGGCGGGCGCGGTTCTCGATGGAGCCGCCGTATTGGTCGTTGCGCTGGTTGGTGCTGCTCTGCAGGAACTGGTCGAGCAGGTAGCCATTGGCACCGTGGATTTCCACGCCGTCGAAGCCGGCGGCCTTGGCGTTCTCGGCACCGATGCGGTAGGCCTCGACTATGTCGGCGATCTCTTCGGTTTCCAGGGCACGCGGGGTGACGAATTCCTTGATCGGGCGCACCAGGCTGACATGGCCGGCCGGTTTGAGGGCGCTCGGTGCTACCGGGGTTTCGCCGTTCAGATACAGCGGGTCGGAGATGCGGCCGACGTGCCACAGCTGCAGGAAGATGCGGCCGCCATTGGCGTGTATGGCCTTGGTGACGTTGGTCCAGCCGCGAACCTGATCGTCGGACCAGATGCCGGGGGTGTCCGGGTAGCCGACGCCCATCGGGGTCACCGAGGTGGCTTCGCTGAGGATCAGGCCGGCATCGGCGCGCTGGGAGTAGTACTCGGCCATCAGCGCGTTGGGCACGCGGCCTTCGTCGGCGCGGCAGCGGGTCAGCGGGGCCATGATGATGCGGTTGGGCAGTTCCAGGTCACCGATGACGATGGGATCGAAAAGCGTAGTCATTGCGTTACTCCAATACGGGGTGAGGGTGGAGGATCAATCGAGGACGGTTTGGGGCTGGTTGGGCTTGCCGCTGAACGCGATCATCACCGCGATCAGCGCGAGTACGGAGAGCACGGCGCCGGCCAGGGGCACGCGGGTCAGGCCCAGGCCGTGGTCGATGACGCTGCCGCCGACCCAGGCGCCAATGGCGTTGCCGACGTTGAAGGCGCCGATGTTCAGGGTGGCGACGAGGTTGGGCGCGGCGCCGCCGACGCGGACCACGTTGACCTGCAGGGCAGGCACGGCGGCGAAGGCAGCGGCGGCCCAGATGAACAGGGTGATTTCGGCCGGGATCAGCGAGGCGCTGGTCCAGCTCAGCACGGTGGAGACGACGGCCATGGTGGCGAACACGCCGGCCAGGGTCGTGCCCAGGCGCCAGTCGGCGAGGCGGCCTCCGATGATGTTGCCCAGGGTCAGGCCGAGGCCGATCAGTACCAGGGTCCAGGTGATGCCGCGCGGGGAAACCTGGGTGACCTCCCCCAGCAGCGGCGCGACGTAGGTGAACAGCGCGAAGACGGCGGCGGAGAACAGCACGGTGGTGCCCAGCGCCAGCCACAGCGGGCCGTTGCGCAGCGCGGCGACTTCCTTGCGCATGTCCACCGCTTCTTCATCGTGTTGCTTGGGCAGCACGCGCCACAGGCTGATCAGGGCGACGACGCCGATCAGGGTCACCGCCCAGAAAGGCGAGCGCCAGCCAGCGACCTGGCCCAGCGCGGTACCGGCCGGAACGCCGAGCACGTTGGCCAGGGTCAGGCCGGTGAACATCAGGGCCACGGCGGAAGCCTTGCGGTTGGCCGGCACCAGGCTGGCGGCGACCACCGAGCCGATGCCGAAGAAGGCGCCGTGGCAGAGCGCAGTGATGATCCGCGCCAGCATCAGCAGGCCGTAGTTGGCGGCCACCGCGCAGAGCAGGTTGCCGAGGATGAAGATGCCCATGAGCATCAGCAGCGCGGTCTTGCGCGGCAGTCGGGCCGTGAGCAGCGCCATGATCGGCGCGCCGATGGCGACGCTGAAGGCATAGCCGCTGACCAGCCAGCCGGCGGCGGGAATGGAGACGGACAGGTCGCCCGCGACCTCGGGCAACAGGCCCATGATCACGAATTCCGTGGTGCCGATGGCAAACGCGGACAAAGCGAGGACGAGAAGCGAAGTGGGCATGCGCCTGCTCCTGGAAAGTTGAAATTGTCTTGGCTGGCAGTAGCCGGTCAAACCCGTCCTGAATCTGCTGCGCGTCGGCATAGCTGCGTTGAAAACAGACTCGGAATGCTCATTTACCGCTTGTAAACTGCGCTTCCTCGTCTGTTTTCGCCTTGCTCTGCTCTAGCTCGCAAGATCCTGAACGGGTTTGTTACAACGCTTCGCTCAAGTGGCGAACAAAGGCCTCGATGGTCTCTTCATTGCGTTTGAAGAAGTTCCACTGGCCGACTTTTCGACTGGTCACCAGACCCGCGCGCTGGAGGGCGGCCAGATGCGCGGAGACGGTGGATTGCGACAGACCGGTACGCTGGTCGAACTTGCCGGCGCAGACGCCGATCTCGAAGGATTGGTGCTCCTGCTCGACGAAGAATTGCTCCGGGTCCTTGAGCCAATACAGCATGTCGCGCCGTACCGGATGGGCCAGGGCCTTGAAGATTTCGTCGAGGTCGAGATTGAGTTGTTCAGTCATGTGGGCGTATCGGTATATCGCGTTGGGACGAACTATATATCGGTCAAAAGCGATATGAATTCGTTTGGGGCGATAGTAATGATCACTATCGGTGATATTGCCCAGCTGGCGTATGAGCGGACTCCGTCCGCGATGGGCGCCCGGCGCGATACGGACCTATCGCGGATGAATCCGCTCCTGCGTGAAAGTTCTGCGCTCGGGTCGGCTCTCACCCTAACCCCCTCCCAGGGGGAGAGGGAACCGTTAGGTGCAGGATGAAACCTCAGCGTCAGCCGGCTCGGGCTGCCCCCTCTCCCTGAGGGAGAGGGCTGGGGTGAGGGGGATGCATCGGTACGGACTTCCCAGGAAAAGACAGCTGCTCCTACGCATCGACCAGGCATGGCGTTTACAGGTTGGCTACGGTTCCGCGCTAAGCTCACCTTATGAATTACCTCGCGCATCTCCATCTGGGCGGCGACCGGCCCGCCCAACTGCTCGGCAGCCTCTACGGCGATTTCGTCAAAGGCCCGCTCGCCGGCCAGTGGCCCGCCGAGATCGAGGCGGGCATCCGCCTGCACCGGCGCATCGATGCCTTCACCGACAGTCATCCCTTGATACACAGTGCCAAGACACGTTTCCCCAGCGAGCGCCGGCGCATGGCTGGCGTGCTTCTGGACGTGTTCTTCGACCACTGCCTGGCCCGTGACTGGGGGCGTTTCTCCGAGGAGTCGCTGGAGCACTTCACCCAACGGGTCTACGGTGTACTGGGCCGCACGCCCGGCCTGCCGGAGCGTCTGGCGCGCATTGCACCGCGCATGGCGGCGCAGGATTGGCTGGGCAGTTACCGGCAGTTCGAGGTGTTGCAGGACGTGGTGACCGGTATGTCCCGGCGCCTGTCGCGGCCATCCCTGCTGGACGGCGCCTGGGAGGAACTGGAGCGGCTCTACGTGCCACTCAGCGCGGATTTCCGCGAGTTCTATCCCGAACTGCAGGCCTTCGTCAGAAATCCGCCGAAATCGATGGACGGTCCGGCCTGACTTGATATGCGTCAACCGCCCGGCGGTCCATAGCGTGTGCAATAGACACATCTGAAGGACGACGAGAGGAACAGCATGATGAAGTCGTTAATGGTCGCAACGGATCTGTCTGGCCGTTCCGAAAAGGCTTTGCACCGTGCGGCGGCGCTCGCCAAGCGCTACGCCTGTCCCTGGACCGTGATCTACGTGGTCGATGAAGACCAGCCTGCCGCGCTGGTCGAGCAGGAAGTCACCCAGGTGCGCCTGATGCTCGAAGCGCGCCTGGTGGAACTCACCGAACTGGGCGGCACCTGCCCGAAGCTGCTGGTGGAGCGCGGTGACCCGAATCAGCAGATCCTCGCCGCTGCAAAGAAACAGAATTGCGAAGTCCTGGTGATGGGCGCGCACCGCAAGAGCGTGCTGCGCGACATCTTCGTCGGCACCACGGTGGAGCGAGTGTTGCGCGCCGGGCAAGTGCCGGTGCTGGTGGTCAACCAGCCGGCCGCCGGCGAATACCGCGATCTGCTGCTGGCACTGGACACCTCGCCAGCCTCGGCCCACGCGGTGGAAGTGGCCGATGAGCTGGGCCTGCTAGAAGGCGCCGTGCGCCGTGGCGTCTACGCCTTCAGCCCGCTGGCCAAGGGCATGATGCAGTACTCCGGGGTGAGCGAAGAGCGCATCGACGAATTCGTCAGCAGCGAATCGCGCCAGGCGGTGGACGAGCTGAAAAAGTTCCTCCACGACCAGCACCTGGAAGAACGCATCGACGAACAACTGGTGGCCGTCGGGCTGCCGGGCAACGTGTTGCAGCGGATGGTCGACAAGCATCGACCGGATCTGCTGGTCATGGGTACTCGGGGTATGGGTGGAATCAAGCGTGCCCTGATCGGCAGTGTCGCCGACTACGCTCTGCGCGAACTGGATTGTGACATCCTGGTCGTGCCGCCGGAGGCTTGAGCCTTCGGCGTCTGGAGACTGTTTTCAGGCTTCACCGGGCGGCTCGAGGGTGTCGCCCGGCGCAGTTTGAAAGCCGTTTCGTCAGAGTGGGAACCCGCCGGCCGTAGGTTACGGCGGGCTCCAAATTCTCTTCGCTGCTTTCGTCAGCGAACCTCAGGCCGCGATGGCCGACTCTTCCTGAATATCACACACCACGGCGTGGATCGCGCCTTGCGCCTGTTTCGCCAGCAGATTGCGATCCTGGTGGGCGCTGGACAGCGCCGGCAGCAGGTGGATTTCCACGACTCCCCGATCATTGTCGAACAGACGCTTCAAGTGGCTGACCAGATCATCGTCACCGATGAAGGGCGCCAACTCGCACGCCTGGCCGTTGCGGCGGTAACGCAGTGCCACCGGCTGTACCGGCACGCCGGCCTCGATGGCACTGGCCATCAGGCGACCGTGGAAGGTGCGCAGGCCCTGGCCGTCGGTGGTGGTGCCTTCGGGGAAGACCAACAGTGAACGCCCGCGCGACAGGTGCGTGGCCAGTTGCGCGTTGATCATCCGCGCATCGCCAGAACCCCGGCGGATGAACAGCGTACCGGCCTTTTCCGCCAGCCAGCCGGCGACCGGCCACTGGCGCACTTCGGCCTTGGACAGGAAGGTCAGCGGCAGCAGGGCGCCGAGCAGCGGGATATCGACCCAGGACACGTGATTGGACACCCACAGCATCGGCTGGCCGGGCAACTCGCCGTGCACCTTCACGTCGAAGGGCAGGGCGCCACCGAGACGCGCCAGGTACCAGCAGGTCAGGCGCTGGCGCAGGGGCATCCAGTCGCGGCCGGGCAGGCGCTCCAGCAGGCTGACGAAGGCAGCCAGCGCGAGGCCCACCGTCAACACCAGCAGCAGGCGGGCAACGCGCAGCCAGGCGCGCAGGCTGCGCATCAGACCGCGGCCTTGAAGTGGCGGGCGTAGCGTGGGCAGAGCTCGTCGCGCTTGAGCAGGATGAACACGTCGGCGACGCCGAAATCCGGGTCCCAGCAGGGCTCGCCGCAGATTTTCGCGCCCAGGCGCATGTAGGCCTTGAGCAGGGGCGGCAGCTCGGCGGTGAGGTTGTCCGGCACGTCCAGCTGCGGCAGCGGGGTCTTCGGCTCGGCACGCAGGTTTTCCTGGCACAGATAGCGATCACGCAGACGCTGCATGACGGCGCGGGCCTGGATGCCGCCATCGCGCATGGGGATGCTGGCGCAGCCCATCAGGTAGCGGTAGCCGCCTTCGTTGAGCACTTCCGCCAGCTCGCTCCACAGCACGGCGATGGTGCCGCCGTTGCGGTAGGCCGGGTCGACGCAGGTGCGGCCAATTTCCAGCACCGGGCCTTGCAGGTTGTCCAGGCCGTCGAGGGCGAATTCCTCTTCGCTGTAGTAGCGCCCCAGGCGCTGCGCGGCGCGGTGATCGAGCAGGCGCGTGGTGGCCACCAGCGCGCCGGTGTTCAGGTCGCGTACGCCGATGTGTGCGCAGTGGCGGTCGTAATCGTCCATGTCCAGGCCTTGGTCCGCGCCCTTGAGCTGGGCATCGAACTCGCTGCTGAACACGCGGTAGCGCAGGGCCTGGGCTTCGCGCAGGGCGCGGGCGCCGCGCAGACGCACGGCCTTCAGACGGCGTTCTGCGGGGGTGTCACAGGAGAGGGCGATCTGACTCATGCGAGTGCCTCCGTGAACCGGCCATGCGGGTTGCGGCCGGTCGGCTTTGTTGTGCAAGCTCAGGCTAGGAATGACCGGTGTCACCTCCGTGACGATGCGGTGATGCTTGTATGACAACAACAACGACCTCGAAGGAAGGAGTGCCTCGATGACCTGGAAATGCCTGATAGGCCAGCAGGAACGGTTACCGATCGGGCTGGCCCTGGACGACTGGTATGCCGAGTTGCTTGCGCGCGCAGGCCATGCGGGCAGCTTCGAGCTGGCGGTGCTCGGCGGACGCCTGGCGACTTCGCCGGGCCTGGCCTTCCTCGCCGGTTATCAGGCCGCCCTGCGCGCACTCTGGCCAGCGGCCCCGCTCAGCCTTGGCGCGCTCTGCGTGACGGAGAGGAAGAGCGTGCGTCCCGCCGACTTGCAGACGCGCCTCGACGGCCTGGTGCTGCACGGCCGCAAGGACTTCGCCACCGCCGCCGAGAGCGCCGCCTGGTGGCTGGTCGCCGCGCGCGATGAGGAAGAGGGGCAGTCTCCGCGCATCGCCATGACCGTCGTCCAGGCCGGTGCACCCGGTGCGAAGCTGGAGACACTGCCGGCCCTGCCGCTGATGCCGGACATCCCCCACGCCCGCCTGCTGCTCGACGGCGCCCATTGCGAGCGTTTGCCCGGCGATGGCTGGGAGAGCTACAGCAAACCGTTCCGCACCCTTGAAGACACCCATGTGCTGGCCGCGATCTGCGCGTGGCTCTATGGCCTCGCCGTCGAGCACAGTTGGCCCGCGGAGCTGACCCTGCGCCTGGTCGGCGTGCTCGCCGGTTGCGCGGAAGTCAGCCGCCAACCCGCCGGTCAGCCGGAAACCCACCTGCTGCTGGCCGGTGTGTTCAGCCAGTTCGAAAGCCTCGCTGCGACGCTGGATGCCGCCTTCGCCTCGGGCGATCCGGAGCTGGCGGAGGTCTGGAAACGCGACAAGGGCGTGCTCGCCATCGCCGGCGCCGCACGGGCCAAGCGCCTGGAAAAAGCGAGGGTGGCAATAGGCCTTGACCCACGTCAGTGAGGGCCTGGGGAGGGGACGTTAGCCTTACAGATGTTTCTGAGATACCAAGAAATTTCCGCAGGGCTACCCACTGTTTTCCCTCCCACTGCTTTAGGAAATCCCCTCATGCGACGCGAACCCATCGTGTTGTTCGACGACGGTAAACATCAATGCCTGTGTTTCGACGATCTGGTCAGCGGCGACGGTGTGCAATCCAACCAGTTCCTCATCGTTGACCACGACAAGCGCCTGCTGCTCGATCCGGGCGGCGACCTGACCTACACGCCACTGTCCCTCGAACTCTCGAAACTGTTCTCGCTGCAGGACCTGGACTATATCTTCGCCTCGCACCAGGACCCGGACATCATCGCCGCGCTGGACAAATGGCTGCTGCACACCCGCGCCAAGGTCATCTGCTCCAAGCTCTGGGCGCGCTTCCTGCCGCACCTGACAGCCAACTACCTGGCAGTCAGCCATGGCATTTCCACCTACGACCGGGTCATCCCGCTGCCTGACCGTGGCGAGTCGGTGCAACTGGGGCGCTGCCAGTTGAAGATGATCCCCGCGCACTTCCTCCACTCGGTGGGCAACTTCCAGATCTACGATCCGGTCAGCAAGATCCTCTTCTCCGGCGACATGGGTGCCTCCCTGGTGGACGACGCCAGCCCCGTGCAGGATTTCGCCGCCCACGTGCCGCACATGGAAGGTTTCCACCGTCGCTACATGGCCTCGAACAAGGTTGGCCGGCTGTGGGCCAACATGGTCCGCGGCATGGACATCGAGATGATCGTTCCGCAGCACGGTCGGCCGTTCGTGGGCAAGGCCATGATCGGTGCCTTCCTCGACTGGATCAGCGACTTGCAATGCGGCATGGACCTGATGGGGCCGGACGATTACCAGGTGCCACGCTGACAGGTTCCATGCTGACCGATTGCGCCAATCGTCCTTGATTACGGCACAATCGGCGCTTAATTCGTCATCTTCACCGTGCTAGGGTGCGGGCCGACCTGATAACAAGAGGCCCGCCGATGCCCGTTACTTCGTTCCGGCCAGCGCTACGCGCGCTGGCCCTCGCCACCTGTCTGCTCAGTGGCCACGCCCACGGCGCCGAAACCTGGCCCGAGGCCGACTGGCCCCACGGCGCCACGCCCAGCGGTGCCGCTGTCCAAGCCTTCGAAAGCTATGCCTTCCCCGACCGCGACGATGCGACCCGCAAGGGTGTGCGCACCGATGCGGTGGTGGTGATTCGCGATGGCCAACTGATCTACGAACGCTACGCCGGCCCGACGCGCGCCGAGACGCCGCACCTGGCCTGGTCGATGAGCAAGAGCGTGATGGCCAGCGTGCTTGGCGTGGCCTTTGGCGAGGGCAAGTTCCAGCTCGACGACCCCGTCGCCAAGCATTACCCGGCCTTCTCCGAACATCCGGACATCAAGATGCGCGACCTGCTGCACTGGGCCTCCGGCCTGGCCTGGCAGGAAGAGTACGAATACGCGCCGGTGCGCTCCTCGGTGGTGGCGATGCTCTACACCCGTGGCCGCGATGACATGGCGAAGTTCACCGCCGGTTTCCCCTCCGATGCCGAGCCGGGCAAGCGCTTCCGCTACTCCAGCGGCGACAGCAACGTGCTCTCGGCCTCGCTCAAGGAGATGGTCGGCAAGGCCTACGCGGATTATCCGTGGACCGCGCTGTTCGAGCCGCTGGGCATCCAGTCCGCCGTCTGGGAGCGCGATGCCAGCGGCACCTTCGTCGGTTCTTCCTACGCCTATATGACTGCCCGCGACATGGCACGCATCGGTCTGCTGATGGAGCGCGGTGGACGCTGGAAGGAGCGCCAGTTGCTGCCGCAGGACTGGCTGAAGTTTGTCCTGGCGCCGTTCCCGGAGTACCAGCCCGATCCCAAGAAGCCCAATGAAGCGGTCCCCGGCGGACAGTGGTGGCTCAACCGCCCGGTGGCCGGCTCGCCGGCGCCCTGGCCGGATGCCCCCGAGGATACCTTCGCCGCTCTCGGCCACTGGGGCCAGGCGCTGTACGTGATCCCCGAACAGAAGCTGGTGATCGTCCGCTACGCCGACGACCGCGACGGCAGCTACCAACACGACGCCTTCCTCAAACTTGCCCAGGCGGCCTTCGCCCACGGGGAGGTGCAGCCATGATCCGCCGCCATCCGATCCTCAGCGTTCTCGCCCTGCTGCTCGTCGCGCTGGCCGTGGTGATCTGGCAGAACCGCATCCATCTCGCCGCCTTCCCCGGCATCATCGGTGCCTACACCGCCAAGGAGTACTGTTCCTGCCGCTACGTTATGGGGAACTCGGCGGACTATTGCCGGGCCTATACCAAGCAGTACGTGCCGACCAGCGCCTTCCTCGACGACGAAGCGCGCAAGCGGGTGACCGCCCGTGGCCTTGGCAGTACGCAGACAGCCGCCTGGCTCAGTGCGCGCGAGGGATGCCAGCTGATGCCCCAGGCGGACGATTTGCCCGAATCGGGCAGCCACTGACGGGCGCGTTCCACGGAGCGGGGCGACCCGCTTCGGAGGATCAATGCATTCTTTTGTAACAGGAGCCGTGTGCGCAGTGCTGGTGCTGGCCAGCCCCCTGGCGATGGCCGAATGGCAACTGGATGGCGACACCTCGCGGATCAGCTTCGTGTCGGTCAAGCGCGGCAAGATGGCCGAAGTGCAACGCTTCGACCGCCTCTCCGGGCAGATCGACGACCAGGGCGCGGTGCGCGTCGTAGTGCCGCTGGAATCCATCGACAGCGGCCTGGCGCTGCGCGACGAGCGCATGCGTAATTCCTTCTTCGAGATCGAGCGCTTCCCGGAAGCGATCATCAGCAGCCAGCTGGACCTGAGCCGCTACGACGACCTGCAGGTCGGCCAGTCGCGCCAGGAAACCGTGGACTTCAATCTCGACCTGCACGGCCAGCAGCGCCGGCTCAAGTCCGAGGTGCTGGTCAGTCGCCCCAGCGAGAGCCGCATCGAAGTGACGACCATGGAGCCGCTGGTGCTCAAGCTGATCGACTTCGACCTGGAGGAGAAGCTGGAGCCGCTCAAGGAAGTCGCCAACGTGCCTTCGATCACGCCCGAGGTGCCGGTGTTTGCGGTGCTGGGGTTCCGCCAAATCATCAAGCAGGCGCCGTGACGGATCCTTTACCTGTAGAAGTATTGGTTTTCTTTTGATGAGTCCGCGCCTGCCCATGCCCTCACCCCAACCCTGGCTACGCGCCCCGCTCCTGAGGGAGAGGGGGGCAGATTGTGCCGGCTGACGCTGTGTTTTCATCCTGCGCCGAACGGTTCCCTCTCCCGCTTGCGGGAGAGGGTTAGGGTGAGGGGCTATTGATCTTGTGGGAGAGGGGCACGTTCGCGGAGCGTACGGCATAGTGCTGGCTACAGACGAAGATCGCTCTACACCAGCACAGCAACGACCGGCAGCTCCGGCTGAAAGCGAAAGCCGGAGCCGACGCTGCAACTGGAGGCGCTGATGAGCACGAAGGCGAGCAGCAGGAGGGTTTTCATGGCGGTATTCCTGTCAGTCAGGGGCGGGCCACCTCCAGTGTAGGCCGCGCCGCACGGCGCGCGCCGAACGCCGCGAAGCTGCCCGCTGCGAACAGCCAGGCGCTGATGCCGCCGTAGCCCAGCACCCAGCCGAAGCCCTGAACCAGCGCCGCGCGCGCGGTGGCCGGGTCAGCGTGCCCCAACTGGCCGGCGGCAATCCGGGCGGCCACTTGCAGCTGCTCGCTGCCATCCACACCGTGCAGTCCCGCGGCGACGCCCCAGAGCAGGATCAACCCCATCACCGCGATATTGATTGCCAGGGAGATCATTCGCGCGCTCATGTCGATCCCCGATGCCATCCCGGCACGGGCGGCAGGCACGGCGGCGGTGGAGGTGTTGGTCACCGTGGTGTTGGTCATGCCCAGGCCGACGCCGGCCAGCACGCAGCCGGGCAACAGGGTCAGCCAACTGGCGTGTTCCACGGCGCTGCCCCAGAGCATCAGGAAGAACCCGACGCCGATCACGAACATGCCGCCGGGAATCACCCAGCCCGGCTGGAAGCGATGCGCCAGGCGCTCGGCGATCGGGGGCACCACCAGTGTCGGCAGCGTATAGGCCAGCAGCGACCAGCCGGCCGTCACGTCGTCGTAGCCGAGTACGCCGTGGTAGTAGACCGGCAGGTAGATCATCAGCGGCCAGAAACTCACGTTCATCCCCGCCGAACCGAACATTGCGCCAGAGAAGGCGCGGATACGCAGCACGGAGAAATCGAACATCGGGTGGGCGACACGGCGTTCGATCAGGACGAATGCTGCCAGGCTGGCGATGCTGGCCAGCAGAATCACCAGCGCCGCGGGGCTGGCGAACCCCATTCCGGCGCCCTGGGTGATGTAGAAAACGAGGCCAAGCACTGCCAGAGACAGCGTCAGCATGCCGCCGAGGTCGAGCCGCTCGGCGTCCGGATCGCGGGACTCCACCGCCCCGTAGAGCGCCAACGCCATCGTCAGCAGGGCGATGGGGCCGTGCATCAGGAACACCCATTGCCAACTGGCCAGGGCGACGATGGCGCTGCCGATGATCGGCCCGAAGCCCAGGCCGATGCCGAAGATCACGCCCCAGGCCGCGAACGCGCGCACGCGCTCGGCCGGGTCGCTGAACTGGCTGCTCAGCACGGCCACCTGGCAGATCAGCATGACCCCGCCGGCGGCGCCCTGCAGGAAACGCCCGGCGATCATCGCCGGCATGTTGGTCGCCAGTCCGCAGAGCAGCGAAGTGATGCCGAACAGCGCCAGGCTGATGACGAACAGGCGCTTGCGGCCGAAGCGGTCGGCCAGGGTGCCGGCGGCCATCAGCACGCTGGTGACGGCGATGGTGTAGGCGTTCATCACCCACTGCAGGTCCTGGAAGTCGCCGTGCAACACGCGCTCCACGGCCGGCAGGCTGGCGGGGACGCTGGAGATTTCCAGGCCGAACATCATCGAGGACAGGCACACCGCCGCCAGGGCGATAAGATTGCGGGGATTGTGGATGGCAGTCATGGGGAGGGCTCCGTTTCCGAGCCGCCATTGTGGAAAAGAACAGGGTTCCCCATTGGCTCCATTTCGTCCCATCATTGGGGCTTGTCAGGATTCAAATGGGCAGTCCGATGGATGACCGACTCGATGGCATCGCCACCTTCGTCCAGGTAGTGGACGCCGGCAGCTTCGCCGTGGCGGCCGAGCGCCTGAACCTCACGCGCTCGGCGGTGGGCAAGGCCATCGCCCGGCTGGAAGCACGCCTGGGCGTACGTCTGCTGCAACGCACCACGCGCAGCCAGAACCTCACCGAGGACGGCCAGGTGTTCTACGACAGCTGCGTACGCGCACTGGCCGAGCTGGATGCCGCCCACGCCGAGCTCGAAGGCGGACGCAGGGAGCCGCGTGGTCGCCTGCGGGTGAGCGTGCCGATCTCCTTCGGTCACCTCTGCGTGGTGCCGTTGATGCTGGAGTTGGCGCGTGACTATCCGGCGCTGAAAATCGATATGTCCTTCACCGATCGCCGCGTCGATCTGATCGAGGAGGGCTTCGATCTCGCCGTGCGCATCGGCCCGCTGGGCGACAGCGCGACGCTGGCCGCGCGCAAGCTGGGCGTGCAGTACACCAGCATCGGCGCGGCCCCTTCGTACCTCGCGCGGCATGGCATGCCGAAGTCCCTCGACGATCTCGCCAGCCATGCCGCCATCAGCTACTCCGTCGCAGGCGTCACCTCACCCTGGAATTTGCGCGATGAGGACGGCCACACGAAACGCATCGACATCGAACCGCAGTTGAGCATGGACGACCTGCAGGCGATTTCCGCGGCCGCCGTGGCCGGCTTCGGGCTGGCGCGAATGCCTTCCTGGCTGCTGGCGCGGCACGTGAAGTGTGGCGAGCTGGTGGTGGTCCGCGGCCGCTGCAATCTGCCGCCGCAGGATGTTCACGTGGTGTGGCCGAAGACTCGCTACATGCCGTCGAAGATCCGCTGCGCCATCGATGCGCTGGTAGCGGGGATTCCCGCCTTGCTGACGGACTGAACCATTGCCGCTCGCATCTGCCCAACTGCGGTCGGTTTGCAAGCCGACGGTGGGCCGCTATCGTTGGCCGTTGATCCATCCGTTTTTCATGTAAGGGATTTCATGCGCTCGCTGTTCGCCTTCCTCTTCGCGGCCTGCTTCGCCGCTTCCGCCCAGGCTGCCTGGTACCTCGATTACGAGTCCTCGCGGCTGACCTTCGTCACCACCAAGAATGCCGACATCGCCGAGGTGAACCGCTTCCTGGTGATGCACGGCAAGGTGGAGGAACAGGGTCAGGTCGAGCTGCGCATCGAGATGGACTCGGTCAGCACCGGCGTACCGCTGCGGGATGAGCGCCTGCGCGACCAGCTATTCGCCACGGAGAAATTCCCCGAGGCGCGCATCACCTCGCGCCTCGACCTGCGCCCCATCACTGATCTGGCCAGCGGCGTGCAACTGGAGATGCGCCTGCCGCTGCGCCTGGAGCTCAACGGCCAGGCGAAGGATTACCGCACCGATGTGCTGATCACCCGTCTGGACGAGCACCGCTTCCAGGTCGTGACCTTGCAGCCGCTGGTGATCAACGCTGCCGACTTCGGTCTCGCACCGGGCGTGGCGCAGTTGCGCAAACTGGCCGGGCTGAAAAGCATCGGCCTATCGGTGCCGGTAGGCGCCGTGCTGATCTTCGCCTCGCGGTGAGCGGGCCGATCTTCCCCTGGCGAAGCGGCAACCGCTTCGCCCTGCTCTACGACGGGGAGCGCTTCTTCCCGCATATGTTCGCCGCCATCGACAGCGCCGAGCGGCAGATCGAGCTGGAGCTCTATCTCGTCGAAAGCGGCAGCTGCGCCGAAGCGCTACTCGATCGGCTGCTGGCGGCCCGCGCCCGTGGCGTGCGGGTGCGCTGCCTGTTCGATGCCTTCGGCAGCCTGAAACTGTCCAGCGCCTGGACGCGCCAACTGCTGGAGGCGGGTGGCGAGCTGCGCCACTACAACCCGCTGAACTGGAAGTCCGGCCTGCGCAACCTGTACCGCGACCACCGCAAGCTGTTGCTGGTGGACGAGCGCGTGGCATATGTCGGAGGGACGGGCGCCACCGACGAGTTCTGGTCGGCGCGGGATAACCACAGCGACTGGCACGAAGTCATGGTGGAAATGACCGGCAGTATCGTCGCCGACTGGCAGCGGCTGTTCGAGCGCCAATGGCATGCGACCTTCGGCGTGCGGGCCTGGAAGCCGCGTGAGGAGGTACTGCTGACGCGCCTGCCGCCGTTGCCCAACTATGGCGAAGGCCTGGCGCGGGTCGCCTACGCCGATGCCGGCCAGCACCGCGACATCGTCCAGGCGCTGGTACGCTCCCTGCGCGGCGCGCACCAGCGGGTGTGGCTCGCGACACCGTATTTCCTGCCAACCTGGAAGGTTCGTCGGGCGTTGCGCAAAGCCGCACAGCGTGGCGTTGACGTGCGCCTGCTGCTCACCGGGCGGCTGACCGATCACGCGCCGGTGCGTTACGCTGGCCAACGCTATTACCCGAGCCTGTTGCGCGCGGGTGTGCGGATCTTCGAGTACCAGCCGCGATTCCTTCATTTGAAGATGGTACTGGTCGATGATTGGGTCAGTGTCGGTTCGTGCAACTTCGATCATTGGAACCTTCGGTTCAATCTCGAGGCCAATGTAGAAGCGTTCGACCCAGAATTCACCGCGGCGGTAGCCGACTGCCTCGCCGCCGATTTTCAGCAGAGCCGGGAGATCGACCTGGGTTTCTGGCGCGCGCGGCCCTGGTGGAAGCGCTTGCGTGAACGTGTGTGGGGCTCGCTGGATCGACTGGTGGTGAATTTCCTCGACCGCCGCCGCTGACGTCGAAGTTGTCTGTCGAGAGGGAGAGAGGCGTGGAGACCAATCGCAAGGAACGTTTCATCGGGCTGGAGTGGTTGCGCTTCCTGATGGGCCTGTACGTGGTGATCTACCACACCCTGCACAGCTATCCGGCCGAGCAGAAATTCGCCGGTCTCGATGACATCACTGCCCTCGGTTTCTTCGCCACCAGCACCTTCTTCGTGCTCTCCGGTTTCCTGCTGTGCCACGTCTATGTCACCGACGGACAGTTGCGCGAGAGCCCGCGCAGTTTCTTCACCAAGCGGTTGTCCAATCTCTATCCGCTGCACATCTTCTCGATCCTGCTGACCATCGCGGTGCTTCTGCTGGTGAGTGGGCTCGGCATCGGTCCTGACCTGGACCAGGCCACGCCGCGCTTCGTCGTCTATGACACCAACGAGGCCATCGGCCGCCTGCAGCCGGAGCTGTTCCACCACTGGATGAGCGACCGCGAGTTGCTGTTCAACAGCATTCTCCAACTGACCATGCTGCAGGCGTGGAACCCCTACTACCTGACTTTCAATGCGCCGCTCTGGTCGTTGTCGACGCTGTTCTTCTTCTACCTGTGCTTCCCCTTCGTCGCGCCGCGCCTGGCCCGGATGAAGCACAAATGGCGCTGGTTGCTCGCGCTGTGGATTCTCTACCTGATCCCGCCGGTGCTGTTGGTGGCCAGCGAGCACTACGGCATGCCCTGGACCGGCCTGTTGCACCGCAACCCGCTGCTGCGCCTGCCGGAGTTTCTCAGCGGCATCCTCGCCTACGGACTGTTCCGCGAATACAAGGACGCCGGCCGCCTGCCGGGGCGTGGCATGTTGGTGGTGATGGGAGCCTTCGTCCTCACCAATTTCCTGCTGGCCGATTATCTCTACACCCACGGCGCCAAGTTCTGGTACTTCCTGCTGCACAACGGCCTGCTGCTGCCGGCTCAGCTGATGCTGGTGTACATGAGCGCGCTGCCGCGCGATCCGAAGAGCAGCCTGATTCGCCACTGGTCGCCAAGGCTGGGGGCGGCGTCGCTGTCGCTGTTCGCGCTGCACGTGCCATTGTTCACGTTATTCTCGCGCAGCGAGAAACTGATCCGTGCGCCGGGGGATTGCCTGGCCGACTGGGCCTTCTGCGTCGAATCGGCCACGCATCAGCAGCTTTCGCTGTGGCTGTATCCGCTGTTCCTGCTGTTCATGGTCACCAGCTGTGTGCTGGTGCAGGAGCGCTGCGTGGTGCCGGTGCGCAAATGGCTGGTGCGACACCTGCTGCCAGCTCCGCCTGCACCACCGACCGCGCGGCGGCGAGTGGTTACCGAGTCGTAATCCATCGTTGGGCCGTTCGCGCCGCCCCTCACCAGCTCTACCGACCTGCGCTGCCCGTGCTAGGTTTTCTGCAGCGCCGCCGCTGCGGCCCTTTGCGGAAGAAAACCATCATGCCCGTCGAGTTCCGCCTGCTTAGCGGCGACGCCCTTCGCCCGTTCGTCGATGATCTGGCGCGACTGCGCATCACCGTGTTCCGCGAGTATCCGTACCTCTACGACGGCAGTCCGGAATATGAAGCCGGGTACCTCGACGCCCATGTGCGATCGGCCTGGAGCCTGTGCGTGCTGGTGATCGATGAGGGCAGGGTAGTGGGGGCTTCGACCGGGCTGCCGCTGCTGGACGAGGCCGAGGCTTTCCAGCAGCCGTTCCTGGCCCAGGGCTGGAACCCGGAGCGAATCTTCTATTTTGGCGAGTCGGTGGTTCTGCCGGAGTACCGCAGCGCCGCTCTCGACCTGCGTTTCTTCGAGGAACGCGAGCGCTTTGCGCGTGGTCTGGGTCGCTTCGATTGGGCGGCCTTCTGCGCCCTTCGGCGGCCGCTGGAGCACTGCGCACGACCCGTCAGCTACCGCTCGCCGGACGCCTTCTGGCTGCAGCGCGGCTTCACTCCGCAACCTTCCCTGCAGACCGAATACCACTGGCGCGATATCGGCGAGCAACGGGAGACTGCCAAGTCGATGATGTTCTGGCTCAAGGAACTGACCTGACTCGGGTTCAGTAACCGGCTTCGCGCTGGTGGCGGATCGCGAGGATGACCAGTGTTTCTCCATCGATGTGGTAGCGGGCTAGGTAGCCGCTGTCACCGAAGTCGATGGGCCATTCGCGGAATTCGATCGGTAGGTCATCGATCAGTCGCCCCATCTGCGGATAGGCCCCCAGCGCCTGGGTGGCCTGGAGAATGATCTGGCCGGCACGGCGGGCGGCGGTGGGATTGGTTTCCCGGAGGAATCGGCGCAGGCGGTCGAGGTCGCGAAGCGCCGCGGGCGCATAGATCACTCGCATTTCGGTGCGGCTTGCTCGTCCTCATCGCCCCAGCTGTTCAGCCAGCTCTCCACCGCTTCGGCAGTGACGTGCTGGCCGGTCGCCTGGAATTCTTCCCAGGCCTGCTCGGTGTCGCGCTTGAGCTTCTCGCGCTGCTCTTCACGCACGACGTATTGGCCGATGGCTTCGCGCATGATCCAGTGCGGCGAGCGCTGGCGCAGTTCGGCCAGCTCGCGGACGCGGGCGAGCATTTCCTCGTCGAGTTTGACTGAAGTGGCCATGGCGGCACCTGTGTAGTTAAAGGTAATACCGGGTAATACTTCGCCCTAGGTGCAGCAGTGTCAAACTGGTTGGGATGAGCGGGGCTCGCCCTGGCGTTTGTGTGAACTCGTCGACCCGGACTTTCGACGGGTGGCAAGGCGTGGCGGCGTGGTTATGCTCCGGGCATAACCATAAGAGGGACTTTCCATGCTCCGACTGGCCCTGTGCGCCTTTCTCCTGATGCTGGCTGGCTGCAGTTCGCCCGGCGCCTTCTTCGGCGCGGTGGACGGGCCGCCGTTCGGTGCGTTGCCGACGGATTCGCAGCAGGCCACGGTGTACATCTATCGGCCACAGAACCAGTGGTCCGACGAGGAGTTGGAAGCTCCCGGACTGTTTATCAACAGGGAACTGATCGGCAGCCTGCCGAGCAACGGCTACTTCGCCCTGAGCTTCGCTCCCGGCAGTTATCCACTGCAGATGCGCCGTCCATTGCTGGGCAGCTTCTGGACTTTCTTCGCAGGCGGCAGCCTGGACTTCACCCTGATCGCCGGCTTCACCCTGGAAGCCCGCGCCGGCGAGGTCTACTACCTGCGCTACGACGAGACCCACACGCCGCCCAAGTACGAACACACGGCGGGGCAGGGTGCCGGCCCGCTGCAATTGGTGGGCAAGGAGCTGGGCTCGCGGGAAATCCCCGCCACGCGCCAAGTGCAGGAGCCCGTGAGCATCGCCGCCAGTGGCAAGGAAGTGGAGAAACCGGGGTTCTTCGAGCGCATCGGCCTCTGACCTAAAGCCCCTTCCGGAGCTATGAGCGCAAGTCATAGCTCCTTGAGTTTTTGTGGTTACCGGGCCGTTCGGGCCCGGTGCTAAAAATCGTCGCACCAGCTCATCGACAACAACAAAGAGCGACGCGACATGACTTCCTCCCTGCTTGCCCTGCCCTCGATCCGTCCTCTGCACTCCGGCCTCTCCGGTGCTTTCGCGCACCCGTCTGATTCGCCCGTCGATACCTGATCCCAAACCGCTTTCCCCCCCGGCGCCTCCGCCGGTTTTGCCACGGGCCGCCTCTGCGCGCCCGGGCTTTCTTACACCCCCACGATCCATGAGGTACCCCATGAAAAAGCTCGACCTGTATATCGGTGAAGGTTTCGAAGGCCCCGGCGTCAACGCCGCGCACATCAACATCCTGCTCGGTCCGCGCAGCGGCCCGGCCGGGCTGGCCTTCTCCAGCAGCCTCGCGTCGCCCAGCCAGGGCCATTGCCCGTTCATGGTGATCGCCCAGCCGAACATCCCGGTCAAGCCGATGACCCTCTACGTGAACAAGGCCGAGATCAACGGCGACCTGCACGCCAACGCCACCTGGGGCGCGTCCCAGGCCGGTATCGCCAAGGCCGTCACCGAAGCGCTGCTGGACGGCACCCTGCCGCCGGAAGCCGAGGACGAATGGGCCATCGTCACCGCCAACTGGGTCAACCCGGGCTGTGACGATCTCGATGCCGTCTACCTGAACAACTACAACGCCTGCCGCACCGCGATCCGCGCGGCGCTGAGCTGCAAGCCCGAGCGCGCGCAGCTGGCCGACGTGGTCAACGCCATCGCCAACCCCTTCTACACCCCCAAGGCCTGAGGTAAGCGCCATGCAATACATCCGTCTCGGCAACTCCGGCCTGCAGGTTTCCAAGCTGTGCCTGGGCACCATGAACATGGGCACCCCGGACTGGAAGCCGTGGATCTTCGATGAGCAGAAAAGCGAACCGATCGTGAAGCACGCGCTGGATGCCGGCGTGAACTTCATCGACTTGGCCGACTTCTACTCCGCCGGCGTCGGCGAGGAAGTGGTCTGCCGCATTCTCAAGCGCCTGGCGCGCCGCGAGGACCTGGTGATCACCACCAAGGTCGGTTACGGCACCCGCCCGGGCATCAACGCCAGCGGCCATTCGCGCAAGCACATCATGGACAGCATCGACGCCTCCCTGAAGCGCATGGGCATGGATTACGTCGATATCTACATGCTGCACTTCTACGACGTGAACACCCCTGTGGAAGAAGTGATGGGCGCGATGAACGACATCGTTCGTGCCGGCAAGGCGCGCTACATCGGCGTCTCCACCATGCTCACCGGCCAATTGGCGAAAATCCTCATGGCCTGCGAGCGCAACGGTTGGGTCAAGCCCATCAACATGCAGCTGCAGCTCAACTGCGCCTACCGCGAGGAAGAGCGCGAGATGATCCCGTTCTGCCGCGACCAGGGCCTCGGTGTGTCGGTGTTCAGCCCGCTGGCGCGCGGCTTGCTGACCGGCGATGTGAACTCCACGCGCAACCAGACCGACTTCTTCACCCAGCAGATGTACGCCGACGAGGCTTCCTTCGAGATCGCCCGCTCCGTGCAGCGCGTCGCGCAGCGTCGCGGGGTATCCAACGCACAGATCGCCCAGGCCTGGGTGCTGCAGCATTCCGGTGTGGATTGCATGCTCGTTGGCGCGGACACCACCGCGCAGTTCGACAGCGCCCTGGCCGCGCTGGAGACCCGCCTGGATGACGAGGAAATCTACGAGCTGGAGCGCAACTACACGCCCTGCGACGTGATCAACGACTACACCGCCGGCAAGCGCATCCTGCGTGCCGCCCGCCCCATGCGCGAAGCCTTTGCGCTGACGGAGGCGGTGGCATGAGCGCGCTGCTGAAAACCGGCCACTACATCGACGGCAAATGGGTGACGGGTGGCGCAACCTACCCGGTGCGCAACCCGGCCACCGGCGCGCTGATCGTCGACGTAGCCCGTGGCGGCGCCGAGGAAACCAATGCGGCCATCGCTGCCGCCGAACGCGCGTTGCCGGCGTGGCGCGCACTGACCGCCAAGGAACGCAGTGGGCGCATCCGCCGCTGGGGTGAGCTGATGCTTCAGCGCCAGGACGACCTGGCGCGCCTGCTCAGCACCGAACAGGGCAAGCCGCTGGCCGAGGCAAAGGGAGAAGTCGCCTACGCGGCGAGCTTCCTCGAGTGGTTCGCCGAGGAAGCCAAGCGCGTCTACGGCGACGTGATTCCCTCGCACAAGGGCGATGCACGCATCGTCGTGATCAAGCAGGCCATCGGTGTGGTCGCGGCGATCACGCCGTGGAACTTCCCGCTGGCGATGGTTACCCGCAAGGTCGGCCCTGCGCTGGCCGCCGGCTGCACCATGATCCTCAAGCCGTCGGAAGAAACGCCGCTTTCCGCCTTCGCCCTTGCGGTGCTGGCGGAAGAGGCGGGCATTCCGGCGGGCGTGTTCAATATCGTCTCCGGCGACGCGCCTGCTATTGGTGGGGCGATCCAGGCGTCCGGCGCAGTGCGCAAACTGTCCTTCACCGGCTCGACTCGCACCGGCAAGTTGCTGATGCGCCAAGCCGCCGAGACGCTGAAGAAGGTCTCGCTGGAGCTGGGCGGCAATGCGCCCTTCATCGTCTTCGACGACGCCGACATCGATGCGGCCGTGCGCGGTGCCATGGCGTCGAAGTTCCGCAACACCGGACAGACCTGTGTGTGCGTGAATCGCTTCTATATCCAGGAGCGCGTCTACGAAGCCTTCGTTTCCCGCTTGACCAAGGCGGTCAGCGCGATGCGCGTGGGCGATGCGCTGGAGGGCGACACGGAACAGGGCCCGCTGATCAACGAGGCGGCGCTGGCCAAGGTCGAGCAGCACGTCGGTGATGCGCTGGAGAAGGGCGCCAGGCTGCTGTGCGGCGGACGTCGACACGCGCTGGGCGGCACCTTCTACGAGCCGACGGTGCTGGCCGAGGCGAATCCGCAGATGCTGATTGCCAGCGAGGAAACCTTCGGCCCGGTCGCCGCCTGCTTCCGTTTCCGTGACGAGTCTGAAGTCCTGAGTCTGGCGAACGATACGCCCTACGGCCTTTCCGCCTACTTCTACAGCCGCGACATCGGTCGCGTCTGGCGCATGGCCGAAGGCCTGGAAGCCGGCATGGTCGGCATCAACGAAGGAATCATCTCCACCGAAGTCGCGCCCTTTGGCGGCATCAAGGAATCGGGCCTGGGCCGCGAAGGCTCGAAGTACGGCATCGAGGACTACGTGGAGATCAAGTACCTGCTCATGGGCGGCCTGTCTGCCTGACGCCCCCCAATCAAGGAGTTCTGCCACCGCCGCCGCGCCGTTGTTCATGGCGCGGCGGCCCAACCTCGCTGTGTTTCCTATAACAAAAAATCGGAGACGATCATGTCGGGTCAAACAGTCAAAATCGATGACCTGCCCATCGGCAGGTTCCACATCAAGATCGCCGGCCTCACCTTCGGCGCCCACTTCACCGACGGCTACATCCTCGGCCTCATCGGTATCGCCTTTACCCTGATCAATCCACAGATGCAGCTGACGCCATTCTGGCAAGGCCTGATCGGCAGCTCGGCGCTGCTCGGCCTGTTCATGGGCAGCCTGTTCTTCGGCTGGATTTCCGACCACCTGGGCCGGCAGAAGATCTTCCTCATCAGCTTCGTGCTGATCACCATCGCCTCGGTGATGCAGTTCTACGTCGAATCCGCGCTGCAGCTGTTCCTCTGCCGGGTGCTGATCGGCATCGGCCTGGGCGGCGACTTCAGCGTCGGCCACGCGATGCTCGCCGAGTTCTCCCCGCGCAAACACCGTGGCGTGCTGCTGGGCTCGTTCAGCGTGATCTGGACCTTCGGCTACGTCGCCGCCACCTTTGTCGGCACCGCCATGCTGCCCCTGGGCGACGACGCCTGGCGCTGGATGCTGGCGTCCTCGGCGATCCCCGCCGCGATGATCCTGATCGCCCGCATCGGCACGCCGGAGTCGCCGCGCTGGCTGGTCTACAAGGGCCGCGTCGAAGAGGCTCGTGCCATCGTCCGTAAGCACCTGGGTGCGAACGTGGAGATCGACGAGGAAGTCATCAATCGCAAGCACAGTGGCTACAAGGCGCTGTTCAGCCGCGAGTACCGCAAGCGCACGGCGTTCAACTGCCTGTTCTTCATCTGCATCGTGATGCCGTACTTCGCCATCTACACCTTCCTGCCGTCGATCCTGCAGAAGATGGGGCTGGCCGAGGGCTTCGGCACCGAGATGATGCTCAATGCCCTGTTGGTGGTAGGCGCGTTGCTGGGCATCTGGTGCACCGTGAAATTCAGCCGCCGTGGCTTCCTGATCAACTCCTTCCTGATCCTCGCCGCTTCGCTGTTCGTGCTGGTGCTGTTGCCCGGCAGCATGGCCTGGCTGATGGTGGCGTGCTTCGGGCTGTTCACCCTGGTGCTGTCGGCGGTGAGCAACCTGGTGGGCGTCTACCCGGCGGAGAGTTTCCCCACCGAGGTGCGCGCCGGTGGTATCGGCCTGGCCACTGCGGCGAGCCGGCTGGGCTCGGCGCTGAGTACCTTCCTGCTGCCGGTCAGCGTGGCAGGTATCGGCCTCAATCCGACCATGGCGATCCTCGCCGGCATCCTGTTGCTGGGCGCGATCGTCTCCATCGCCTGGGCGCCGGAAACCAAATACCTGACCCTGACCGATTGTGGACGTGGGGAGGCGAAGCCGGGAAGCATCGCTGAACCGATGAAGGCGACCGGGTTGGCCTGATCCGTCGAATTCCTGCTTTTCAGCGGGCGTACCGGGAAGCCGGTACGCCCGTTTTTCATGGCGACAATTGTATGAATTGTGATGCGGTTTTTTGATGATCTTTCAGAGCCTGTAGGAATTCGGCTCAACATTTGTAAGCCCGTCCTTAACTGGTTCCCGCCTGCTTTCAGCGTCGAAATTGCCGACTAATGTAGGGGCTTCCGCTTCCCGCTGGATGGTCTTCGCGACACTCCATCGGGGCATTCCAGACAGGAGTCGCCATGTCCCTACGTCCCACGGTCGCCGCTATTGCCTTGGGTTGTCTGCCGCTGTTCGTCGATGCCGATGAAGAGAACCAGCAGACCCGTTCTGAAATGGAACAGCACCAGGAGGAAATCCGAAACGAACTGGCGGACGTCGAATACAACCGCCGCCGCGTGGTGGCGCGCAACATCCAACTCGCGCCCGCCGAAGAAGAGCCGTTCTGGGCCATCTACAACAGCTACCGCGATGAGGCGGGGAAGGTCGATACCGACGCCCTCGCGCTGAACCTGGATTTCCTGCAGAGCCTGAAGAGCGGCTCGGTCAGCGAAGACCAGGCGCGGGAGCTGCAAATGCGGGTCTTCCAGCTGGAAGATCGCCGCGAAGCGCTCAAGCAAACCTACGTCGAGCGTATCGCCAAGGAAGTCTCGCCGGTACGCGCGCTGCGCTTCCTGCAGATCGAGGCCCAACTGGACGCCATCGCCCTCCTGCAGACCACGCGCTCCTTGCCCCTCGCTGAATAAGTCGCTCCTGCTCCAGGGCAGATGGCGTGCCTCCGCGCGCCGTTGTAACAGCCACGTCCCATAGAAGGCGATAGCCATGAAAAAACGCGTCCTCCTCATCCCATCGCTGCTGATGGGTGTCGGCCTGTCCGGCTGCATGTCCGACCAGCAGTTTCTTGCGCAGAACCAGAACGCGGCGATGAACGCCACCGTGTCCCGCGCGAAGTTCGAACTGAACTGCCCTGACGTTACCGCTTCCGTGCTCTCCAGCAAGGTCACCCAGGTACAGCTGATCAACGCCAGCAACCGCACGGAATACACCATCGGCGCTCGCGGCTGCGGTCGCCAGGCGGTGTACATCACCTATTGCCTGGACCCGGATACCTGCAACGCCGTGGCCGATACCGCGCGAGTCGCCCAATAGCGTCAGCCGGCGAACCACGTTTTCCCCACCCTGAGCCCAAGGAGGGTTCAACCATGCAATTCCTCAAATCCCTGCCGCTGATCAGTGCATTGGCTATTGCCGTTTCCGCCCACGCGATGGCAGCGGACATCCCGCTTGGCGGTATGGTCGACGCCGACGAAATCGTGACCAAGGTCATCTCCGTCGACGCCAAGGACCATCGAATCGTCGTCGAGGACGGCGCGGGCCACCCTGCCACGCTGCAACTGACCGATGCCGCCGATGACCTGAACCACCTGAATGCCGGCGACTACGTCGCCGCACTGGTCGTGCACTCCGCCGTCTTCGACCTCGATACCACGGTGCAGACCCAGGCTCCGGGTGGCTTCAGCGAGGAAGGCGCGGTCACTGCGACTCCCACCAATCCGCATCCGGGCGGCGACGCTTTCCGCATGGCTCGCGTGCAGATGAAGATCGTCGGCATCAACCACAAGAAGCATGAGCTGACCTTCGAAGGTCCGGATGGCACCACCAAGGTGGTCAGCGTGGATGACGCGAAGCTGCGCAGCAAGATGCGCGACCTGAAGGTCGGCGAGATGGTGAACGTGACCTACGAGGACACCCTGCAGATCGTCTCTGCCCATCCCAAGGCGCCCTCGGTCGCCAAAGCCTCCAAGTAACGCTGTTGCGAAACTCCCGGTGCCCTCGGGAGTTTCGCTTTACGACCTTTCGCCCATGGGCGATATGCAATGGAAAAAACCATGCGCTTGAATGATCTCGGCTGCCGCTGCGCAGCATTACTGGCCATCGCCTGTGTGACGGCGTGTGGTCCGCAGGCGAAGACTCCTGCGGCCATGCCGGTAGGCGTCACGACGGTGACCACGAAGCCCGCCAGCCTTCCCGCCAGCCTCACCTTCGTGGGGCAGACGCAAAGCCCCCAGGGTGTGGACATTCGAGCGCGAGTGAACGGCTTCCTGATCAAGCGCAACTACACCGAAGGCTCGGTGGTAAAGACCGGCCAGTTGCTGTTCGAGATCGACCATGCGCCTTTCCTGGCCGAGCTGGCATCCGCCAAGGCCGAATACGCCGCACAGAAGGCGCGCTATGACCGTGCCAAGGCAAACCTCGATCGCGTGCTGCCGCTGGCCGCCGAAAAGGCGTTGAGCCCGAAGGATCGTGACGATGCCATTGGCAGCGCCAAGGCCGCGGAGGCTTCCATGGAAGCTGCGCAGGCCCAGGTGAAGACCCAGGAGCTGAATCTCTCCTACACCTACATCCGTTCGCCGGTGGATGGCATCAGTGACTATGCACAGGTGAATGACGGTACCTACGTCAATGCCAGCAACAGCCTGCTGACGACGGTATCGACACTCGATCCGATGCGCGTGGTGCTGAGCGTCAGCGAGGAACAGTTCCTGGCCATACGCAGCCTGCGCGAAAGCGGCCGACTGAGCATGCCGGCCGATGGACGACTGCAGGCCGAGCTGCTGATGGCGGACGGTTCCAGCTATCCCCAGAGCGGCGTGGTGACCTTCACCTCGACCTCCTTCAACCAGCAGACCGGAACCTTCATGGTTCGCGCCGATTTCGCCAACCCCAAGGGCGATCTGCATCCGGGGCAGTTCGTACGCATCACCCTCCAGGGCGCGAGTTACACCAACGCGATCCAGGTACCGCAGCGCGCGGTCATGCATGGCCCAAAGGGCGACTTCGTGTATGTCGTTGGCGCCGATGGCAAGGCGGAGGCGCGGCCGGTGCAGATGGCCGAACCTGCCGGTGAGTTCTGGCGCGTAGAGGACGGGCTCAAGGGAGGAGAGCAGGTGGTCGTCGACGGTGCCGGCAAGCTGATGCCGGGTGCGCCGGTGAAAGTCACCGCAACGGCCGCGGTGGGCAGTTTCGACGCGCCGTCCGCAGCCCCTGCGCCGAAGTCAGAGTAAGGAGCCGCCATGCTTTCCCGCTTTTGCATCGAGCGCCCGATCTTCGCCATGGTGCTGTCGCTGATCATCATCATCGCCGGCGGCGTTTCCATCTTCGCGTTGCCGGTGGCGCAGTATCCGGACATCACCCCGATCCAGATCACCGTGACGGCAACCTACCCCGGCGCCGACTCGCAGACCATCGCGTCCACCGTGGCGGCGCCCATCGAGACGCAGGTCAATGGCGTCGACAACATGCTGTACATGCAGTCGGTCAGTTCGCCGACCGGGCAGATGACACTGAACGTCTACTTCGACATCGGCACTGACCCGGACATCGCCCAGGTGCAGGTGCAGAACCGTGTCAGCCAGGCGCTGGCGCAACTGCCCCAGTCGGTGCAGCAGAACGGGGTGAACGTGCAGAAGCGCTCCTCCAGTTTCCTCATGCTGCTGGCGATCTATTCGCCGGACAATAGCTTCGACCAGCAGTACGTCGGCAACTACGCGAACCTTTATGTGCTGGATGCGATCAAGCGTATCCAGGGGGCAAACCAGGCGCAGATCATGGGCGATGCCGACCTTGCCCTGCGCATCTGGCTCAAGCCCGACAGGATGGCGGAGCTGGGCATCACCGCCGCCGACGTACAGAACGCGGTCAGCAAGCAGAACCAGCAGTTTGGTGCCGGCAACATCGGGCAGGCACCGTCCCAGGGCCGGATGGAGCTGACCTATCCGCTGGTGACGCCCGGCCGCATGAAGACGGCCAAGGAGTTCGAGTCGATCATTCTGCGCGTCGACTCCACGGGCACCGCCATCGTTCGCCTGGGTGACGTGGCCAGCGCCGAGATCGGCCTCAACCAGTACACCATGCGCTCCGCGCTCAACGGCAAGACGGCGACCATGATCGCGGTCTACCAGCAGGCAGGTTCCAACGCCCTGGAGGTCTCGACGAATGTGCGTGCCGCCATGGCGGAGATGTCCAGCACCTTCCCCAAGGGCATCGGTTACGCGATCTCCCTGGACACCACCGAGTTCGTTCGCTCGTCCATCCACGAAGTGGAGCAAACGCTGTTCATCGCCATCGTCCTGGTGGTGCTGGTGGTGTTCATCTTCCTGCAGAGCGTGCGCAGTACCCTGATTCCGGTTGCCGCCGTGGTGGTGGCCGTCACCGGCACCTTCGGCGCGCTGCTGGCGCTGGGGTTCTCCATCAACCTGCTGACGCTGTTCGCCCTGGTGCTGGCCATCGGCATCGTGGTGGATGACGCCATCGTGGTGGTGGAAAACGTCGAGCGCAACATGGAGTCGTTCAAGCTCAGCCCCCGCGATGCAACCATCCGCGCCATGGAGGAGGTGACCGGCCCGGTCGTCGCCATCGTGCTGGTGCTGTGTGCGGTGTTCATACCCGTCGCGTTCGTCAGCGGTACCACCGGCCTGCTGTACCGTCAGTTCGCGCTGACCATCGCCTGCTCCGTGACCATCTCCGGCTTCGTCGCGCTGTCCCTGTCGCCGGCGCTGGCTTCGTTGATCCTCAAGCCTGGCAAGCATGCTCCGTGGAAAGGCTTCCAGTGGTTCAACCAGGCTTTCGACAAGCTGACCCACGGCTATGTCAGCCTGGTATCGGTGATCGTGCGGCGCGTGGCGGTGGCATTGCTGCTGTTCGTCGCGATGCTGGGCTGCATCTGGACGCTGTTCTCGCACATCCCTACCAGCTTCGTTCCCGAGGAGGACCAGGGCTACCTGCTGGTCGCGGTGATGATGCCGGACTCCTCCAGTCTCGATCGTACCCAGGCCACCACCGAGCAAGTGGCCGCGCTGTTCCGGGAACACCCCGCCGTGCAGGACGCCTCGGCGATCTCCGGCTACAGCTTCATCGACGGCCAGAACCAGACCAACATGGGCACCGTGTTCGTCAACCTGAAGCCCTCCGAACAGCGCAAGGGCTTCGCCCTTTCCGCCGACGGCGTGGTCCGTGCGTTGTACCCCAGGTTGGCGGGCATTCCTCAGGCGCGGGTCATTCCCATCAATCCACCGTCCATTCCCGGCCTGGGCACCCAGGGCGGTTTCGAATTCTGGGTCGAAAGCCGTGGCGATGGTGATCCGATGCAGTTGCAGGCAGCCACCTGGAAGCTGATCGGTGCGGCGGCCAAGCGACCGGAGCTTTCCGGGCTGATCAGCACCTTCCAGGCCTCCACCCGGCAGATGCGCATTGCCGTGAACAACGCCAAGGCGGAGACGCTGGGCGTGCCCATGGCCGATGTCTATGGCGCGTTGCAGACTCAGTTCGGCTCCGCCTATGTCAGTCAGTATGTGCTGGGCAGCCGTGTCTGGCAGGTGATCCTGCAGGGCGCGCCGCAATATCGCAGCTCGCCGACCGACCTGAGCTACCTGTACGTGAAGCAGAAGGACAACAAGATGATCCCCCTGTCCGCGCTGGTGACCACCGAATTCACCTCCGGGCCGAGCCTGGTCACGCGCTTCAACAACTTCCCCGCCGCCAAGATCACCGGCAATGCGAGCCCTGGCTACAGCTCGGGTGATGCGATCAAGGCGATGCAGGAGCTGGCCATGCAGGAGCTGCCTGCCGGCTATAGCTATGCGTGGAGCGGCGAGGCCTACGAGGAAACCAAGTCTGGCAATACCACGGTGCTGGTATTCATCTTCGGCATCGTCATGGTGTTCCTGATCCTGGCGGCGCAGTACGAGTCCTGGTCACTGCCGCTGACGGTACTGAGCGCGGTGCCATTCGGCATCTTCGGTGCCCTGGTGGCGATCTGGGCGCGGGGCATTCCGAACGACGTCTACTTCCAGATCGGCCTGGTCACCCTGGTCGGCCTCGCGGCGAAGAACGCGATCCTGATCGTCGAGTTCGTCATCCTCCAGCGCAAGGCCGGCCTGGCCCCGCTGGACGCGGTGCTCAAGGCCGCCGAACTGCGCTTGCGTCCGATCATCATGACGTCCCTGGCGTTCATCTTCGGTGCGGTTCCGTTGGCCATTGCCAGCGGGGCGGGGGCCAACTCCCGTCACTCCATCGGTACGGGGATCATCGGTGGCATGGTGGCCGCCACCAGCCTGGCGCTTCTGTTCGTGCCGCTGTTCTCCTATCTGGTCGAGCGGTTCGGCGAGCGATCCGAAAAGCGCAAGGCTTCCGCCAGCGACGCTGCTCCGGAGGCGAACTGATGAACGCGACAAAACTGCTGTTGGTGGTCGCCATCGCAAGTGTCTCCGGTTGCATGATCGGGCCGGACTATCAACGTCCGGACGTCACCCTGCCGGCATCCTTCCGGGCTCATCTGCCTGACACCGCATCCGGTGTGGCGGGGCCCTGGTGGGGGCAATTCGGTTCATCGACGCTGACGTCCCTGGTGAACGAAGGCCTGAAGAACAACCTCGACCTGCAGCGGGCCGCCGAGCGCGTCGAGCAATTCCGCGGGCAGCTGCAGACCGTTCGCGCCGGCCTGTTCCCGCAATTGGGCCTGGGCCTGGGCGCCCAACGTGCGCGCAGCGACCAGTTCATCGGCACGCCGCTGGCCGGCTTCGATGGCGTCGCCAACCAGTACCAGGCCGGGTTGAACGCAAGCTGGGAAATAGATTTGTGGGGACGCCTGCGCCGGCAGAGCGAGGCGGCGAGCGCACAGATGCTGGGCGCGCAGTACGCTCAGCGAGGCGTAGCGCTCAGCCTGGCCAGCTCGATCAGCGAGGGCTACCTGAACCTGCTGGCCCTGGATGAGCAACTGAGCATCGCGCAGCAGACGGCGCAGGCGCGCAAGGAGGCGTTGGACATCCTCCAGAAGCGCTATGACCGGGGTGTGATCCGGCAGATCGAGCTCAGCCAGGCACAGAACGACTATTGGGCCACACAGGCGACGATCCCACCGTTACGGGCGAAGATCGCCGCCGCGGAGAACTCCCTGTCGGTGCTGCTCGGACGGGTGCCAGGGCCGATCGAGCGCCACGAGCGCCTGGCTTCCTTGCGCTTGCCGGCCGTGCCTGAGGTCCTGCCGGCCAGCCTGCTGTCGCGGCGTCCGGACCTGTTGCAGGCGGAGCAGGCGGTAGTGGCCAGCAATGCGCTGGTCGGCGCGGCCGAGGCGCTTTATCTGCCGGCGCTGAATCTGTCCGGCATGATTGGATTCAGCCGGGGAGAAAGCAGCCAGCTATTCGAGAGTGCCTCCAAGGTATGGAATCTTGCACTTGGCCTGAACCAGACCCTGTTCGATGGAGGCGCCATTTCCGGGCAGGTGCTGCAGGCGCAGTCCCAGTACCGCCAGTCGGTGCTCGCCTACCAGGGGGCGGTGAAATCGGCGCTGGCGGACGTGAACGATGCGCTGGTCGGCACGCGGGAATCGGCCGCGCAGCTCGCCGCGGTGCAGCAGCAGATCACGGCCTTGCGCACCTATTCCGTTCAGGCACAGCGATTGTACGAGGGCGGGTACTCGACCTATCTGGAGGTCACCACCTCGGAAGAGAAACTCTTCGAAGGGCAGTTGCAGGAAGTGAACAGCAGACTGGCGTCGCTGAATGCCTTCAACAGCCTGTATCTGGCTGTCGGTGGGGAGCTGGCAACGGCGGACACACTCGCCGCCTCGACAGCGCAACCATGACTCTGATTGTCACGCAGGAGACAAGCAAATGGCACTGATATTATCGCGCCGGCCGGGCGAGGAAATCCGACTCATCTGCGGCGATGAAGTGGGTGATGAGGAAATCCTCGCAGCGGTACGTGGCGAGGGATTGGCCGTGCGGGTGGACGGTGTCTACACATCGCTCTCCCGCGAGCCCTTGAAGGGCCTGACCGTGCGGATCTCCATACGTGCTCCGCGTTGTATCGACGTAGTGCGCACCGAGTTGCTGGGGCGTATCGGCAATCGATGATAGTGGTGCGAAGTCGGGCGCCTCTGCGCAGGTCATGCAGAGGCGCCCACTCCCTGTCAGTTCTGCGGAACGACCCGCGCTTCGTTGCCGCTGCCTTCGATGAACACCGGCATGCCCATTGCCAGGCTGGGGTTGATCGGTTGGGTAACCGATACCAGGACGCCGCTCCTCATCCGGACGATGATCTGCTGCGCTTCCTTGGGTTGGTCGTAGTTCTTCTTCTCGGCGTAGTTGCCGCCCAGTGCGCCACCCAGAGCGCCCGCGACCATCGCGACGTCGCGCCCGGTCCCATGTCCCACCAGGCTGCCCAGGACCGCTCCGCCCACGCCACCCAGCACCGCACCTACGCCGCTGTCATGGTTGGTCTGCATCTGTGTCAGGGTGATCTGCTCGATGCGGCCGCTGCGGATTTCCATTTCGCCGGGGCCGCCGTTTCCTGCATCGACCGTCGCACAGGCGCTGAGCGAAAAAGCGACGAAGAGGGCGGCAATCCAGGATGTTGCTGATTTCATCAATGAGTTCCTCGATATTGATCTGCTTTTTGGCCGTCGATTCGTGGGCGAATCGCGGTATGTCGAGGGTAAAAGGATGTGGCGGCAGACGAACGGTCAGGGCCGTTGGAAGGGAAGAGTCGGCGAGTCATCTGGGACATTTCCTGCACGTTATCTCGATGCGTGCCGTCCCCTGGGCCGCTGGCGACAGGACGCCTCGGCGCATGCCCCGGCTCGGGCTGCGCGCCGGTCTTCGGTGCTCTGTCGGGACAGATCGGATCAGGGATTGCTGACCAGGTTCAGCCAGTCCTGAAAGCGTTGCACCTTCGACAGCCCACACTTGTCAGTGGCGATATCCAGCCAGTAGCCGTAGGGACCGATTACCTCCACGGGAGTGATCGGCAGCAGGCTGCCGGCGGCCAGTTCGCGTTCGATCATCTGCCGGTCGATCACTGCCAATCCGCCACCCGCCAGCGCGGTGTGGATCACCTGGTCCAGTGTGCTGAACTCGATACCGCTGCCGGCGTCGACATCCGTCCGGCCCATCGCTTCCAACCAGTTTTCCCAGACCTTCAGGCGCTTGCCCTCGTGCAGGATGTGCAGCAGCGGATAGGAACTCAGGTCCGGCGCCTGCTCGCCGTCGAACAGCTCCGGGCTGGCCACGGCGATGTGCCGTTCCATCACCAGTAGTTCGCTGTGGCAGTTCGCGGCCTGCTGGAGGCCGAAGCGGACGCGGCAATCCAGCTCGCCGGCGCTATCGCCTTCGAGGTTATTGGTGACGCTCAGGCTGAGGTCCGGGTAGCGCTGCAGGAATCCGCGCAGACGCGGTGAAAGCCAGCGTGTGCCCCAGGTGGGCGGTGCGAGGATACGCAGGCGCTGGCGCAGGTTCGGCACGCGAACGGCTTGCAGCGCGCGCTCCATCTGGTCGAAGGCATCGCCCAGGTGCGGGGCGAGGGCGCTGCCGGCTTCGGTCAGGGTGAGACCACGAGGTGTCCGTAGGAAAAGGCTGATTCCGAGGTATTCCTCCAGCTGTTTTATCTGCCGGCTGACGGCTCCCTGGGTGACGTTCAGTGCATCGGCCGCGCGATTGAAACTGCGATGGCGGGCCACTTCTTCGAAGACGCGGAGCATGTTCAGGGGCGGCAGGTTACGCATGGCTGGGCCATCCGGAGAAGCGCCTTTGGGCGCGGATTTTTTCGCCGATTCTAGCCCTGGCGGCGGCGTCCGAATATGCGTTTTTCTCGGGTTTTACCTGCGATTTTGTCGTTTGTGTGGGGGATTGGCCTGCGGCTAGTTTCGGCGCGCCCAGCCGGTCGGAGCAGACCGGCAGAGGCTCATTCGATAACGACAAGAAACCAACCGAGGCTCTCCCAACGTGGCCAGACTCCACCTGCCGTTCCGCCCTTCGTGTCTCCTGTTTCCCTTCCTGCTCGCGGCCAGTTCCGCCGCCTTCGCCGTCCAGGTGACGGACAACCTCGACATCGGCGGCGCCGTGCGTGCGCGCATCGATCACGACCCTGATCGCGACATCGAGAAGATCGGCATCGACACCGCCATGCTGCGCGTGACCTACACCTCCGACAGCTGGATCGGCGCGGCGCGTTATCGCTGGTACGGCAAGGACTATCCCTACCAGTACACCCAGCATTTCGGCGACGTGAACTTCGCCGAATACGCCTGGATCGGCTACCGCTTCGATCCTGACCACCAGATCCAGGTCGGCCTGAACCAGATCCCCTTTGGCCTGCAGCCGCTGTTTGGCAGCACCTTCTATGAAACCCTGGGCAACGTCGTCGGTCTCGAGGACGTGAACGATGTCGGCGTGAAGTACATCCAGCAGCAGGGCGACTGGAACCTGCAGGTTGGCGCCTACGCGCGTCCGGCGTGGCCGGGCAACGGCACCAGCAACGGCACCACGTATTCCACGGTGGTGACCGATGCCGACAGCTATGTCGCCGACGGTAATCGCAACAAGGAGCGGCAGATCGTCGTCGGGCGTCTTGCGCGCTCGTTGCAACTGGGCGACTGGAAATCCGAGGTGGGCTTCTCGGCGCTGACCTCGCGCCTGGAGAACCAGGACACCGGCGACAACGGGCGGCGCAATGCCTACGCGATTCACTATGCCGGCCAGAACGGCCCTTGGGGCGTGCAATTGCAAGCGGCTCGCCAGCAGATGTCGCCTAGGAATTCTGGTAGCGACGATGTAGTCACATTCGGTGGGTACGACGGTACATTCAACGTCGCGAGTCGCGGTAACCTCTATGTCGGCGACCTGAGCTACAGCATTCCAGGAACTTTCCTAGATGGCTGGGTAAGCGGCGTGAAGGTCTATGGCAACTACAGCGCCTTCGACAAATCCGCAGACGACTTCAAGACTTCGCAGCGCTTCATCCTCGGCACCTCCTTCTCGGTCAAGGCGGCGTACATCGCCGTGGAATGGCTGAACGGTCGCAACGATCCCTACATTGGTGGCAGCAGTTACACCCAGAGCCTGGCCGAAGGTGGTACCGGCCACTGGGAAAACCAGCTGTACGCGAATGTCGGCTATTACTTCTGATACCGGGCGAACGGCGTCCGCGCGGATTTGGCCGGCGGGCAGGGAAGAGTGGGTGAAACGCAAGATTCCGGCGCTCAATGCGCTGAAAGCCTTCGAGGTGGCCGGCAGCACGGGCAGCTTTACCCGTGCGGCCGAGCTGCTCAACGTGACGCAGAGCGCGGTCAGCCGCCAGGTGCGCCAACTGGAGGAGCAGCTCGGCGAGAGCCTGCTGGTCCGCCGGCATCATCATCTGGAATTGACCGAAGCCGGGCGCGTGTTGCTACGAGCGCTGCAGTTGTCGTTCGACCGCATCGAGTTGACCGTGCGGGGTATCCAGCAGCGCCATCACCTCAATCGCCTGCGAGTCAACGCGCCGCCGACCTTCGCCCTGCGCTGGTTGCTGCCGCGCCTGGGGCGGCTGCGTGAGGCGCACCCCGACCTGGAAGTCAGCCTGACGACCAATCTGCAGGACAGCCTGGCGCAGAGCAGCACCCTGGACTGCGCCATTCGGTTCGGCAATGGTGAATGGGAAGGCCTGGACAGTTCGCTGCTGATGCACGAGCGGCATATCGCGGTGTGTTCGCCGAGTCTGCTGGCGCAGCGTGAAGGGCAGGACATCGATCTGCGCAACATGACCTTGCTGCATGTGCTGGCGCGCGACGACCAGCGCTTCCTGACTTGGCGGCACTGGCTGGACGCGGCCAAGGTCCAGGGCATCGACCTACGCGGCGGCTACGAATTCGACCTGCTGGACATGGCCATCCGCGCCGCCGTGGATGGCCTGGGCATCACCATCGCCGACCGGCAGATGGTCGCTCGAGAATTGGCGGCGGGGCAGTTGGTGCAGATGCTCGACGTCGAGGTGCAGGGACACCAGTCCTACTGGTGGGTCAGTCGTCCGGAACAGGAGCTGCCGGCCCACGTCCAGCGCTTCCACGACTGGCTGCAGCAGGAGGTTTGGATGGCTGAGCGCAACCTGGCGGGGCCGGCGTCGATCGTCAGCCTTTTCTGAAAATTATGGCGGTGATTTCCGGCTAGAGGTCGCCGCTTTTTCTCGCCCGGTAACCTGCGTTTTTCGCATGTTACTCCGCGCTATTAATCGCTTGTCGCCCTGTCGGCGCCTGCTGAAACTTCGGCCAACCGATAACGACAAGAGTCCCTCTGCCCGCGCCGTGCTCCTGGCTGTTCGCCTGCATGTCCGCGTTCGCATCTTGTCGTTCCGTGGGGCCTTCGCCCCTTTTGCTTGAATGACAGGAACTGCCCATGCGTACAGATCGACTCTTCATCGACGGCCGCTTCGTCGACGCCTCCTCCGCCCATATCGACGTGTTCGATCCGGCGACCGAGCAGCAGGTCGCCCAGGTACCGGCCGCCACCGAAGCCGATGTGCGCACTGCCGTCGAAGCCGCCGCCCGCGCCCAGCGCAACTGGGCTCGCCTGCCGGCCATCGAGCGTGGCGAACATCTGCGCCGTTTCGCCGAAGCGCTGGAGCGCAATGCCGAGCGCATCGGCGCCGCCCTGGCCGCCGAGTCCGGCAAGAGCCTCGCCGATGCCAGCAGCGAAGCCTTCTACGCTGGCCAGATCACCCGTTACCACGCCGAGTGGGCGCGTCGCATCGAAGGCGAAGTGATCCCCAGCGACTCCACCGACGAAACCATCCTGCTGCAGCGCGAGCCGATTGGCGTCGTCGCGGCACTGATCCCGTTCAACTACCCGGTCTACACCTTCCTGCGCAAGGTCGCGCCGGCACTGATCACCGGCAACACCGTGGTCGTGCGCCCGAGCAACAACACCCCGACCTCGGCTTTCGAGATCGCCCGTTGCGCCGAAGAAGCCGGCCTGCCCGCCGGCGTACTGAATGTGCTGACCATGCAGCACGACGTTGCCGGCGTACTCTGCCAGCAGCCGCAGATCGGCCTGATCACCCTGACCGGCAGCGTCGGCGCCGGCCGCATCGTGCTCGATTACTGCAAGGCGAACATCGCCAAGCCCTCCCTGGAACTGGGCGGCAAGACCCCGGCAATCATCGAAGCCGACGCCGACCTGGAGAAGGCCGCATCCGCCATCGTCGGTTCCAAGACCACCCACTGCGGCCAGCTGTGCACCGCCATCGAACGCGTCTATGTGCAGGCCAGCGTGCATGACCGCTTCCTTGCCCTGCTGCGCGAGAAGATGGCGGCCGTGCGCATCGGCAATCGCGCCGAGGACGCCAGCCGGATGGGGCCGATGCAGAACGCCCGCGCCCGCCAGGACGTCCACGCCAAGGTGCAGCGCGCGCTGGCCGATGGCGCGGTGCTGGAGTGCGGCGGCGTGCTGCCTGAAGGCGCCGGCCACTTCTACCCGGCGACTCTGCTCAGCGGTTGCCACCAGGACATGGAGATCGTCCAGGAGGAAATCTTCGGCCCGGTACTGCCGGTGCTCTCCTACGAAACCCTCGACGATGCCCTGGCCATGGCCAACGACCACCAGTTCGGCCTGTCCTCGGTGCTGTTCACCGAGAACTACCGCAACGCCATGAAGGTGGCCAACCACATCGAGGCGGGCGAGATCTACATCAACCGCACTCCGGCCGACCCCTACCAGGGTTTCCACGCCGGCTGGAAGCGCTCGGGCCTGGGCGGCGACGACGGCAAGCACGGCATGCTCGAGTTCACCCAGACGCGCCTTGTGGTCCTCAAATTCTGATCCACCCGGGGCCCGCTGCCAGGACCCCGTCTTTCCCACTGCTGTTCCGACCAGTTGCCGGCGACCGAGCCGGCGCCGAGATGCATGATGAAAAAAACAATAAGTGCAGAGGCCATGCCTGTGGCCGCACCCAGCAACGCAAACCTCACACGTTACATCCAGCTCGCCCTGCTCGTGCTCGCGGCAGGGGCGATCTATCCCATGCTGTACCTGCGCCAGGTGTACCAGAGCACCATGCTCGAGGCGCTGGCGATCAATAACAGCGAGTTGGGCTACCTCTACTCGATCCTCGGCACTGCCTTCCTGCTCAGCTACCTGCCCAGCGGCTGGCTGGCGGATCGCCTGTCGCCGCGTTACCTGATCAGCTTCTCGCTGATCGGCACCGGCGCGCTGGGCATGTGGTACTCCACGTTGCCGGGCTTCGATACGCTGCTGGTGATCTTCTGCGGCTTCGGCATCACCACCGGCCTGACCTTCTGGGCCGCGCTGATCAAGCGGGTGAAGATGCTCGCCGGCGAGGACGAGCAGGGCCGCTTCTTCGGTGTGCTCGATGGCGGGCGCGGGCTGGTCGAGGCGCTGCTGGCGACCATCGCCATCGCCCTGTTTGCCTATGTCACCGAGACCCGTGGCGAGAAGAACGCGCAGGGCCTGCAACTGGTCATCCACATGTACGCGATCTTCTGCATCGTGCTGGGCGCCGCGCTGATGCTGGTGCGTGATCCGCAGAAGAACCACAGGGAAGCCAGCGTAGAAAAGGGCAACCTGCTGGACGACTTCAAGACCCTGCTGCGTATCCCGGAGCTGTGGCTGGTCACCGCCATCGTGTTCTGCGGCTACCACTTCTTCTGGGCCACCTACAGCTTCTCGGCCTACCTGCAGGAAGGCGGCTTCGGCCTCTCCGCCACCGCCGCCGGGGTGATCACCACCATCAAGCTGTGGATGCGCCCGGTGGGCGGCATCGGCGGCGGCTGGCTGGGCGACCGTTTCTCCAAGGCCGGTGTACTGACGGTGGCGATGCTCTTCGCGGCGCTGGGCATGATCGGCCTGATCGTACTGCCGAGCCTGCATGTGCTGGGTGTGCTGATCTTCCTGGTGATCTTCATCGGCCTGATGACCTACGCCATCCGCGGCCTGTACTGGGCTGTGCTGGACGACTGCCGAATCCCGATGCGCGTCACGGGCCTGGCCATCGGCATCATTTCGGTTATCGGCTACTCGCCGGACGCCTATCTGCCGCTGCTCAACGGCTACATCACCGACCGCTTCCCCGGCTTCGTCGGCTACCAGATCTATTTCTCCTACGTCGTGGTGATGGGCCTGCTGGGCGTGGTCGCCACCCTGATCCTGAACAAGCGCATCCAGAAGCGAGCGAAGAAAGCATGAAGATCGTCTCTCTCGAAACCCATGTAGTAGCCGTTCCGCCGCCGCATATCGGCGGCATGTACTGGCTGTTCGTCAAACTCAGGACCGATTGCGGCATCGAAGGCGTCGGCGAGATCTACGCCGCCACCTTCCATCCCAAGGTCATGGTCCCGGCGATCGAAGACGTGTTCGGTCGTTATCTGGAAAACCAGGACCCGCACCACATCGAGCGCTTCTTCCGTCGCGCCTATTCGAGCGGTTTCACCCAGCGTCCGGACCTGACCATGATGGGCATCGTCAGCGGCCTGGAAATGGCCTGCTGGGACATCATCGGCAAGGCGGCGAACAAGCCGGTGTACGAGCTGCTCGGCGGCAAGGTCCACGAGCGCCTGCGCTCCTACACCTACCTGTACCCGGTGAACGCCCAGGGCGAGTACGACTACTCCGACCCGGACCTGGCCGCGGAATGCGCCATCGAGAACATGAAGCTCGGCTTCACCGCCGTGAAATTCGACCCGGCCGGCCCGTACACCGCCTTCTCCGGCCACCAGGTTTCCCTGGAGGTGCTGGAGCGCTGCGAGACCTTCTGCCGCAAGATCCGCGAAGCGGTGGGCAACAAGTGCGACCTGCTGTTCGGCACCCACGGGCAGATGGTGCCGTCCTCGGCCATCCGCCTGGCCAAGCGCCTGGAAAAGTACGACCCGCTGTGGTTCGAAGAGCCGATCCCGCCGGGCCAGGAAGACGCCATGGGCCAGGTCGCCGCCAAGACCAGCATCCCGATTGCCACCGGCGAGCGCCTGACCACCAAGTACGAATTCTTCAAGCTGCTGCAGGCCGGCGGCGCGTCGATCCTGCAGATGAACGTGGGGCGCTGCGGCGGCCTGCTGGAGGGCAAGAAGATCGCCTCCATGGCCGAGGCCTTCTACGCGCAGATCGCCCCGCACCTCTACAACGGCCCGATCGGCGCCGCGGCCAGCTTCCAGCTGGCGGCCTGCACGCCGAACTTCCTGATCCAGGAAAGCATCGGCACCTGGGGCGGCTTCCACGCCGAGATCCTCAAGAAGCCGCTGCAGTGGGAAGACGGCTACATCATCCCGTCCAGCGAGCCCGGCCTTGGCGTCGAGCTGAACATGGACGTGGTGCGCGCCCACAGCCCCTACACGGGTGAGCGCCTGCACCTGCAGATGGGGCCGGACCCCGTCGACGTGAAAGACAACGCACCGGCCAAAGGCTGATGTCGGACCCGTCCAGCTCAAGAGGGCTGGGCGGGGTTTTACCCAAACTCGCGGTACGCATTCCATGAAATACGACTACATCATCGTCGGCGCCGGTTCCGCCGGCTGCATCCTCGCCGCCCGCCTGAGCGAATCGGGCGAACACAGCGTCCTGCTGCTGGAGGCTGGCGGCAAGGACAGCTCGCACTGGTTCAAGATCCCAGTGGGCTTCGCCAAGCTCTACTACAACCCGACCTTCAACTGGATGTACTACAGCCAGCCGCAGAAGCAGCTCGCCAATCGCCAGCTCTACGCGCCGCGCGGCAAGGTCCAGGGTGGTTCCGGGTCGATCAACGCGATGATCTACGTGCGTGGCCAGGCCCATGACTTCGACGACTGGGCGGCGGGTGGCAACGACGGCTGGTCGTTCAAGGACGTGCTGCCGTACTTCCGCAAGCTGGAATCGCACCCGCTGGGCAACACCGAGTACCACGGCGCCAACGGACCGATCCGCATCACGCCGATGAAGGGCCACACCCACCCGATCTGCGACAGCTTCCTCGAAGGCTGCCAGGAACTGGGCTACCCGCTGAGCGACGACTTCAACGGCAAGGACTTCGAAGGCGCCGGCCTCTACGACGTCAACACGAAAAATGGTCAGCGCTGCTCCAGCAGCTTCGCCTACCTGCACCCGGCGCAGAACCGCGCCAACCTGACCATCGAACGCAATGCGCTGGTGGAGCGCGTGCTGTTCGACGAGAACAAGCGCGCTATCGGCGTGAGCGTGCAGCAGAGCGGCGTGCAGCGTGAGTTCCACGCCAGGCGCGAAGTCATCCTCGCCGCCGGCGCGGTGGATTCGCCCAAGCTGCTGCAACTCTCCGGTGTCGCTGATCGTGAGTTGCTCGACCAGCACAAGATTCCGCAGGTCCATCAGCTGCCGGCGGTGGGCAAGAACCTGCAGGACCACCTCTGCGTCAGCTACTACTACAAGGCCAACATCCGCACCCTGAACGACGACTTCGGCTCGCTGTTCGGCCAGGCCAAGCTGGGCCTGGAGTACCTGCTGACCCGCAAGGGCCCGCTGTCGATGAGCGTGAACCAGAGCGGCGGCTTCTTCCGCAGCGATGACGCGCTGGAGCATCCGAACCTGCAGCTCTACTTCAACCCGCTCTCGTACCAGATCCCGAAGAGCAACAAGGCGAGCCTGAAACCCGAGCCGTACTCCGGCTTCCTGCTCTGCTTCAACCCGTGCCGGCCGACCAGCCGTGGCGAAATCCGCATCGCCTCGAAGAACCCGGCCGATGCCGCGCTGATCGACCCGAACTACCTGAGCACCCAGAAGGACATCGACGAAGCGATCCAGGGCAGCCACCTGATCCGCAAGATCATGAACGCCCCGGCGCTGAAGAAGATCACCGTCGAAGAGGTGCTGCCGGGCCCGGCAACCCAGTCCGATGAGCAGATGCTGCAGTACTTCCGCGAGAACTGCGGCTCGATCTACCACCTGTGCGGCAGCTGCGCCATGGGCAGCGATCCGCAGACTTCCGTGGTGGACAACCGCCTGCGCGTGCACGGCATTGCCGGCCTGCGCGTGGTCGATGCGTCGATCTTCCCCAACGTCACCTCCGGCAATACCAACGCGGCGGTGATGATGGTGGCGGAGAAGGGCGCCGACCTGATCCTCGAAGACGCCCGCCAGGTCGCCGAGCAGCGCCCCGCTTCCCGGCCTGCCCAGCGCGCGGCGGTGTAGTAGCGGCGTATTACCCCGCCACCAGCGCGACTGTCTAAGCTCTCCCGCATGCCCGGCCGCCACGGTCGGGCCCTGCCGGGAGGATGCCCCAGATGGCCGCGAAGAAGATCCTGATGCTGGTCGGCGATTACGCCGAAGATTACGAAACCATGGTGCCGTTCCAGGCATTGTTGATGGTCGGGCACACCGTCCATGCCGTCTGTCCGGACAAGAAGGCCGGCCAGAGCATCCGCACCGCGATCCACGATTTCGAGGGCGACCAGACCTACAGCGAGAAGCCCGGTCACAACTTCGCGCTGAACGCCACCTTCGCCGATGTGCGCGCCGAAGACTACGACGCGCTGCTGATCCCCGGCGGACGTGCCCCGGAATACCTGCGCCTGAACGCCAAGGTGATCGAGCTGGTGAAAGCCTTCGACGCTGCGAAGAAGCCCATCGCCGCCGTCTGCCACGGCGCCCAGCTGCTGGCCGCTGCCGGCGTGCTCAAGGGCCGCGCATGCAGCGCCTACCCGGCTTGCGGTCCGGAAGTGACGCTGGCTGGTGGCGAGTATGTGGACATCCCGGTGGATGCCGCCCATGTCGATGGCAACCTGGTCACCGCTCCGGCCTGGCCGGCGCACCCAGCCTGGCTGGCGAAGTTCCTCGACGTGCTGGGCACCAAGATCAGCCTGTAAACTGGCCCCTCATCGAAGCTGGAGAAGCCGTCCATGTGCGAACTCTATGTAAAGGCCGACCCGATTCTCTATGAGTCGCGCTCCCGCTCGCTGCGCATCCGTGGCGTGGTCACCACGCTGCGCCTGGAGAACCAGTTCTGGGACATCCTGCGCGAGATCGCCGAAGTGGACGGCATGACCACCAACCAGCTGATCACCAAGCTCTACGACGAGGTGATGGACTACCGCGGGGAGGTGGTGAACTTCGCTTCCTTCCTGCGGGTGAGCTGCACGCGCTTCCTGGCCCAGCGCCGCGACAACGTCGTGGAACTGAGCCGGGTACCGCACACAGTGCCCTGACTCAGTCCTCGCCTACGCGTTTACGGGAAAACTCCGTCAACCATTGCCAGCGGGTCTTTCTAGACTGCGGGCAGTCGTGCCCAAGGCACATACCGTGGTTCTCCAGGAGTTTCCCATGTACACACCTTCCCTGCGCTCCCTGCTCGCGCGCTCCGTCGTTGCCGGCCTGCTGGCCTGTGCCGTCAGCGGCGTCGCGTTGGCCGACCCGTCGCTGGCCGAGCGCCGCGCCATCACCGCCTATGAGCAGGGCATCTACGCCAGCCAGTTGAAGGAGATCCAGGCCGCCGCCGGCTTCGCCGTGCCGGTCGAGGTGAACTGGAACAGCATCGCGCTGCCGGACCAGGCGGATGCCTACGCCAGTGATGACTTCTGGACCAATGTTTACTTCGTTCCGCTGAAGCAGGCGCTGGCTTCCGTCGCCGCCGACGACATGGGCAAGCAGGCACTGAAGGAAAAACTGAAGAAGATAACCGTGCGCTATGACGAGGCATCGGCCCCCGCCAGCGATTACGCCGCCGGTATCGAGTTCAAGGGCGGCACGCTCGCCCTGAACTTCAAGCCGTACTCCAACAGCACCGACATCGAGGCCCGCGCCAAGGCGATCCAGTCGGCGCTGGAAGCGGCGCTCTGAATTTTCCGCGCGCATGAAAAAGCCCGGCACATGGCCGGGCTTTTTCATGGTGCGGTCATGCAGTGATTACTGCACTTCCACCGCCAGGTTCTCGGCGATCTTCTTCTGCCAGATGGCCGGGCCGGTGATGTGCACCGACTCGCCATTGGTGTCGACCGCGACAGTCACTGGCATGTCCTTCACGTCGAACTCGTAGATCGCTTCCATGCCCAGTTCGGCGAAGGCCAGGACCTTGGACTTCTTGATCGCCTGGGCGACCAGGTAGGCGGCGCCGCCCACGGCCATCAGGTAGACGGCCTTGTTGTCCTTGATCGCTTCGATGGCGATGGGGCCGCGCTCGGACTTGCCGATCATGCCCAGCAGGCCGGTTTGCTCGAGGATCTGGCGGGTGAACTTGTCCATGCGGGTCGCGGTGGTCGGGCCAGCCGGGCCAACCACTTCGTCACCGACCGGATCAACCGGGCCGACGTAGTAGATGAAGCGGCCTTTCAGGTCCACCGGCAGCTCTTCGCCCTTGTTCAGCATGTCGACCATGCGCTTGTGCGCAGCGTCGCGGCCGGTGAGCATCTTGCCGTTGAGCAGGATGGTCTCGCCCGGCTTCCAGCTCTGCACTTCTTCCGGGGTGATGCTGTCGAGGTTGACGCGGCGCGCGGACGGGCCGGCTTCCCAGACGATTTCCGGGTAGGCGTCCAGCGACGGCGCTTCCAGTTCGGCCGGGCCGGAGCCGTCGAGCACGAAGTGCGCGTGGCGGGTGGCGGCACAGTTGGGGATCATGCAGACCGGCAGCGAGGCGGCGTGGGTCGGGTAGTCCATGATCTTCACGTCGAGCACGGTGGTCAGGCCGCCCAGGCCCTGGGCACCGATGCCCAGTTGGTTGACCTTCTCGAACAGTTCGAGGCGCATTTCCTCGATCTTGTTCTGCGGGCCGCGGGCCTTCAGCTCGTGGATGTCGATCTCGTCCATCAGGACTTCCTTCGCCATCACCGCGGCCTTCTCGGCGGTACCGCCGATGCCGATGCCGAGCATGCCCGGCGGGCACCAGCCGGCGCCCATGGTCGGAACGGTCTTCAGCACCCAGTCGACGATGGAGTCGGACGGGTTGAGCATGGCCATCTTCGACTTGTTCTCGGAGCCGCCGCCCTTGGCCGCGACGTCCACTTCCACGGTGTTGCCCGGGACGATGGAGTAGTGGATCACCGCCGGGGTGTTGTCCTTGGTGTTCTTACGCGCGCCGGCCGGGTCGGCCAGGATGGAGGCGCGCAGGACGTTCTCCGGCAGGTTGTAGGCGCGACGCACGCCTTCGTTGATCATGTCGTCGACGCTCATGGTGGCGCCGGCCCAGCTCACGTCCATGCCGACGCGGACGAACACGGTGACGATACCGGTGTCCTGGCAGATCGGGCGGTGACCGGTGGCGCACATGCGCGAGTTGATCAGGATCTGCGCCATCGAGTCCCGGGCGGCCGGCGATTCTTCGCGCAGGTAGGCCTCATGCATGGCCTGGATGAAATCAACCGGGTGGTAGTAGGAGATGAACTGCAGGGCATCGGCGACGCTCTGGATCAGGTCGTCTTGCTTGATCACGGCCATGGAGCACGGTCCTCTTCAGGCGGGTAGTACAGGCATAGGGCCTGTTACATCGGGAATTCGCCGACACGGCTGCGGCGAAAAAAGGCGCCGTAGTATACCGCTGCGGCCGCTCGCCGCGCACCCGCCAGCGATCCGACCTTGGTCCCAGATGGCCCCCGCTCTTTATAAGGAGCCCTCCGGTCGCCCACATTCCGATCGACTAGGCACTGGGGCGCTTTGATAGTAGAGTGAAGGCCAGGTGCCATTACGGGACGGAGCCCCATGAGCACGCTGAAACCACCTCTGAAGCAGCACGCCTTACAAAAACTACTCATCAGGCGATTCGGCATGGCCCTCGGGACCTATGCCCTGGCGCTTCTGCTGCTGTGGTTGGCCGTGTTCGGCGAGTTCTACCGCGCGCCCGTCAGCTTTGCCCTGGCCTGCACACTGCTGGTCGCCGGCAGCCAGCTGGTGTTCGCCTGGCTGTTCCTCACCGGCCGCAACCAGCGCTTCACCGACCCGAGCATGACCGAGCCGCAGGTGCTGGTGGCCGTGGTCTGGCACACCCTGTTCCTGGCCAACGTCGATACCGCGCGCGGCACCTTGATGGTGCTCTACGTGCTGATCCTGCTGTTCGGCGTGTTCCAGTTGCAGCCCAGGGTATTCGCCCGTTGCGCCGCACTGGCCTTCATCGCCTTCGCCGGCCTGAACCTCCACGAAGCCTTCCAGCAACGACTGCAACTGCCCGCCCAGGCCGTGCTGCAACTGCTGGTGCTGTTCATCGTGCTGACCTGGCTGAGCCTGTTCGCCGGCTATGTGCAGTCGCTGCGCCAGCGCATGCGTCAGCGCCGCTACGCATTGCAGGCGCACCAGGACACCCTGCGCGGCATGATGCGCCAGCTCGAAGACCTGGTGGCCACCGACGAGCTCACCGGCCTGTTCAACCGCCGCCACTTCCTGCGCCTGGCCGGCCGCGCGCTGGAGGAAATGCGCGAGGGCCAACGCCACGGCCTGGCGCTGATCGACCTGGATCACTTCAAGCGTATCAACGACGTCCACGGCCACGCCGCCGGCGACCGTGTGCTACAGACCTTCGCCGCCGTGGCGCGGGCTTGCCTGCGCGAGGGCGACGTACTGGCGCGCTACGGCGGCGAGGAATTCGTCCTGCTGCTGCCCAATGCCGATGCCGACCGTCTGACCACCTGCTGCGAACGCCTGCGAATGGCGTACTCGGCGGCGGAGCCGGTGGGCGTGAACATCGAAGTGCTCAGCCTGTCGGCGGGAATGACCCTGCTCGACGCCAATGACGATCTCGACGAGGCCTTGCAACGGGCCGACCAGGCGCTCTACCGTGCGAAACGCAGCGGGCGTAACCGCTGCGATGCCGCATGGGAGTGGACGCGTGCCTGAGATACGGGCCGGAACGCAAAGCTTTTCGGTTAGCCCCGGAGTCAACCTGCTCGATGCCCTGCGCGGGGCCGGTATCACCGTGCCCTACAGCTGCCGCGCCGGCAGCTGCCACGCCTGCCTGGTGCGCTGCACCCACGGCGAAGTTCGCGACGCATTGCCCGATGCCCTGGATGTCGGGCGGCGCGCCGAAGGCTGGCGCCTCTCCTGCCAGTGCCAGGTGATCGAAGACCTGGTGGTGGAAACCTTCGACCCACAGCGCGACGGCCTGCCCGCCAGCGTCGCCGAGCTGGACTGGCCGGCGCCGGATGTCCTGCGCCTGCGCCTGATCCCCCAGCGTCCGCTGCGCTACAGCGCCGGGCAGCACCTGATCCTCTGGAGCACCGAGGGCGTGGCCCGGCCGTATTCCCTGGCCAGCGTGCCGGGGCTCGATCCCTGGCTGGAGTTCCACATCGATTGCCGGCAGCCCGGCGCGTTCAGCGATTTCGCCCGTGGATTGAAAGCCGGCGACAGCCTGCGCCTGGGTGAACTGCGCGGCGGTGCGCTGCACTATGACCCTGAATGGCACGAGCGGCCCTTGCTGCTGATGGCCTCCGGCACCGGCTTGGCGCCACTCTGGGGCGTGCTGCGCGAGGCGCTGCGGCAGCATCACTGCGGGCCGATCCGCGTCATTCACCAGGCCCATGACCACGCCGGGCATTATCTTGCCGAACCCCTGCAATCCCTGGCTGCCAGCCATCCGGAGCTGGACGTCACGCTGATGACCACGGCCGAGTCGGCCGAGGTTTTGGCGCAACTCCGGCTTGTCTCGCGACGAACCCTCGCCTTACTCTGCGGCCATCCCGCCAGCGTCGATGCCTTCGCCCGCCGCCTCTACCTCTGCGGCGTGCCGCGGGGCCAGACGCTGGCCGACCTGTATCTGCCCCACGCCTGAGAGCCAGGTCAACACCTGCTGCGCGTCGGCATAACTGCGTTGGAAACAGGCTGAAATATGCTCATTTACAGGATGTAAACTCCGCTTTTTCAGCCTGCTTCTGCCTTGTTCTGCTCTAGCTCGCGAGGTGTTGAACAGGCTCTGAAACGGTCCTCTCACTTCAATAAGAACAAGGAATTGCCATGAGCGAACAGATTCTCATCGAGCGCGAAGAGGGCCTGCTGACCCTGCGCCTGAACCGCCCGGACAAGATGAACGCGCTGACCCGCACCATGTATGCGGGGCTGGCCGATGCCCTGGAAGCGGCGCAGGAGGATCGTTCGGTGCGCGTGGTGCTGATCACCGGCAACGCCGAGTGCTTCACCAGCGGCAACGACATCGTCGATTTCCTCCAGGAACCACCGAGCGGTCCGGACAGCGCGGTATTCCGCTTCATGCGCGCGCTGATGGAGTTCACCAAGCCCGTAGTCGCAGCCGTTGCAGGCCCGGCCGTGGGTATCGGCACCACGCTGCTGCTGCATTGCGACCAGGTATTCATCGCCAAGGGCGCCAAGCTGAAGATGCCTTTCGTCAACCTGGGCCTGTGCCCGGAATTCGGTTCCAGTTTCCTGGTGCCGCGCCTGGTCGGTCCGGTGAAGGCTTCCAGCCTGTTGCTGCGCGGCGAGGGATTCACCGGCGAGCAGGCGGTGGCTTACGGCATCGCCAACGAAGCGCTGGATGATGGCGCTGCCGCCCTGGAGCGTGCGCGTGAGGTCTGCCAGGCCTTCCAGCAGCTGCCGCCGGCGGCGGTGGCGCTGAGCAAGCGCCTGCTCAAGGCGCCCTTCATCGAGGAGCTGCGTCGCGTGGTAGCGGAGGAAGGCCAGCACTTCGTCCAGCGCCTGCATTCGCCGGAAGCCCACGAAGCACTGAGCGCCTTTACCCAGCGCCGCCAGCCGGATTTCTCGAAGTTCCTGTAAGCGCTGCCTGTCGGCGTACAACCGCGAACGGTTGCACGCCCTACAGGGAACACCAACCGGATCCCCCCGGTGGCGTAGGAGCGGACCGTGTCCGCGATTGGTTGATCCACACGCCAAGGCCAACAACAGAGCGACCGATAAGACATCGCGGACACGGTCCGCTCCTACACAAACCTCACGCCTTGCGTCGGGGCGGGCTATGTCCGCGATAGGTCTGCATCGCCGAGAAAGTTTGCCCACACAATCTGTGGAGCGTGCTGTGGATAAGCTCTGGGGCAACCCGCAGAACCCACGCCGCGTGTGGCCTGCTGGGGATTGAGCGGTATTTGAGCGATGTCGTGCAGGTTGCCCACAGTAGATGTGGAAGGCGTTGTGGATAAGCTCTGATGCAACCGCTGCAAGCCAGGCGCCATAGGCCTTGGCGGGTATTGAGCAGGAATTGAGCAGCACGAGCTTCTTCTCTTTGCAGGTTCTTGCAACGGATATGAAAAGGCCGCCCCGAGGGCGGCCTTTTTTGTTCCGAACGCAGGATCAGACCAGCAGATCACCCACGTGCAGCACCTTCATGGTGTTGGTGCCACCCTGGGCGGTGTAGCTGTCGCCCTTGGTCAGGATCACCCAGTCACCCTTGGTCACCACGCCACGCTGTAGCAGCGCGTCGACGGCTTCCTGGCTGACGCGCTCCGGCGGCAGGGCGGCCGGGTCGAAGGGGATGGTCTCCACGCCACGGAACAGCGCCACGCGGGCCTGGGTTTCGCGGTGCGGGGAGTAGGCGAAGATCGGTACCGAGGAGCGGATGCGCGACATGATCAGCGGGGTGTAGCCGCTTTCGGTCAGGCAGATGATCGCCTTGATGCCCGGGAAGTGGTTGGCGGTGTACATGGCCGCCAGGGCGATGCTTTCGTCGCAGCGCTCGAAGGTCTGGCCGATGCGGTGGCTGGACTTCTTGGTGGTCGGGTGCTTCTCGGCGCCGGCGCAGATGCGCGCCATGGCCTTGACCGCTTCCACCGGGTATTCGCCGGCGGCGGATTCGGCGGAGAGCATCACGGCGTCGGTGTAGTCGAGCACGGCGTTGGCCACGTCGGAGACTTCCGCGCGGGTCGGCATCGGGTTGTGGATCATCGACTCCATCATCTGGGTCGCGGTGATCACGGCCTTGTTGTAGCGGCGCGCGTGCAGAATGATTTTCTTCTGGATACCCACCAGCTCGGCATCGCCGATTTCCACGCCGAGGTCGCCACGGGCAACCATCACGGCGTCGCTGGCGCGGATCAGGCCGTCCAGGGCTTCGTCATCGGCCACGGCTTCAGCGCGCTCGATCTTAGCCACCAGCCAGGCGGTGCCGCCGGCTTCGGTGAGCAGGCTGCGGGCGTATTCCATGTCCTTGGCGTCACGCGGGAAGGACACGGCGACGTAGTCCAGGTCCATGCTCGCGGCCAGCTTGATGTCGGCCTTGTCCTTCTCGGTCAGGGCCGGGGCGGTGAGGCCGCCGCCGCGACGGTTGATGCCCTTGTGGTCGGACAGCGGACCGCCGATCAGGACTTCGCAGACCAGTTCGTCTGCTTTCACTTCCTTCACCACCATGACCACGCGGCCGTCGTCCAGCAGCAGTTCGTCGCCGATGCCGCAGTCCTTGACCAGGTCCGGGTAGTCGATGCCCACGACTTGCTGGTTGCCTTCGGTGCGCGGGTGGCTGGTGGAGAAGCGGAAGGTGTCGCCGACCGCCAGCTCGATGCGCTTGTTGGCGAACTTGGCGATGCGGATCTTCGGGCCCTGCAGGTCGCCCAGCAGCGCGACGAAGCGGCCGTGCTTGGCGGCGATGTCGCGCACCAGTTGGGCGCGGGCGCGGTGTTCGTCGGGAGTTCCGTGGGAGAAGTTGAGGCGGGCGACGTCGATCCCGGCGAGGATCAGCTGTTCCAGGACTTCGGGAGAGTTGCTGGCTGGGCCGAGGGTGGCGACGATCTTGGTGCGGCGAAGGGACATGCGGGACTCCTAGGGGAAAGCAGCGGTCAGGCTGCCTCGAGACTGGGGCCGGGGCAGCCAGGGCGCCATCTTACTCTCTTTCAGGTGACTCTTTCAGGTGGCCGGTCTGATCACCAGCAGGTCGCATTCGATTTCCTCGAACACGCGCTCAGCCGTCTGGCCGATCAGCGCGTTGTCGATCTGGCCGCGAGCGACGGCGCCCATCAGCAGCAGGTCGATGTCGTGTTCCTTTACATAGGAAGGGATCACTTCCTCGGCGAAGCCCTGGCCCAGGCTGGCGCGTTCCGGGGCGATTTGCGGGTAGCGCGCCAGCAGGGCGTGGAAGGCATCGCGGTGATGCGCCTCGGTGCGCAGTACGTAGTCGTCGTAATCGGCCAGCAATTCGGCGTTGAACGCCAGGGTGTGCGGCAGCGCCATCCAGGCGTGCAGGTAGCGCGCTTCCAGCTGCAGGCGCTGCTCCAGTTCGCGGGCGACGACGATCAGCCGGTTATCCAGCGTCGCTGTGGCGTCACCGGCATGCAGCGGGTCCAGCGCCGCGCACAGTGTGTTCCCCGCCCATTCGCGGTGCTGCACCAGCCACAGCGGTTGCGGGCAATGGCGAATCAGCTGCCAGTCATTGTTGGTGAGGAATAAGCGCCGGAGCAGGTTGTGGTGGTGGGCGGACTTGAGTACCAGGTCCGGCTGGGATTGCTCGCAGTGCAGGACAACCTGGCGGTGCAGCGGCTTGCCCCAGCGCACTTCGCAGTGCACGTCGAGGCCGGCCTCCTGCAGCGGTGCGGCGAGTTTCTGCAACCAGGCCAGGCGTTCGTCCAGCAGGTTGCGCTGGGCGCCGTCCAGGTCGTTGCGGTCCAGCAGCAGCGCGTTGTCCAGCGCCGGGTTGAATTCGCAGGCCAGCAGTTCCAGGCGCGCGCCGCAGCGCTGGGCGATCCAGCGGGCGCGGGTGAGGGCGGGCTGGTCCTCGCGGGTGGGGTCGATGACGACGAGCAGGTGCTGCAGGTTCATGGCGGAGTCCTCGCGCGGTCTGCGCTCATTGCAGAGCAAGCGTAGACACTGCCGCTTGACTTGGGTCAGCGGCAGGCGCGAGAACGCGGCTCAGCTGCGCGGCGAGGTCTGGTTCAGCGCGCGGTCGAGGTGGCGCGCACCCTTGTCGGCCAGTTCGCCATTGGGGAACTCGGCGAGCTGGCGGCGCAGGTAGGCGATGGCCTTTTCGCGGTCGGGATGCGGATTGTCCTGCGCCATGTACATCAGGCCCAGCTGGTACAGCGCCTTCTCGCGGATATCCGGTGGAATGGCCGGGTCGTTGGCGCCCAGCAGGTACAGCTGCGCGGCCTCGTCGACACGATCCTTGAGCACGGCGCGGCGCGACAGCAGGGTCATGTCCGGATCGAGGGTCGGCTTGTTCAGGTCCAGGTTGTACTGCGGCTGCCAGTCGGCGAGCAGCTGTTTCGCGGTCTTCTGTACCGGCTCCTTGGCGCGCTGGCGGATGATCAGCTCGCGGGCATCGGCATGTTCGGCGGCCTTGGTGCCGGGGAATTCGCGGTCGATGCGCTGGAAGTAGTCCATCGCCTTCTGGTCGTCGCGCTGGTCGTTGTAGCGGCTCATGTAGATCAGGCCGATCTGGTACAGCGCGATGGCGCGCACTTCCGGACCGTAGCGGGTGTTGTCGTAGCCGGTGAGGTAGAGCTTCTCGGCATCGCTGCTCTTGCCGTCACGGATGGCCTGGGCGCTGTAGGTCAGCAGGTCGCCTTCCTCTTCCACCGCGGCGGTCATGCGCTTGTTCTTGAGTTGTTTGTACTCGGCGACCTCCCCGGTGGTGATCTGCGCGACGAACAGCGGTGTGGTAGGAGCGCAGGCGGCGAGCCAGGGCAGCAGCATGACGAGGGGCAGGGCATGGACGAAACGCATGGCAACTCCTTTGCGCCAGGGCGAAGTCCACGTGAGTCTAGTGGCGGGCTACAGTACGGCCAAGACGGGCCGATACACTTCCCAACGGAGGATATGCCCATGCGAACCCTTTTCCTCGCGCTGCTGGCGCTGAGTGTTACCGGCTGCACCAGCTGGTCGATGAACTATCACCTGAACAACGCCTACCGCGCGTACAAGAGCGGCGATTGCCAGCGCGTGCAGCTGGAACTCTCGGAAACCGAGCGCAAGGCCCGCGCGCGGCCGTGGATCCAGCCGGAAATCTCCATGCTGCGCGGGCAGTGCCTGGAGCGCGAGAAGTTCTACGTCGATGCCGCGCAGACCTACCAGTTCATCATCGCCCGCTACCCCACCAGCGAGTATGCTTACCGGGCCAAGGCGCGGCTCGAAACGTTGCGCCTGAATGGCCGGCTGCCCGGCGATTCGCGCGCCTATCCGGCCACTCCGTGACCGCCGGTCGGTGGCGAGCTTGAGCCGGGCCGATAGCTGGCTAGTCTCTTGATTGACCTTACGGAGGAGGTTCGAATGCGTGCCCTGTGGCTCTGCGCCTGGTGTTTCCCGTTGCTCGCGTCAGCGGATATCTACCGCTGGACTGACGCCCAGGGAAAGGTGCACTTCAGTGAAACGCCACCGCCAGGGGCGCAACGCGTCGAGGTGAAACCGCAGGTCGTCGAGCGCGATGCAGCGACCCGCGAGCGGGAAGATCGCACCCGACGCTTCTACGACGCGCGCCGTGATGAAAGCGCCGCCGCTCAGAGCCGCGCGGCGCAGCAGCAGGCCAAGCTGGATCAGCAATGCGGCGAATGGCGCCACGAGCTGGATTCGATCAGCAAGGGCGGTCGCTACTTCTCGAAGGACAACACAGGCGAAAGGACTTACTACAGCGATGCACAGATCGACGCCGCTCGTCAGGCGCTCAGCGCTCGGCTGGCGGAAGGTTGTCGTTAGGACTGGCCCCCGGTGGGCAGCATCGTCATACTGGACGATATCTCATAGCGAAACGCCATTATGCGTCATCAACGACATATCGAGCGCCATCAGCTGCCTTACTACCTGAAGGTGTTCAACAGCATCACCGACAAACCGATGGGCTACCTGGGCAACGTGTCGCTGGATGGACTGTTGCTGATCAGCCAGTTGCCCATGCTGGTGGGTGGCCGCTTCGAAATGCGCCTGAAGATTCCCGGTCACGACGGCAAGCTGCAACTGATCGAATTCACCGCGACCTGCCAGTGGTGCCGGGAAGACGTCAATCCGGGCAACTACGACTCGGGCTTCAGCCTCTCGGCGCCGCCGATGGAGTACGTCGAGCTGGTCGATGCGCTGCGCCGTTATTTCAGTTTTCGCCGGCAGGTGGAGTCGGTCTGAAGCGCAGGACGCGCTGACCGACCTGTACGGTTGAGCAGGACAGGATTCCCGGCCGCAACCCTCGTAGGGCGCATGACCGTTTCCGGCCATGCGCCGCCGCATTCAGCTTTTTCCCCGCCTTCCTGATCACAACGCGCCGGCCTTCTTCCAGCCCAGGTAGCGGCTGATCAGTTCAGGCCCCAGCTGGCTTGGGCGGGTGTCGAGCACCGGCACGCCATGGGCGGCCAGTTTCTCGTGGAGGCCGGCACGGGCGTTGAGGTAATCCACCGCGCCGCAGTACGCCAGCGCTTCTTCGAAACCCTCCACCGGCGCCTGGCGCAGGCGGTCCAGCACTTCCTCGCGCAGGCTGGCGACCAGCACGCGGTGCTGGCGTCCGAGGCGTTTTACCGCCGCTACCAGTTCCTCGTCGTCCTCGTCGCGCAGGTTGGTGACGATCACCACCAGTGCGCGGCGGCGCTGGCGCGTCAGCACGGCTTGCACCGCGGAGGGGTAGTCGGCCGGGCGCTGGCTGCTGCGCAGGTCATAGACACTGTTGAGCAGGGCGCTGAGCTGGGCGCTGCCCTTGGCCGGCGGCAGGTGGCGCGGCTGTTCGCCGGCGAAGGTCATCAGGCCCACCGCGTCGCCCTGGCGCAGGGCGACGTAGGCCAGCAACAGGCTGGCGTTGAGCGCGTGGTCGAAGTGCGAGAGGTCGCCATCGTGGCTACGCATGCGCCGGCCGCAGTCGAGCAGGAAGAGAATCTGCTGGTCGCGCTCGTCCTGGTACTCGCGGGCGATCGGTGTGCGCTTGCGCGCGGTGGCCTTCCAGTCGATCTGCCGCAGGGTGTCGCCATCGCGGAACTCGCGCAGCTGGTGGAAATCCAGGCCGAGGCCACGACGCTGCCCGGCGCGTACGCCGATGCGGTTGAGCCAGTGATCGACAGCCATCAGCTCGGCCCCGTAGATGCGCGCGAAGTCGGGGTAGACACGGGTCTCGTCGCGCTGCTCCAGGTAGCGCCGGCCCTTCCACAGGCGCAGCGGGCTGGACAGTTCGATCTCGCAGCGTTCGAAGACGAAATGCCCGCGCGACAGCGGACGCACGCGGTAGCCCAGTTCAGTCTGTTCGCCCGGATGCAGCTCCACGACTTGCGGCAGGTACTCGAATTCCATGCCGGCGGGCAGGTGGTCGAACACCGTGATGCGTTGTGGTTGGGCGTAGCGGTGATGCAGGTGCAGGCGCACTTCGCTCCAGCGGCCGAGCGGCAGGTTGCCACTCAACTGGCGTTGCAGGCTGGGCGAGGGGATGCGCCGCAGCCACAGCGCGTCGGCCAGCGCCAGCAGGACTAGCGCGCACAGCGCACCCCACCAGAGGCGCCCGAGCAGAGCCGGGGCTGAGTCCAGGGCCGCGGCCGCGCCCAGGGCAATCGAGATCGCCAGCAGGACGCCGAGCAGCGCGAGGAGCGCGCGCGATGGCTTCATACGCGCGGCGCCGGTACCTGGTCGAGCAACTGTTGCAGCACCTGATCCACCGACAGGCCTTCGATTTCCAGTTCCGGTGACAGTCGCACGCGGTGGCGCAGCACGGCGAGGGCGCTGCCCTTCACGTCGTCAGGGATCACGAAGTCGCCGCTGCGCAGCAGGGCGCGGGCGCGGGCGCAACGCACCAGCGCGATGGACGCGCGAGGGCCGGCACCGAGCGCCAGGCCCGGCCAGTTGCGCGTGGTGCGAGCGATGCGCACCGCGTAGTCGAGTACCTGGTCGTCGATGGGCAGTTCGGCGGCGATCTTCTGCAGCGCCAGCACGTCCTTGTCCTTGAGCAGTGCGCGCATCGGCGCAACGTCGAGCATGTCGCTGCGGGCGGAGCGGGTGACCTGGCGCACCAGGGTCTGCTCCTCGGCTTCCAGCGGATAGTCGATGCGCAGTTTGAGCATGAAGCGGTCGAGCTCGGCTTCCGGCAGCGGGTAGGTGCCTTCCTGTTCGATGGGGTTCTGGGTCGCCAGCACCATGAACGGTTGCGGCACCGGCAGGGCGCGGCCCTCGAGCGTCACCTGGCGTTCCTGCATCACTTCCAGCAGGGCCGCCTGGGTCTTGGCCGGTGCGCGGTTGATTTCATCCGCCAGCAGCAGGTGGGTGAACACCGGACCCTTGCGCAGCTTGAACTGTTCGGTGGCCAGGTCGTACACGGCGTGGCCGGTGACGTCGCTGGGCATCAGGTCGGGAGTGAACTGGATGCGCGCGAAGCCGCCATCGAAGCAGCGAGCGAGGGCGCGTACCAGCAACGTCTTGCCCAGTCCGGGAACGCCTTCGATGAGCACATGGCCGCCCGCGAGCAGCGCGGTGAGCACGTCATCGATCACGGCCTGCTGGCCGATCAGGGCCTTCTGCAGTTCGTGGCGCAACGCCTGGGCCAGCTGGCTGGCGCGCTGGCGCTGGGCGGCCGGGTTGGGCGTGGAATTGGCGGTGTTCGAAGGTTCCGGCGTCTGTTCGCTCATAGGGCATTCCTGAGGCTTTGCAGGTGGGCGACCTGGCGGGTGAATTCGGCAACGGCCATGCGCTGTTGTGGATAAGGGCGCATGGCCTGGCTGATGGCGCTGGTGGGCATGCGGGTCATGCGGCCGAGGACTTGCCATTGTTCGGCGACCGGCAGGCGGTCGAAGCCGGGCTGGCGTTGGCGTGCCCGGCGCATCACGTCGCGTTGCAGCCCTTGCAGCAGGGCAAGTTGGCCGCGATGGCGGAGGATGAAGTCGGCGCCGGCGCGCAGGTGTTCTTCCAGTTGTCGGCGGCTACGATCGGGGTTGGGTTGCAGCGGCCCCTGGCGCAGTCCATTGCGCCACAGAACCAGCGCCAGCAGCAGAAGGCCAGCGGCCAGGGCCTGGGGGAAATAGCGGGCCAGCAGGGTGAACAGGCTGGCGCCGTCGGCACGGTAGACCAGGGTGACGGCGCTGTCCTGGGTCAGGTACCAGAGCAGCCAGGCATTGTCGTAGGCGTCGAGCTGGCCGTTCTGCCAGATCCAGTTGTCGGTCAGTACGGTGACCAACCCCTGGCCCTGTTGCAGTTGCAGCAGGTGGGTGGCGTCGCCGCTGTTGGCCCAGGCGTAGGCCAGGTTCTTCGAGTCGAACAGGTGGTAGTCGGTATCGAAGTCGATGTAGGCCGGCGCCTTTTCGTTCTCCAGATAGAGCTTGGTGAGGTTCGGGTAGGGCTCTTCCTCGTCGACGGTGGCGTCGGCGGCTGCGGAGGCCTGGTCCGGGTGGTGCTGTTCCACTTCCGGCTTGGCGGTGTCTTCGTCGTCCTGGCTGTCATCACCCTGGCTGTCAGCGTCCGCGGGTTTCGCGTCTTCTTCTTCCTTGAGGTCGGAGGTGAGGAATTGCTGCACGCCCAGCTCGTCGAGCAACAGGTCGCCGCTCTTGCCTTCGTCCTTGTCCCAGAGCCGTTCGGCGGTGACGATCAGATGGCCGCCACGGTTGGTCCAGTCGAGCAGGCGGCGGGTCTGGGTGGGGGTGAGGTTTTCGCGGCTGCCGAGCAGGATCAGCGTCTGTCCCGCGCCGGGCAGTTGGTCGAGCACTTCGACGCCGTTGGCGGTGGACACGCGCAAACCGCGTCCGCGCAGGTACATCTCGGCGGCGAGATAGGGATTGGCGCGCGCCTCGGGCGACGGGCCGTGATCGACGGTCTCGGTATAGGGTTCGAGGTTCTTGTACAGGTAGTACCCCAGGGCACCCAGCACCAGCAGGGTGAGCGCCGCCAGGAAGGCGATGTGACTGCGCTTCATGCCCGCACCTCGTTGCCGAACAGGCTGCGCCATTCGCCACACAGCTGCTGCTTGAGGCCTTCCTGGGGTGGTCGATGGCCGTAGGCGAGAGCCTGCCACTGGCGGGTCAGGACCTGGGCAAAGCTGTCCAGCGACGGATCGTCGAGATCGGCTACGCGCGCCAGGACTTCTCCTTCGGTAGTGGATTCGCGCAGCGGCACGCGGAAGTCGTGCAGCAAGCGGCTGAGCAGGGCGCGGTAGAGCAGGCCGAGGGCGGCGCGCGGTTGCTCATCCCATAGGCGCTCGGCTTCGCTGGCGACGTCGCTGGGCAGGGACTCCGGTGCGAGTTCCAGGCCGAAGAGCACGGCGGGGGCTTCGCGCTTCGCCTTCTGCGGCAGGCCGACTCGCCCGACGAACAGCCGCAGCCATTCACGATAACGCCAGACCAGCAGGGCGATGGCGGCGAACAGCAGGCTCCAGAGCAGGATCTCGATGCCTTGGGCGGCGGATTTGAAGACGCTCCAGTTATCCAGGGCATCGAAGAAGTTCTTCAGACGTTTCTCGTCGTCCTTGCTGGGCTGCTTGTCTTCCTTCTCGTCCCCCAGCCGCCAGCCGGTGACCTTCTCGCTATTCCTGAACGGCGGAGCGCCGAGGATCTTCTCGGCGGCCTGCCGCGAATCCTCGCTGTTGAGTTTTTGCTGCGTCAGCCGCGCACCTTGCGGGCCGTCGGGATTCTGGTCCGGCAGCGGGCACGACTGGCTGGCGCCGCCGCTGGCGGCGAGCGCGTCATTGCTCGGCAGCAGGGCGAAGGCGCCGGCCAGCACCAGCAGCAGGGCATAGGCGCTACCGATCAGGCGCTGGCGCAGGCGGCGGAACACCAGTTCGATGTCCCAGGCTTCCAGTTCGGTGCGCCGGTTCAGGTAAAGGGTGAAGCCGCAGGCGACGTACACCGGCTCCCAGACGATCAGCAGCAACGCGTAGATCAGGTTGCTCACGTGCTCAAGCCAGGCCCAGTCACTCTGCGCGGCGCTGATCAGTGACTTCCATTCCCAGTCTTCCACCCATTGTTGCGGCAGCATCAGGTACATCAGGACGGTCAGGCCCAGCCAGAGCGCCAGTTCGAAATGCATGCCGATGACGGTCAGCCAGGTGGCGCCGCCGGCGTTACGCTGGCCCAGGACCACCAGGCGCTGGCTGCGGGCCTGGCCCTTGAGACCTTCCAGCTGCATGACGGGCAGGTCGAAACTGCGCGTCGGGCTGAGCCTGCGCCACAGCAGGCTCGCCAGCAATTGTGGCTTGAGCAGGCCGGGGAAGGCCCGCAGCGCCTGCCTGAGCGTTGGCGCCTCACCGAACAGCGCGCGGGAAAGGATGTACAGCGGCAGGCGTTCGAAGACTGGCTTGAGCCACCAGAACAGCAGGATCGCCCAGCTGGAGTGGTTCCACAGCAGCACCGAGAGCAGCACGAACACCGGCAGGGTGACGATCGCCCAACTGGCCATCAGCACGCCGGCGTGGCGCCGTGCGAGGAGGATGCCGAGGTCCAGCGCTTCCCAGGCGCTGCGCGGGCGGATGGCGACGCTGGCGTCAGTCAGGCGCATGGCGTTTCCGTCCGGCGAAGAGGAAGTAGCAGGCGACCAGCAGCCACAGGCCGGCGCCAACGATGTATTTCACATTCGCCGAGAACTGTGTGATGGAGGACCAGTATCCTTCGACGAAGGCGGCGATCAGCAGCAGCAGGATCACCCCGCCGATCAGCTGTACCGCCCGTGCCGCGGCCTGGCGCAGGGCTTCGAGGCGACTCAGCCGCCCCGGCGCGAGCAACGCCCAGCCAAGCTTGAGACCGGCGCCGCCGGCGAAGGTGATGGCGGTGAGTTCGAACGCACCGTGGCCGATGACGAACGACCAGAATGTCTCGATGTAGCCGACCTGGGTCAGATGGCCGGCGACCGCGCCGATCACCAGGCCGTTGAACAGCAGGAAGAACAGGCTGCCCACGCAGAAAAGCAGCCCGCTGGCGAAGGTCTGAAAGGCGATGCCGATGTTGTTCATGATGTAGTGGCCGAACATCTGCCAGTCATCGCCGGCGTCGCGTTCGCCCATCGGGCCGAGGCGCGTGGTGTCCGGCGAGTACATGGCCTCCATTTCGGCCACGCGCTCGGGCGCCATCATGCTGTAGACCAGGTCCGGGAAGTGGTAGACCAGCAGGCCCATCAACAGCAGGCTGCCGTAGAACAGCAGGCTGGCCACGGCGATGCAGCGCCACTCTTCGCGAACCAGCCGCGGGAAGCCGGCGACCAGGAAGCCGAGCAGGCGTGTGCCGAGATGGCTGCGGTGGCGATAGAACTGCTGGTGCCCGCGCATGGCGAGTTGCTGCAACTGGTCAATCAAGTGGCTGCTGTAGCCGCGCTCCTGGGCGAGGGCGAGCTGCTGGCAGATCCGCCGGTAGTCGGCGGCGAACTCGTCGGGGCGCTCGCCGGCCTCCTGGCGCTTGCCGCTTTCCAGTTGCTCCAGGCGCTTGGCGAAGCGCTTCCAGTTGCTCTGGTGACGCTGTTCGAAGAAGGCCTGCTTCATGCGTTGCCCATCCCGTTGCCCAGCAGGCCGCTGGCGATGCCGGCCAGCCGCTGCTCGGCGTGCTCGGGTGTCACCCCCAGTGGCTGCGCGAGGATGCCGGCCAGCTCCTGGCGGCGTGCGGCGGACAGCTGTGTGCCGCGCTCGGCGAAGCCCATGAGGGCGCGCTGTTCCTCCAGGCTGAGGGGCCAGGGCGCCAGTTCCGGGGTGGCTTCGGAGACCTGGGGACGGCTCGGCGGCGGGTCGCGGTAGATCACCAGCGTGCCGGCGGCGAGGTCGCCCAGGCGCTTGAACGCGGAATTGGACAGGCAACTGAGCAGGCCCAGGGTATAGGCGAAGGGCAGAATATCGGCGAAGCGCAGCAGGTTGCGCAGCAGCGAAGCGGACCAGCCGATGGGCGTGCCGTCGTCGTGCACCACGCGCAGGCCCATCATCTGCTTGCCCGGCGAGCGACCCTGGTTGAGCACTTCGAAGAGCACCATGTACCACCAGGTCATGATGAAGGTGAGGATCAGTCCGAGGCCCGTCCCCAGTTCGCCGAGGAAGGCGAGCAGCATGAATAGCGCCACCATCAGCAGGGCGCGGATGCCGAGATCGATCAGGTAGGCGAGGGCCCGCGGAACGACGCCGGCGGGACGTAGCAGCAGGTCGATCCCTTCCGGGGTTTCAATGTGAAATCGGGTGTCCAGGACGGAACTGGGGGAGGCTGCTGCGCTCAAGGGAAATCGCTGTCGAAGGCTGGATGCCAGATGCTAGCCAGCGCGGTCCGGCGAGGCAACCGCGCTGGTGTTTATGGACTGACGTGGCTCAGTTGGCCGGAGGCAGCACGCCGAAGATCGTCCGGTACAGCCCGCCGACGGAGATGATCACCAGCGGCAGGGTCCAGACCAGGCCGATACCCAGGGGAATGGCACTCACCATCATGATCAGACCGAGCACGACGAACAGGCCGAAGACCTTGAACCAGTGCTGGGTGATGGCCTTGCGCGAAGTTTCCAGGGCCTGCCAGGGGCTGAGCTTGCGTTCCACAACCAGCGGGATCGCCAGGATGTACGCGATGCTCAGGTAGATGCCCGGCAGCACCAGCAGCAACATGCCGATATAGATCAGGACGGTCATGACCAGGCCGGTGATGAGCAGCGGAACGAACTGGCCGAAGTGGCTGAACATCTCGTTGAAGGAGACGGGTTGGCCGGCGGCGCGGCGGATGCCGAGCATGTTGATGCCGGCCAGGAAGGGGTAGCCCACGGTGCCGGCGAGGATGCCCACGACCATCTGCACGATGGTCGCGCCGATGCCGGGCTCGGTGCCGGAGGCCACGTAGCCCACGCCGAGGATCAGGCCCAGCACGAAGCTGACCGCCTGGACCACCACGATATAGACGAGGAAGCCGGCGACGATCAGGCCCTTGGTGCCGCTGACGCGTGCCCAGGCATCCTTGATCAGAGCCTCGATGGAGAAGTCATAACCGCGGGACAGGGCTTCCTCGATGCTCGGCACGTTGCCGCTGGCGATGGGGTCCTGCAGGGAACTGCTGGGGGTTGCAAAGGGATTGGGAGAAGTGTCGATGCTCATCTACGTGCTCCAGGGCTGTTCAGGTTGGCGCAGCAGTGTGACGGGGCAGGCTAATGCCGGTTGTCAGGACGTTTCGCAAAACTCTTATGGAAGCTTCCGTGAGGACGCTGGCAATGGAGCGGCGCATGTCGGCCGCTCCCCGCGAGCCTTCAGACGTTTACCGGCAGCACACCGAAGATGGTGCGATACAGCACGCCGATGCAGACAATTACCCACGGTAGCAGCCAGATCAGGGCGATGCCGAAGGTCAGCGTGCTCAGCATGAACAGCACGCCGAACACCAGCAGCAGGCCGAACACCTTGAACCAGTGCTGGGTGATCGCCTTGCGCGAGGCTTCCAGCGCCGCCCAGGGCGACAGACCGCGCTCCACCACCAGCGGTACGGCGAGCAGGTAGGCGATGCTCAGGTAGATGCCGGGCAGCACGAACAGGGCGTAGCCGATGCAGATCAGTACGGTGCTCAGCAGTACGCAGACCACCACCTGGAAGGTACGGCCGAAGTGGCTGAATATCTCGTTGAAGCGGAGTGGCTGGTCGGCCGCGCGGCGAATGCCGAGCATGTTCACGCCGGCCAGCAGCGGATAGCACAGCGCGGTGGCGGCGAAGCTCAGGACCACGGAGCCGATGATGAAGGCCGCGATGGCGCCTAGCGCCATGCCACCGTCGGGCTCGCCGCCGGAGAGCAGGCCGGCGCCCGCCAGGCCGGCTACGCCGACGATGGTCAGGAACAGACTGAGAATGTTGACCAGCGCGAAGATCGCCGCATAGAACACCACGAAGCCGCCAATGATCAGGCCCTTGGTGCCTTTGGTGCGGCGCCAGGACTCGCCCAGCAGGTCGTTGATGCTGAAGTCGTAGCCACGCGCGAGGGCGTCGGCAACAGAGGGGACGGTGGCTTGCGAAGCGCCTGGCTGCAGGTTGCTCAGCGGAGCGCTGTACGGATTCTGCGCAGAAATGTCTTGCATGGTAGGAAGTCCTTTCCAATGGGTGTCCTTGCGAGGTCCATCATATAAGCGATCGCTGGCAAGGTGCCACCGCCCGGTTTTGGAAGTGTGCCGGGCAGCACTGTTAGACTGCGACGCAATCGCTTGCAGGCAAGGACATGTGCATGAGCGCCAGCATCTTCTGGTACGACTACGAAACTACCGGCATCGACCCGCGCCGCGACCGGCCGCTGCAGGTCGCCGGGATTCGCACCGATGAGAACCTCAACGAAATCGGCCAACCGCTGAACCTGTTCTGCCGCCCGAGCGACGACATCCTGCCGCACCCGGCGGCATGCCTGGTCACCGGCATCACGCCGGATCGGCTGGAAGAGAAGGGCCTGAGCGAAGCGGAGTTCATGACTCGCCTGCATGCCGAGCTGGCACAGCCGAGCACCTGCGTGGCGGGTTACAACACCCTGCGCTTCGATGACGAGGTCACGCGCTACAGCCTGTACCGCAACTTCTTCGATCCCTATGCGCGCGAGTGGCAGGGCGGTAACAGTCGCTGGGATCTCATCGATATGGTGCGCACCGCCTATGCGCTGCGTCCGGAAGGCATCGTCTGGCCGGAGCAGGATGGCGTCGTGAGCCTCAAGCTGGAGCGCCTCACCGCGGCTAATGGCATCGACCACGGCCAGGCCCACGACGCGCTGTCCGACGTCCGCGCGACCATTGCCCTGGCGCGGTTGATCCGTGACCGCCAGCCCAAGCTCTACGACTATCTGTTCCGCCTGCGCAGCAAGCAGGGCGTGCTCGACCAGGTGCGCCTGCTGCAGCCGTTGGTGCACATCTCCGGCATGTTCTCCGGCGCCCGGCATTATCTGTCCGTTGTGCTGCCGCTGGCGCGGCACCCACGCAACCGCAATGCCCTGATCGTCTGCGACCTGGGTGTCGATGTCTCGCCGTTGCTGACGCTGGATGCCGAGACGTTGCGCCGGCGGCTGTACACACGCCGCGACGAGCTGGCCGAGGGCGAACTACCGGTGCCTTTGAAGCTCCTGCACATCAACCGTTGCCCGGTGGTAGCCCCCTTGTCTGTACTGCGGGCGCAGGATCGCGAACGTATAGGCCTTGACTTGGATGCGTGTCTGAAAGCTGCGCAAACGCTGACTCAAGATCAGGCAGTCTGGCAGGAAAAACTGGCACCTCTGTATGCCGAAGAAAGTTTCGCTGGCTGCGACGACCCGGAACAGCAGTTGTACGACGGATTTATCGGCGATCGTGATCGCAGACTCTGCGAACAGGTACGTCAGGCCGATCCGAGTCGATTGTCGAAAGAGCAATGGCCGTTCGACGATCCGCGACTTCCGGAACTTCTGTTCCGTTATCGTGCGCGAAATTTTCCAGGTACTTTGAGTCCCGTGGAACAGCAACAATGGCAGGACTTCTGCCGTGCACGCCTGAGTGACCCGCAGTTCGGCGCGCCGAATACTCTGTCGAACTTCGACATGGCAATGCGCGATCAGCTGCTCAATGTCACGCCGGAAGGGCGGCGGGTTCTCGAAGAATGGGCGAAGTTTGCCGAGGTCCTGCGTTCACGATATTCCCTGTAGCGCTGCAGGGTTTTCTGCGGGCAATAAAAAACGCCAGCACAAGGCTGGCGTTTTTTATTGCCGTGAAGCTTAGCCCAGCAGGGTGGCCCAGCCTTCCACGGCCTCGGCGCCCCACTTGGCTTTCCATTCCTTCAGGGTCTTGTGGTTGCCGCCTTTGGTCTCGATGACTTCACCGGTATGCGGGTTCTTGTATTGCTTGACCTTGCGAGCGCGCTTGCTCACGGTGGTCTTTGCGGTACGCGGCGATTTGCTCAGCTTCGCGTCCGGATCGAGCAGGGCGATCACATCGCGCAGGGACTTGCCGTAGCTGCCCATCAGTGCGCGGAGTTTCTCTTCGAACTCAAGCTCTTTCTTCAGCTTGTCGTCCTGTTCCAGGGATTTCAGCCGCTCCTGAAGTTCCTTGATGGCTTCTTCGGTGGCGCGGTACTCGTTGATCAGCGACATGTTGGGTACCTTATTCTTGAGGTCCAGCGGTGGCGGATAGTTTGTAGCACTCATAATAGTCAGCGAAGTTGTTCAAGTAAATGCTTGGGAAAAGTTTTGTGGGTAATTGCCAAAGTATTTAAGTAGTTCACTCGTCTGTAACTAACGAGGACATTGACGTGAATGCGCAATACGCTCTCGTCGGCGTGCCACGGCGATGGCTGAACTTTTCCCTTCGAGCCGCTAGAATGGCGGCCTTCGCGATGTATCTGGAGTACACCCATGCGCACTTTCCGACTGGTGATCGCCTGCCCCGACGGGGTCGGCATCGTCGCCAAGGTGAGTAATTTCCTGGCCACTTACAACGGCTGGATCACCGAGGCCAGTCACCATTCTGACAACGACAACGGCTGGTTCTTCATGCGGCACGAGATTCGTGCCGATTCCCTGCCGTTCGATATCGACGGTTTCCGCCAGGCCTTCGCGCCGATCGCCCGCGAGTTCTCCATGGAGTGGCGGATCACCGACTCCTCGGTGAAGAAGCGCGTGGTACTGATGGCCAGCCGCGAATCGCATTGCCTGGCCGACCTGCTGCACCGCTGGCACAGCGGCGAGCTGGACTGCGAGATTCCCTGCGTGATCGCCAACCACGATGACCTGCGCAGCATGGTGGAGTGGCACGGTATCCCGTACTTCCATGTCCCGGTGGACCCGAAGAACAAACAGCCGGCCTTCGAACAGGTGTCGCGCCTGATCGACGAGCACCAGGCCGACAACGTGGTGCTGGCGCGCTACATGCAGATCATCCCGCCGGACCTGTGCCAGAAGTATCGCCACCAGGTGATCAACATCCACCACAGCTTCCTGCCCTCATTCATTGGCGCCAAGCCATACCACCAGGCCTCGCTGCGCGGCGTGAAGCTGATCGGCGCGACCTGCCACTACGTGACCGAAGAGCTGGACGCCGGTCCGATCATCGAACAGGACGTGGTGCGCATCAGCCACCGCGACAACATCGAGGACCTGGTGCGTCTGGGCAAGGACGTCGAGAAGCTGGTGCTGGCCCGTGGCCTGCGCTACCACCTGGAAGACCGCGTGCTGGTGCACGACAACAAGACCGTGGTGTTCGACTGATCCACACGCTCTCGTTCGCTACACTGGGTACTCCGCATGCGCCCGCTGTCCACGGACGGCGGGCGCTGCGCCCAACGGAGATCGCCGTGATGAACGATCCGAAGAACCCCGGCACCGCCACCCCGCCGCCCACTCTGGGCGAAGGCTGCACCAGCCGCTACGACCCCGACGCGCTGAGCGACGAGGACGGCACCGAGTTTCCCGGCGCCGCCGAGCTCTGGGATTCGCTCAAGCCTGAGCAGAAAGAAGACAAGCCCGCCAGCGACTGAGCTTCAGGCGCGTTCCCGCATCCCAATCAGCTTGCGCAGCAGCGGTCGCCCCGCCATGAGGGCGAATACCGGCGCGCCCATCACCAGGTAGAAGTAGTAGGTCACCACGCGCCAGATCAGGATGGCCGCGGCCGCCGTGGACTTGCCCACCAGCGGGGCGAGCAGTGCGGCACTGGTCAGTTCGGTACCACCCGCGCCACCCGGCAGCAGCGTGGCCAGGCCCGCCGCCAGCGACAGCAGCTGGATCAGGAAGGCCCAGGCCCAGTGCAGGTCCACTCCCAGCGCATTGAGGGTGATGTAGAGCACCGAGAAGCGCAGGATCCAGTGGCAGCAGGTGAAGAAGAAGATCAGCGCCAGCCGGCGTTTGGGTTGGCGCAGGCAGCTCACCAGGGTGTCGCGGAAGTGCAGGCATTTGCGCGCCCAGTGCAGGCGCGTGCGCGGTTTCATCCCCAGGCGTTTGAACAGCCGGCCATTGGCCCTGATCACCCTGCGCTGGAACCGCGCCAGCAGCACCACGCCGAAGAATATCCCGCCCAGCAGCACGCCGCTGGTAATCAGCGAGGTCTCCAGGTTCGGGCTGACGCTATGCGACAAAGCCCAGACCAGCACCGCCGCCAGCGCGCAGAGGAAGAACAGCAGGTCGCTCAACTGGTCCACGGCGAAGATCGCGCTGCTGTGCGCCGGGCGCATGCCGTGGCGCGCGAGCAATGCCATCAGGGTCAGCGGGCCGCCGGTGCCGCCGGGGGTCGCATAGAAAGCGAACTCCGAGGCCATGATGATGCCCACCGAGCGGACCTTGCCGATCTCGCCGGCGCGGCCATTGAGCAGCACGCGGAGCTTCTGCGCGTTGATCAGCCAGCACAGGCAGATCATGCCGAACATGATCAGCAGCTTGTCGAGGGGGAAGGCGAGGACGTGATCGAGCATTTCCCGGCCGCCGAGGGCGAGCGGGATCAGCGAGGCGCCGATCAGGCCGAGCAGCAGCCACCAGGCACGGCTCATGGGCGTACCTCTGGCAGCTGGAGCGGGCAGAGCGAGGCGGAGTGGATAACCAAGGCCTCCTGTCGGAATCGAACTGTCATGCTGAATGGACCGTCATCGGCATGCTGCGTTCGCCGAACTTTACGTGGGCAAGGCGCCGCGCTCAGGCGGCGCCCTTGCCAATCACTCGGCGGACTTCCCGTCGTCGGCGCCTTGTTCCAGCGCCTTGTTCTCCCAGCCTTCTTCGCCGGGGAGGATCAGGTTCAGGAGGATCGCGACGATGGCGCACAGGGCGATGCCCTTCAGGCCGAAGTCGTCCGGGCCGGTGCCGGTGCCGATCAGCACGCCGCCGATGCCGAACACCAGGGTGACCGAGACGATGCACAGGTTGCGCGCCTGGGACAGGTCGACCTTGTGGCGGATCAGGGTGTTCATGCCCACCGAGGCGATGGTGCCGAACAGCAGGCAGAGAATGCCGCCCATCACCGGTACCGGGATGCTCTGCAGGATGGCGCCGAACTTGCCGACGAAGGCCAGGCTGATGGCGAACACCGCCGCCCAGGTCATGATCTTCGGGTTGTAGTTCTTGGTCAGCATCACCGCGCCGGTCACTTCCGCGTAGGTCGTGTTCGGCGGGCCGCCGAACAGGCCGGCGGCAGAGGTGGCGATGCCGTCGCCGAGCAGGGTGCGGTGCAGGCCCGGGGTCTTCAGGTAGTTCTTGCCGGTCACGCCGCCAACGGCGATGACCCCGCCGATGTGCTCGATGGCCGGGGCCAGCGCCACCGGGACGATGAACAGGATGGCCTGCCAGTTGAACTCTGGCGCGGTGAACTTCGGCAGCTCCAGCCACGGTGCGGCGACGATCTTGGCGACATCGACGACGCCGAAGGCGAAGGACAGGCCATAGCCCACCAGCACGCCGGCGATGATCGGCACCAGGCGCAGCATGCCTTTGCCGAATACCGCGACGATCAGCGTGGTCAGCAGCGCCGGCATGGAGATGAACATGGCGGTCTTGTATGGGATCAGCTCGGTGCCGTCACCCGCCTTGCCCATGGCCATGTTGGCGGCGATCGGCGCCATGGCCAGGCCGATGGAGATGATCACCGGACCGATCACCACTGGCGGCAGCAGGCGGTCGATGAAACCGGTGCCTTTGACCTTCACCGCCAGGCCCAGGAAGGTGTAGACGAAGCCGGCCGCCACCACGCCGCCCATGGTCGCCGCCAGGCCGAACTGGCCCTTGGCGAGGATGATCGGGGTGATGAAGGCGAAGCTCGACGCCAGGAAAACCGGTACCTGGCGGCCAGTGACGATCTGGAACATCAGGGTGCCGAAGCCGGCGGTGAACAGCGCGACGTTCGGGTCGAGCCCGGTGATCAGCGGCATCAGCACCAGCGCGCCGAAGGCCACGAAGAGCATCTGCGCGCCAGAGATGACCTGGCGCCACAGAGGTTCGTTGAATTCATCGGCCATGAATCAGGTTTCCTTCTGCTTGGTGCCGAAGATCTTGTCACCGGCATCGCCCAGGCCCGGCATGATGTAGCCGTGTTCGTTCAGGCACTGGTCGATGGAGGCGGTATAGATGAGCACGTCCGGATGCGCATCGTTGACTGCCTTGATCCCTTCCGGCGCCGCCACCAGCACCATGGCGCGGATGTCCTTGCTGCCGGCTTTCTTGAGCAGGTTGATGGTGGCGACCATGGAGCCGCCGGTGGCCAGCATCGGGTCGATGATCAGCGAGCGGCGCTCGGCGATATCCGGCGCGAGTTTTTCCAGGTAGGTGTGCGCTTCGAGGGTTTCCTCGTTGCGCGCCACGCCCACGGCGCTGACCTTGGCGCCCGGAATCAGGCTGAGCACGCCGTCGAGCATGCCGATGCCGGCGCGCAGGATCGGCACCACGGTGATCTTCTTGCCGGCGATCTTCTCGACCTGCACGGGGCCGGCCCAGCCTTCGATCTCGTAGTTCTCCAGCGGCAGGTCCTTGGTCGCCTCGTAGGTCAGCAGGGCGCCCACTTCCTGGGCCAGCTCGCGGAAGTTCTTGGTACTGATATCGTGACGGCGCATCAGTCCGATCTTGTGGCGGATCAGGGGATGGCGAATCTCGAGTACGGGCATGGACGGGTTCTCCGGACGGGCTGGCAAAAAAATTGCGGTAGCGTAATGCATCCTAGCTACGTTGGGCCACGATTGTCGGCGACATTCGTCCGCTGACCCTTGCTCCATGGCACGCCGATAGGTACCTTTGCGCACTTTTTCACGGGAGAACCCCCATGTCCGTCGATCTCGCGCACATCCGCCAAGTCATGGCCGAAGCCGACTGCCTGTACACCAACGCCGAGGTAGAGGCCGCCATCGCCCGTGTGGCCGAGGCGATCAACGGCTCCCTGGCCGACTCCAACCCGGTGGTGTTCTGCGTGATGAACGGTGGCCTGATCTTCTCCGGCAAGCTGCTCCCGCTGCTGAATTTCCCGCTGGAAGCCTCCTACCTGCATGCGACCCGTTACCGCAACGAGACCACCGGTGGCGAGCTGTTCTGGAAGGCCAAGCCGGAAATCTCCTTCATCGACCGTGAAGTGCTGATCATCGATGACATCCTCGACGAAGGGCACACCCTCTCGGCGATCATGGACTTCTGCAAGCACGCCGGCGCCAAGCGCGTGCACACCGCCGTGCTGATCGACAAGGACCACGACCGCAAGGCCCGCCCGGACCTGAAGGCCGACTACGTGGGCCTGTCCTGCATCGACCGCTACATCTTCGGCTACGGCATGGACTACAAGGGTTACTGGCGCAACGCCGCCGGCATCTTTGCCGTCAAGGGGCTCTGAGGATGAACGGGCCGCGTTTCCTCGACAGCGCGCTGTTCGACGAGGTCGCGGCCCTTGCCGCCGCCAGCCCCCGGCGCCGGCAGAACCATAACTTCCATGAGCAGACCGAGCCCTGCCATCGCCTGCTCAATGCGCTGCAACCCGACAGCTATATTCCGCCGCATTGCCATCGCCATCCGGACAAAGCCGAAAGCCTGCTGGTGGTAAAAGGCGCGCTGGGGCTGCTGATCTTCTCCGACAGCGGTGAGTTGCTGGCCACTCGCGAACTGCGCGTGGGCGGCGAGTGCGTCGGTGCGGACCTGCCGCCCGGGACCTTCCACGCCATGGTGGCGCTGGAGCCGGACAGCGTGATGTTCGAAGCCAAGGCAGGGCCGTTCGTGCCGCTGGGCGAAGACGAGCGCGGGCAATGGGCGCCACGCGAAGGCGAGCCGGGCGCCGCCGAGTATCTGGCCTGGATGCGTTCCCACTTCCCACACTGAATTCTGCACGCGTGTAGGAGCGGACTTCGTCCGCGATGGTTTTGCCCAACTCCCTGCCAGAGCGGAGTGGCGGTAAGTCAATCGCGGACGGAGTCCGCTCCTACGCAAAGGTATGCATCAAGCAGGAACGATGTATGCATGGGTAGGCGTGTATTTTTACCGATGCATAGCCCACCTATCCTGCGACCCTCACAAGACAACCGTCCGAGGTTCGCATGTCCCGTCTCCTTTATATCGATGGCCAATGGCAGGCTGCCGACAGCGGCGCCGTCCTGCGCCCGATCGCTCCCGCCACCCGTGACGCACTGCCGGAAGTTGCCTGCGCCGGTGTGTCCGACGTAGAGCGCGCCGTCGCGGCCGCCGAGCGCGCCTTCGCCGACTGGAAACTAACCAGCGCCGCCCAGCGCGCCGGTTACCTGCGAGCTTTCGCCGAGCAGCTCGAAGCCCGCAGCGAAGCGCTGATCACCCTGCAGATGCAGGCCAGCGGCAAGCCGCGCCTGGAAGCGGAAATCGATATCGGCGATGCCATCGCGACCTTTGCTTACTACGCCGAGCTGGCCGAGCAGCTGGACGCCCGGCAGAACGCCGAAGTGGCCCTGCCGGACGCCGGCTACCGCTCGCAGACCCGCTTCGAACCCATCGGTGTGGTCGGCCTGATCGTGCCGTGGAACTTCCCGCTGGTGACCAGCGCCTGGAAAGTCGCACCTGCCCTGGCGGCGGGCTGCACCGTGGTGCTCAAGCCCTCGGAGATCACTCCGCTGATCGAACTGGTGCTGGGTGAGATCGCCGACGCCATCGGCCTGCCGGCTGGCGTGCTGAACCTGGTGCCGGGCCTCGCCGATGCGGGCGCTGCGCTGTGCAGCCATCCGGGCATCGCCAAGCTGTCCTTCACCGGCAGCAACGTCGTCGGTCGCAAGGTCATGGAAGCCGCCGCCGCGCGTACCCTGCCGGTAGGCCTGGAACTGGGCGGCAAGTCGCCGATCCTGGTATTCGAGGACTGCGACCTGGACGAAGCCGTGCAGTGGATCATTGCCGGCGTCTACTGGAACGCCGGGCAGATGTGCTCCGCCACCTCGCGCCTGCTGGTGCAGGAGTCCATCGCCGCACCGCTGCTGGCGAAGCTGAAGGTCGCGGTGGAAGGCCTGCGCGTTGGCGACTCGCTGCTGGGCGAGACCGACATGGGCCCGATGACCAGCGAAGCGCAGTACCGCAAGGTGCTCGACTACTTCGCCGTGGCCCGCGACGAAGGCCTGGCTTGTTTGACCGGTGGTGAAGCGGGCGAGGGCTGGTTCATCCAGCCGACCGTCTACACCGATGTGCCGGCGGACAGCCGCCTGTGGCGCGAAGAAATCTTCGGCCCGGTACTGTGCGTGCGCACCTTCAGTGATGAAGCCGATGCCCTGCGTCAGGCCAACGACAGCGACTTCGCTCTGGCCGCTACCGTTTGCAGCGCCGATCTGGAGCGCGCCCAGCGCGTCGCCGAGAATCTGGAGGCTGGCAACGTCTGGCTGAACTCTCCGCAAGTGGTGTTCCCGCAGACCTCCTGGGGCGGCGGCAAGCGCAGCGGCATCGGTCGCGAGCTGGGACCGTGGGGCCTGTCGGCATTCTTCGACATCAAGCACATCACCGCGCCGCGCTGATCGGCGTCACCCCGTGCTCCAGGCGCAAGTCCTCGACCAGCGCCTGGAGCGCTTCGTTGTGCCCCGGCTCGTCGCGTACCACCAGGCTGTGGGTGATGCCGTAGCCGAGGCTGTCCGGCAGTAGCGCGCGCATCTCGCCCTGGTCCACCCAGCGTTCGGCGTAGTGCGTTGGCAGGTAGCCCAGGTGGGTGCCGGCGCGCACCGCGTGGAGCACCGCTTCCATGTGTTGGGCGAAGGCGGTGCTGCGCTGCGGGTCGGCGGGTAGTTGCACGTCGGCGACGGCGTAACCGTGTTGAATCCAGTTGCAGGTTTCCAGTTCGGCGGCGTCGCGCACGTCCTTGTCGAACAGCGGATGCTCGCGCCCGCAGAACACCGCCACACGTTCGTGGTAAAGCGGCTCGTAGCGCAGGTTCGGCAGGCGTCGGCTGAAGCAGGCGATGGCCAGGTGCAGGCGGCCGTTGAGCACCAGACGCTCCAGTTCGCTGGAGGACTCGATGAGGAAATGCAGGCGCACGTCCTGATCGCGGCGGTTGAAGCGTGCCAGGGTCTGGTGGATATGGGCGTCGGGCAGAGTGGCGATATTGTCGGCCAGGCCCAGGTGCAACTCGCCGACCAGGCGCCCGGCCAATGACTGCACCTGATCACGGAAGTCCCCCAGCGCAGCGAACAGATTCTGCGCGTAGTCCAGCACCCGCTCGCCTTTCTCGGTCAGGCGGAAACCGCTCTTGCCGCGTTCGCACAGGCGATAGCCCAGGCGCGTCTCCAGGCTGGCGATGTGCGTGCTGATGGTCGACTGGCCCATGCCCAGTTCGCCCTGGGCGGCAGAGAACCCGCCGCAGCGCACCACACAGGCGAAGATGCGCAGCAGGCGCAGGTCGAGGTCGGAGACGTTGTGCAGCATGTCGGAATCGGTCCGTATCGATGCAAGAGCTATGTCGCTTCGAAGGCTATCAATGTATCGGCGTGCTTGCCATGTGCGCCTGTCGTGGCGCTCCGGGCGCGTGCTAGAGTGCCCGGCCCTGTCCCGCGGAGGTGAAGATGTCCGTTCGCATGCCGGGCGCCGTGCTGGCGCTGCTGTTCTGTATTCCCCTCGGCTTTGTTGGTGCAGCCGTTGCCGCGCCGATGCACAGCCAGTTCCTGCCCCCGGACGACGCCGGCCTGCGTCAGGGTGAGCCGGAGCAGCAGCAACTGCTGCAGGTCACCGAGTACAGCGTGGTGCTGGGCAACCAGCGCCAGTCGAACCAGCAGCCCATCCCGATCACCACGCCGTCGTTGTTGCGCCTCAAGGGTAAGCCGCTGAACAAGGGCGCGCAGATCAGCCAGGTGCTGATTAGCTTCGACACCGAAGGCAAGAGCCTGAAGAAGCCCGCGTATGATGAGAAAACCCGTGTCCTCAGCCTGTATTACCCGCAGGCGTCGTACCCGCAGTTGCTGGACCTGCTGCGTAGCGGCACCGTCTATGTGCAATTCCTGAGCTATGGCAATGGCCATATCTGGGCCGACCTGCATACAGGCGCAGTGCGCGCGCGTTGAGCCTGGGTGCTGCGCGGAGTTAAACTCCCGCCTCCGTGGTGCCCGGCCTGAGCCGATGCCGGCCGCGATTCCCGAGACAGCCGTAGAGAGAAGCGAGCGATGCGTAAAGACAAGAAGCAGGTGATTGGCGAAGAGATCAACGACGACGCCATCAAGCTGTTCCTCGACGTGGAACCGGCCGACGACACTCCGGCGTCCCTGCACAAGCTGGTCAAGGCCTATCGCGGCCTGCGCATCGACGACTTCGAGCGCTTCGTCGGCTTCTTCGTCGAAGCGGGTTACGACCTGTCCGCCAAGGATGCCCAGGGCAATGATTTCATCGCTCTGATCCAGGACCAGCGCCAGGCCGAGCCCTACATCGAAGTGATCAAGGCCGCCCGCGGCTGATCCTTTCGACTCGCTGAAAAGCCCGCCTTGTGCGGGCTTTTTTGTTGGAGCGGTTCGCGAGCAAGCTCGCTCCTACAGAAAGCAGGCTCGCCCAAACCTCGGAGCGAATGGCACTTATAGGAGCGAGCTTGCTCGCGAACGTAGCCCGCAGCGGGGCCGCCCTCACCCCAGCCCTCTCCCACCGGGAGAGGGAGTCGATCGTGCCAGCTGGCGATGCGTAGTTAGCCTGTACTGAACTGTCCCCTCTCCCTCAGGAGCGGGGCGCGTATCCAGGGTTAGGGTGAGGGGCTTTTGATGTCGCTCAGGACACCGCCCCGTAATCCCCGCCTAGACTTTCCCTCAGAACGATAACGACAAGGCGAGGACGAAGCCGTGCACGTACAGCCCTATCTGTTTTTCCATGGTCGCGCCGATGAGGCCATTGCCTTCTACCAGCACGCCGTAGGCGCTCAGCTTGGCGCGCTGATGCGCTACGAAGAGGCGCCTGGACCTGCGCCAGTGCCTGATGGCTGGTTGGAGAAAGTGATGCACGCCAGCCTGCAGATCGGCGAGACCGAAGTCTTGCTGTCCGACGAGCGGGGCGAGCACAACGCCGCTTTCAATGGTTTCTCCCTGCACCTGACGCTGCGCAGCGTGGTGGCGGCGGAGCAGGCGTTCGCCGCCCTGGCGGAAGAGGGGCGGGTGGAGATGCCGCTGGAGAAGACCTTCTGGGCGCAGCGCTTCGGCATGCTCACCGATCGCTTTGGCGTCGGCTGGATGGTCAGCTGCCACTGAAATGCCAGAAACGAAAAAGCCCGCCAGAAGGCGGGCTTTTTCATGAGCGCGGGGCTCAGGACGCGGCGACGATCTGCAGGCGGTCGGCGGTCATCTGGTTGACTTCGCGGTAAACCGCGGCGTCGATTTCCAGCTGCTTCTCGCGGGCCGGGAAGATCTCCTTGAGCTTCGCGGTCCACTCGGCCGACTTGTAGCGCTCGGGGAAGCAGCGCTCCAGCAGGCCCAGCATGATCGACACGGTCACCGAGGCACCTGGCGAGGCGCCGAGCAGGGCGGCGATGCTGCCATCCTGGGCTGCCACCAGTTCGGTACCGAACTGCAGGATGCCGCCTTTCTTCGGATCCTTCTTGATGATCTGCACACGCTGGCCGGCGGTTTCGAGGCGCCAGTCGGCCGGGTTCAGTTCCGGGTAGAACTTGCGCAGGGCTTCGATACGCTGATCCATGGACTGCATGACTTCCTTCACCAGGTAGCGGGTGAGGTCCATGTTGTCGCGGGCCACGGCGAGCATCGGCAGCAGGTTGCTGGTGCGCACCGAGAGCGGCAGGTCGAGGAACGAGCCGTGACGCAGGAACTTGGTGGAGAAGCCGGCGTACGGGCCGAACAGCAGGGAAGTCTTGCCTTCGACCACGCGGGTGTCCAGGTGCGGCACGGACATCGGCGGGGCGCCCACTTCGGCCTGGCTGTAGACCTTGGCCTGGTGATGCTTGACCACTTCCGGGTTGTCGCAACGCAGCCACTGGCCGCTCACCGGGAAGCCGCCGAAGCCTTTGCTTTCCGGGATGCCGGACATCTGCAGCAGCGGCAGCGCGCCGCCGCCGGCGCCGAGGAAGACGAACTTCGCCTTGACCTTGCGGGAGTCGCCGGTCTGGGTGTTCTTGATGTCCACCAGCCAGCCGTCGCCGCTGCGCTCGAGGCCCACGACCTTCTGGAAGTAGCGGACGTCGCTGCCTTCGCGGCTGGAGAGGTAGCCCAGCAGCTGGTTGGTGAGGGCGCCGAAGTTGACGTCGGTGCCGCTTTCCACGCGGGTCATGGCGACCTGCTCGTCGGCCGGGCGGCCGGGAATGGTCAGCGGTGCCCACTCGGCGATCTTGCCGCGATCCTCGGTGTATTCCATCGAGGTGAAGGCATGGTGCTGGCTGAGCAGCTCATGACGCTTCTTCAGGAAAGGAATGTCCTTGCCGCGAACGAAGCTCATGTGCGGAACGGGATTGATGAAGTTGCGCGGCGCGCCGAAGGCGTCCTTCCCGGTCAGGTAGGCCCAGAACTGCTTGGACACCTCGAACTGGGCGTTGATGTTCACCGCTTTCTTGATGTCGATCGAGCCGTCGGCGGCCTGCGGGGTGTAGTTCAGCTCGCAGAGGCCAGCGTGGCCGGTACCGGCGTTGTTCCACGGGTTGGAACTTTCGATGGCCCCGGATTCCTGCAGTTCGACGATCTCGAGCTTGACGCCCGGGTCGACTTCCTTCAGCAGGACAGCCAGGGTTGCGCTCATGATGCCGGCGCCTACCAGCAGCACGTCCATCGATTCGATTTCGTTCTGCGCCATTAACGCGTCTCCAGAAAACTATCAGCAGCCAGTTGTGACAAGGGCTTAGCGCTCACTGCGCAATAAGCCGCATGTCCGAATTCTTCTCAGGTCGCTCAGGACCTTTCGCGAATGCCACGGGCCGGGATTGGAGGAGGGGAGTTGCGCACCTTCTCGGCAGTCCACGGCGGACGAGTGCATCCGCAAGTGCATCCGGGGGCGGCGCTTATGCGCGGCTTCCGGTGCCGAAAAAGCGATTCAGTGCTGCGGGGTCAGACGTTAATGGTGCTGCTACCGACGCAAAACTCTTCATTGCTCGCCACACTCTCCTGAAGTAGTGAAAAACCTTCGATCACGCTCTTTTGGAGGCGTGAAGCTCAAAGGGGATCGTCGTCGCGGGCCGGTCCGGTCTCCGTGCGGAGGGGGCGGCTGCATCCTTGCCAAGTTCTGCGCAACGAACGTACAAAGCGCGACGGCCAGTGACCGAGGCGAGTGGCGACTCTCTTTGAGGGGTGGCAGAGGCGAGACACGGTGTGTCGGCATCGTGCGGGGCCCGACCAGGAGGCGTCCTTATAATCGGGGGGCGATTATAACGGCGAATCGAAAAAAAAGCCCTGCACCTTAGACTTTTTTCCTAGGGCATACCCCTTGATTTACGATTTGTGCCTCGACCCGGTGCGTCTCGCCCCGAAGCGGGTCAAGGCGGCCTAATGACGCGCTGGACGCGGAACCCTGAGAACGGGTTCCGCGTCCAATGGCCAAGCGCTATCTGACCGCGCCGACCGCCGGTATACTGCCGGCCATCGCTTACCCCATGGAGAGATGAGCATGCTGCCTCGCCTGTTGCTCGGCTTTATCGCTGCCGCCAGCCTGACCTTGACCGGCTGCGCCCTCAGCCCGCAACAACTCAACCCGACCCCGGAATTCAAGGGGCCGGTCGCCGCGGTTGGCCAGGGCCAGCCGGTGGTGGTGAAAGTCGTCGACGGTCGCCCGAGCACCGCGCTGGGCACCCGTGGCGGCCTCTACTCGGAAACCAGCCAGTTGACCGTGCGCAGCGAAGACGTGATTCCCAAGCTGCAGTTGCAGGCCGAGACCGCCGTGCGCCTGCTGGGCTTCACGCCGTCGGCCAACGCCTACAACGCGCCGCAACTGACCCTGACCCTGGCCGAGCTGAAGTACCAGTCGCCCAAGGAAGGCATGTACGTCACCGAGGCCGACATCGGCGCCACCTTCCGCGCCGACGTGCAGAGCGGCACGCGCCGCTACAGCGGCCGTTACGGCGCCTCGACCAACCAGCGCTTCGGCATGGCGCCCAACCAGGCGACCAACACCAAGCTGGTGAGCGATGTGCTCAGCGACGCGCTGACTCGCGTGTTCAAGGACCCGACCATCGGCCAGACGCTGAACCAGCGCTGATCGATGCGGACATGAAAAAGCCCGGCCTGAGCCGGGCTTTTTCTTGGGTGGCTGATCGGTCGATCAGGCAGCCTGGTGATAGGGGTCGACCTCGACCGAGCGCAAACGCTCGTCGGTTTCCGGGAGATCCAGGTGTTCGTGGCCGCAAGCCTGGGTGTAGACCAGCCAGTGGTCATCCTGGACGTTGAACGAGAGTTCGGTGACGACGGCTTCGATTTCTTCCAGGTGTTCGATCAGGTACGCGCTTTCGTGGGGGACGATTTCGAGCATGGCGAATCTCCTTGGCGGAAAACTTCGATTGGCAGAATTCGTTAAAGCCAACAACGTGCCAGGGCGCGGGAGAGGTCTTAGACCATTTCTCGATAACTTTTACGCTCGTCGTAAATAAGCGTTACGCGCTGGCTGCGAAGCGGGGCCAGCGGATAAAATGCGCGTTCATTGTTTCTCATCCATGACGGGCGATGCCCGTTCGTCCAGACTGACCCCGCTTTGCTTCGAAGTCGATGGCGTGCAGTTCTGAAGCGGAGGTTGTGATGTCGCTGCAGGCGTTCTGGAACCTGTTCCAGGCCCATCCCGGTCGTATCGTGAACGACCTGGCCCTGTTCTTTGCCCTGGCCGGAGGCTGGCTGCTGCTGGCGACTCGTCGCCGCGAACGTCTGGCACTGGCGCGCCTGGCTGCCGAAAGCGAGGTGGAACCGATCCCGCTGGACAGCGTCGAGCCGACCGCACGGATGAACCGCTTCTTCTACCGTTTCGGCTTCGCCTGCATGATGTTGGCGCTGACGGTGAGCTGGTACAGCACGCAGCTCGGCCAGTAATGGATGAAACGAAAAAGGCGCCCGAGGGCGCCTTTTTTCATGCCTGCTGTTTCAGCCGGTACTGATTCAACACCGGGTTGGCGTACTGCAGGATCAGGTGGCCGCGCTGCTCGGCGGGGCACTCCGCGAGGCGACGCTCCCATTCGGTGCGCGCGCGCTGCAGTTCCTCGCCCTTGAACAGGCTGTCGGCGCTGGGCACCTGCAAGGCCGCATCACGCAGCTCGGACGCCTCGTAGGCGAGGTAATGCACCGGGAACAGCCGGTAGTTGCCGAGGATCTGCCGGTCCAGCTCGGCGGCGAGCTGCTTGGCGTCGGCGAATTCCCCGGTGATCTCCTCACCGAAGTTGATGTGCACGCGGCCCTTGTAGCCGGTGATGCCCTGCACGATGCTGCGGTCGTCCTCACCCGGCGTTTTCCTGTACTCGCCGGTGGTGGCGCGGGTGAACAGCTCGCGAGCCTTGGCGGCATCGCAGGGGTCGTACTCGTAGCTGATCGACACCGGGATCAGATGCAGCTGGCGGACCACCTCGGCGAACGGCTCGTCCTTGCGGCTCATGTGGAACATCTTGAGGATCGCCGAATCGGTGCGGTCGTCACCGTCCTTGGCGCGGCCCTCGGCCTGGGCGATCCAGATCGACTGGACGTCTTGGCAGATCGAGTGATTGATGTAGGCCGAGAGGTTCTGGTACGCCGCCAGCTTCTCGCGCCGGCCGCTGATGGAGCGGTGCACGATGAAGCTCTTGTTCAGGCGCATCAGGTCGCTGACGAAGGGCTTCTGCAGCAGGTTGTCGCCGATGGCGATGCGCGGGGTCGGCAGCTTGGCGTGGTAGATCGCGTAGTTGCAGAAAGCCGGGTCCATCACGATGTCGCGGTGGTTGGCGATGAACAGGTAGGCGCGGCCGGACTTCAGGCGCTCGACACCGGAGTAGGTGACACCGTCGGTGGCGTGCTCGATGGTGCGGTCGACGTAGGGCTCGAACTTGTCCTGCAGCGCGACGACGCTGCGGATGCCGGTGACTTCGCGGGCCAGCCGATGGGCTATAAGAGGTCTGAGCAGCCAGCCGAACGGACCGGACAGACGCGGGAAACGGTAACGCGCCAGCGCGCCGAGAAAGGCGTCATCGCTCAGCAGGCGTTGCAGGACGGCCGGGACTTCGGCGTCGTTGTACGGTCGGATGGCTTCGAACTCGCCCATCATGCTCTCTATGTATTTGTGGAGGCCGGGCCGCGAAGTAGAGGGCCCGGAAGGGTATGCCGCTGGCCGATTGGCCGAACGGGCACCCAAAAAGACCGCGCGATTATAAACGGAAGTCACGGGGGAACCAGCGATGCTCGAAAGTCAGGATTATTCCTGCCCGTATTGTGGCGAGCCGGCCGAGGCTGTGCTCGATCTCTCCGGCGGCGACCAGAGCTACTATGAAGACTGTCCGGTCTGTTGCCGGCCAATCCTGTTCCAGCTCCATACCGACGGTGTGGAGTGGACCCTGGAAGTCCAGCGCGAGGACGACTGATGCAGCGAATCTATTCTCCCGCCGACCTGATCGAAGCCGAATTGCTGGGTGGCATGCTGATCAACGAGGGCATTTCGTCGCACCTGGGCGGACGCCACCTGGTGGGCGGCATCGGCGAGCTGCCGGGGCTGGGACTGTTGCACCTGTGGGTCGAGGACGATCATGCCGAACGCGCGCGGGAGCTGATCGCCGCGTACAATGCCGCACAACCCCTGCCCGGGCCCGTCGACGACCATGAAGGCGGCCCAGGCGTCCTGCTTTGCTGATTCGTTTTCAAGGGTCCCGATGACCAGCCGCTACGCCCTGTTTCGCTGGAATCGCGAGCTTGCCGATAACGCCGGCTTCCCGTCCGACCTGCAACCGCAGTGGAATCTCGCCCCCGGCGCCCGCGTGCTGATGCTGCGCGAGGAGAACGGCGCGCGCCACGCCGAACTGGCTCGCTGGGGGCTGACACCGTCCTGGTTGAAAGACCTGTCACGCACGCCGGCCCATGCGCGCACCGAGACCGTGGCCGAGCAGCCGATGTTCCGCGATGCGTTCGCCCTGCGCCGCTGCCTGTTGCCGGCCAACGGCTTCTACGAATGGCGCGGGCTGCGCAAGCGGCCGCACTGGGTGTCCGGTGGCGGATTGATCTGCTTTGCGGGGCTCTGGGAGGCTTATCCGGTGGAAGGCCACACTTACTACAGTGTGGCGATGCTGACCCAGGAGGCGGGCGGAATGCGTCGTCCGCTGATCCTCGACGTGGCCGAGCAGGCGCAATGGCTGTCGAGCGAGACCGACACGGCGCGTCTGATGGAGCTGCTGCAACTGCCGCAGGCGAAGTTGCGCATGCAGGCGTTGGCGAACTTCGTCAATGACCCTACCTGCAACGGGCCGGAGTGTTTGACGCCGGCCTGAAGGTTCGTGCCTGGGGTTGCCCTCACCCTAACCCTGGCTACGCGCCCCGATCCTGAGGGAGAGGGGACTGTCAGGTGCAGGATGAAACCTTTATGTCAGCCGGCACGAACGGCCCCCTCTCCCTGAGGGAGAGGGCTGGGGTGAGGGGGAAAGCTTCGCAGCGGGGCACGGTTCACGAGCAAGCTCGCTCTTGCAGCGGCAGGGAGCGAGCGCACCCTGCCGCTATGCCTCACACCTTGAACTGATTCACCAGCCTGCGCTGCTGCTCGGCCAGCTTGGTCAGCTCGGCGCTGGCCTGGGAGGCTTCGTCCGCGCCGCCGGCCACCTGGTTGGCGACCATGCCGATGTTGCTGACGTTGCGGTTGATGTCCTCGGCCACCGCGCTCTGTTCCTCGGCGGCGCTGGCGATCTGGGTGTTCATGTCGTTGATCACCGATACCGCCTGGGTGATCGACTCCAGCGCCTGGGCCGCTTCGCCGGCGTGGCGCACGCTGTCCTCGGTCTTGTCCTGGCTCTGCTGCATCACCTGCACCACTTCGCGGGTGCCGCTCTGCAGCTGCTGGATCATCGACTGGATTTCCTCGGTGGCCTGCTGGGTCTTCTGCGCCAGGTTGCGCACTTCGTCGGCGACCACCGCGAAGCCGCGGCCCTGTTCGCCAGCGCGGGCGGCCTCGATGGCGGCGTTGAGCGCCAGCAGGTTGGTCTGCTCGGCGATGCCGCGGATGGCCACCAGGATCGCGTTGATGTTCTCGCTGTCGCGGGCCAGCGACTGCACCACGCCCACCGCGCGGCCGATCTCGCTGGCCAGCGCCTGGATCGCCGTCGAGCTGCTCTCGACGATGCGCTTGCCGTGGTGCGCGGCCTGGTCGGCGTGGTTGGCCGCTTCCGCCGCGTGGGTGGCGTTGCGCGCGACGTCCTGGGCAGTGGCGGTCATCTCGTGGACGGCGGTGGCCACCAGCTCGATCTCCGCCAGTTGCTTCTGCACGCCCTGGTTGGTGCGGATGGCGATATCGGCGGTGTGCTCGGAAGAGTCGCTGACGTGCTGCACCGAGGTCACCACCTGGCCGATCATGCCCTGCAGCTTGACCAGGAAGGTATTGAAGCCTTTGGCGATGGAGCCCAGTTCGTCGGCGCGGTCGCTGGTCAGGCGGCGGGTCAGGTCGCCTTCGCCCTGGGCGATGTCGTCGAGCATGCCGACCAGTTGGCGCAGCGGGCGGGCGATGCCGTGGCCGACCAGCCAGATCACGGCGAGGCCAATGGCGGCGATCAGCAGGCCGACCAGGGTCATGCCCAGGGTGTCGCTGTCGCGCTGGGATTTCAGGTCGCTCTGCAGCTGGTTCAGGTCACCCAGCACGGCTTCCTGCGGCAATTGCAGCATCAGGGTCCAGCGCGCGCCGGAGTCGGCGATGGTGAAGGGCAGGAACAGTTCGATGTGGCCGTGCTCCTTGTCCACCGAGGTCAGCGGCTGGTCGAGGGTGAGCTTGCCCAGGTTGGCCACTTCGTTGGCGTCCAGCACGCTGCTGGCGGATTCGCCCAGCTTGGCCGGGTCCTTGGTGTAGGCGACCAGGCGGCCGTTGGTGGAGATCAGCGCCATCTCGCCAGCCCCGTCGTACAGCTGGCTGTCGGCGGTCTTGAGCAGGTCCTGGATGAAGTCCAGCGACAGGTCCACGCCAACGGTGCCCTTGAACTGGCCCTTGACCATGATCGGCGCGTTGAACGAGGACATCAGCACCATCTTGCCGCCCATCTCGTAGGGCGCCGGATCGATGATGCAGGGTTTGTGCTTCTCTTTCGGGCACAGGTAATACTCGCCCTCGCGTACGCCGGTGGGCTGCATCTTCTGGCTTTCCAGGGTGTCACCCATGGCTTCCACGGTGAGGCTGCCATCCTTGCGATACCACCAGGGCATGAAGCGGCCGCTGGCGTCGTAGCCCGGCAGTCCGGCGTACTGGCTGTCGTTGCCGGCGAAGGCGTTGGGTTCCCAGCCGGCGAAGGCGTCGAGCAACTTGGGATTGAGCTCGACGGTCTGGCGCAGCAGGTTGGACATGCCGGCGCGGCCGATGCCCAGCAGCGGCTGGCCGTTGGCATCGGTCTCATCCATCAGGGCGTTGGTGTTGGCCAGGTCGCGGGCAACGGTGAGCGGGTATTCCAGCTCGCGCTGGATCTGGCTGACCTGCCCGCGCGCCAGGGCGACAAGGCGCTCATTGATCACCTGTTCGAGCAGCGCCTGGGTGCGCTCCTGCACCAGTGCCTGCGTCCGCGAGCCGGCGAACAGTGCGTACAGCACCAGCGCGGCGACCACCGCCAGAACGCTGGCACCCGCCAGCGCGACCACGGAAAACTGGATCGACTTGAATTTCATACGGGTACCCGGAATCTGCCAGAGCCTGCGTGTCTCTCTGTATCGGCAGGCCCCATGGATTTCCTTAGGCGTCCGTTGTAAAGGGTTGTAACGCGCCTGTTTGCCGCTTGTCGCAGGATTGTCGGCACTGGCTCGGCGGACTAGCATGTGATGGCTTTATGAAATCATGGCGACCCCGAAGGCTCGGCGACGACCGGCAACCGCCGCTGCGCAAGCGTTCGCCGCGGCGCCTTCGGCACGGCTGGTGCGTTTCGTAAGTCCCTGCTGCATCGGCGGTTTTCGCGGTGGTTGCCGGGCACCGGGGGTGGGCCTACCATGCGCGCTGTCCTTGGGAGATTGCATTGTTTCAGGAGAGCATCATGCCCAGCGTTTTTCGTGTAGCAGGCCTCGCCGCAGCCCTGCTGCTGACCGCTTGCCAGCAAGTGAACACCACCAGTGGCGGTGTCGTTGGCGTCGAGCGCAAGCAGACCATGTTCAGCATGCTGTCCAGCGCGCAGGTCGACCAAATGTACGCGCAGTCCTACCAGCAGACCCTCAGTGAAGCGTCCCAGGCCGGCAAGCTGGACGCCACCAGTGCCGACGCCAAGCGCGTGAAGGCCATCGCTGACCGGCTGATTCCGCAGACCGGCGCCTTCCGCCCGGATGCGCCGTCCTGGAAGTGGGAAGTCAACGTCATCAAGAGCGACGAGCTCAACGCCAACTGCGGCCCCGGCGGCAAGATCATCGTCTACACCGGCCTGATCGATAAGCTGAAACTGACCGACGACGAACTTGCCGCGGTGATGGGTCACGAGATTGCCCACGCCCTGCGCGAGCACGGCCGCGAGGCTATGTCCCGCGCCTATGCCGAACAGGTCGGCCTGGGCCTGGGCGGCCAGTTGCTCGGCCTCGGCCAGACCAGCGTCGACCTGGCGCATCAGGTGGTGGAATACAGCCTGACGCTGCCCAACAGCCGGCAGAACGAGAACGAAGCCGACCTGATCGGTCTGGAATTGGCCGCACGCGCCGGCTATAACCCCAACGCTGCGCTGACGCTGTGGCAGAAGATGGGACAGGCCGGAGGCGATGCGCCGCCGGAAATCCTCAGCACCCACCCGGCGGACAGCACGCGGATGGCCAACCTGCAGGCCGCCATCCCGAAGGTCATGCCACTGTACGAGCAATCCAAGACCCGCTGATTTCGGTTCGTGATCCTCTTGATCGGCCAGGGGCGGCGTAAGGTTGCGCCGCCCGACCCAATGAACAGGGAGCAACCGTGAAAATCGCAGTACTCGGAGCCACCGGGCTCCTGGGCCATCATGCCGCCCGTGCGATCAAGGCGGCGGGCCACCAGTTGGTGCTGATCCATCGACCCTCGTCGCAGATCCAGCGCCTCGCCTACCTGGAGCCTGAGTGCCGGGTAGCCGAACTCTTCGATCACCAGGGCATGGCCCGCGCGCTGAGCGGGCTGGACGGGGTGATCTTCAGCGCCGGTTACTACCCGGTGCGGCCGCGCCGCTGGCAGGAGGAAGTCGCCAGCGCACTGGACCTGACCAATCATTTCTACGCCGCCTGCCTGCAGGCGAAGGTGCCGCGGATCCTTTACGTTGGCTCGGCGTTCGCCATGCCTTCGCATCCGCAGGGGCTGCCGGGGCACGAAGGGCTGTTCTACGAGGGCCTGCCCACCGGCAAGAGCGCCTACGTGATGTGCAAATGGGCGCTGGACGAACAGGCCCGCGAGCAGGCCCGTGGTGGCCTGCCGGTGGTCATCGGGATTCCCGGCATGGTGCTGGGCGAGCTGGACATCGGCCCGACCACCGGGCGCCTGATCACCGCCATCGGCCGCGATGAGATGCTGCATTACGTGCCGGGCCGGCGGAACGTCATCGATGCTTCCGAGGCCGGGCGCGGACTGCTCAAGGCACTGGAGGGCGGCCGGGTAGGGGAGCGCTACCTGCTCACCGGACACAACATCGAGATGGGCGAACTGACCGCCACCATCGCGCGGCTGCTGGGCAAGCCAGCGCCAACGCCCATGCCGCTGCACCGTGCCCGCGCGCTGGCGACCCTGGGCCGCTGGCGCTACCGCCTGACCGGCAAGATGCCGCTGCTGGACGACACCGCCATCGAGGTCATGGCCGGCGGGCAGTTCCTCGACGGGCGCAAGGCGCGCGAGGAGTTGGGCTTCGAATCCCATGTGCCGCTGGAGGACACACTGGAGCGGGCCATTTCCTGGTTCCACGCCAACGATTACCTGTAGCCGTATCGCGTGGGCTTGTCCTCGTAGGGGCAACTGTCTTCTTCTGGGAAATCCATACCAGTTCATCCCCCTCACCCCAGCCCTCTCCCTCAGGGAGAGGGCAGTCCGAGCCGACTGACGCAAAGGTTTCATCCTGCACCAAACGGTCCCCTCTCCCTGTGGGAGAGGGCCGACCCAAGCACAGAAGCATCTAGTAGGAGCGGACCTTGTCCGCGAAATCCGTCCGATTACGCCGTCTGCTTCCGGCGACCCCTCGATACTCGACTTTGTCCGGTTGGTCGGTTTGGTTGCGGCGCCACTGACGGGATCGGCTTGGTGGCCGGACTTCGCGGACAAGGTCCGCTCCTACAAATGGCGGCTGGAAAAAAGCCCGGCGGATGCCGGGCTTTTTCTGGGTCAGGGCAGTGCCTTCTCGGCAAACGGCCGGTTGGGCAATCCCATCTGCGCGCGGAAGCTTTCCATGTCGAACAGCGTGCACAATTCCTGCAACTGGTCCTGGCTGTTGAATATCCAGAAGCCCATGGCCGAGATGCTGACAATACGGTCGCTGGCCGGATAGCCCAGCACCGGGCGAACGATGCAGCCCATCAGGGTGCTCCAGGTGAAGACCTTGTTGCCCTCGCGGATGCACTCCTCCACGGCCACTTCCAGGTCCTCCATGCCACTGCGAATCTCCTCCACCAGCGCCCGGTAGCCGGCGTTGTCCAGCGGCTGGGCGGTGAAGGCGCTCTTGTAGATGAAGTCCGGGCTGTGCAGTTGCTCGACCAACGCCAGGTGTCCCTTGTTCCAGGCGAGGTCGATGTGATGGCGGGCGATCTTCTTCAGGTCCTTTTCCGGCATGACGACTTCCTTGGTCGTGGGAGGCGGAAGCGCCACTGTGTATCGATGGCGATACACAGGCATTGGCCGGCGCGCCAGCCTCCCAGCGAAAAGCAGTCGGTCAGAGCACGCCGCCCAGTTTCAGCGCGTGCCACACGGCGGCCAGGCCGAGGATGGCGAAGGCGGCGGCGGCCAGGCGACGGATCAAGTTGAGCGGCAGGCGCTCGGCAGCGAAGTTGCCCGCCAGCACCACCGGCACGTTGGCAATCAGCATGCCCAGCGTGGTGCCGATGACCACCAGCCAGAAGTGCGGGTACTGGGCGGCCAGCATGACTGTGGCGACCTGGGTCTTGTCACCCATCTCGGCGAGGAAGAAGGCGATCAGGGTGGTGAGGAAGGGGCCGAACTTCTTCAGCGAACCTTCTTCGTCGTCATCCAGCTTGTCCGGAATCAGCGTCCAGCCAGCAACGGCCAGGAAGGACACGGCCAGCACCCAGCTCAGCGTGGCTTCGGAGAAGAACGAGGCGACCCAGCTGCCGACGGCACCGGCGGCGAAGTGGTTGGCCAGGGTGGCGGCGATGATCCCGGCGATGATCGGCCAGGGTTTGCGGAAACGCGCGGCGAGGACGAGCGCGAGCAGTTGCGTCTTGTCGCCGATTTCCGCGAGGGCAACGATCAGGGTTGGGACGAAGAGGGATTCCATCAGGCGTTCCTAAAGGGGGCGGGTCGACTAATCACCATGACACGCGCCACCTGCCCGCCCCGGGTCAGGTTGCTCGTGTCATAGGTCTTGTCAAACCCGGGCCTGAACGCTGCAGGCCTGGATCGTACGCGCCATGGTCTGCGGACCAAGTGTGTTGACGCGTACCGGGCGAGCTGGGAGCTCGCGGGAGACTACTCCCCTAGGACGGGGCGCATTCTGCCCAAGTCGTAGGACTTGGGCAAGCCTGCGCGTCGGATCATTCGCGGGTGGGGCGAATGTCCATCTCCTCGTAGCGGATGAAGCGGGTCTTGTTCTTGAAGCGGTAGCCCAGCCAGATCGCGAGGAACAGCGGGATGGTGATGTAGGTGGCGATCAGCCCGGCCCAGTCCACGTGTTCGCCGACGAAGGCCTGGTAGTTCTGCCCCAGGGTGATGATCAGGCAGAGGGTGAAGGCGAACAGCGGGCCAAAGGGGAACCACTTGGCGCGGTAGGGCAGGTCGTTGAGGTTGCCGCCCTGCAGGACGAAGCCCTTGCGGAAGCGGTAGTGCGACACGGCGATGCCCAGCCAGACGATGAAGCCGCACATCCCCGAGGCGTTGAGCAGCCAGGTGTAGACGGTCTTGTCGCCGATGAAGCTGGTGAGGAAGCACAGCGCGCCGATCAGCGTGGTGGCGTACAGGGCGTAGCGCGGTACGCCGCTCTCGGACACCTGGCTGAACAGGCGTGGCGCCTTGCCCTGGGTGGCCATGGTGTAGAGCATCCGGGTCGAGGCGTACATGCCGGAGTTACCGGCCGAGAGGATCGCCGAGAGGATCACCGCGTTCATCACGCCGGCCGCGGCGGCGAGGCCCGCGCGCTCGAACAGCAGGGTGAAGGGCGAGGTGCTGATGTCGCTGCTGTCGGTCTTGAGCAGGTTCGGATCGGTGTAGGGGATCAGCATGCCGATGACGAAGATCGACAGGATGTAGAACATCAGGATTCGCCAGAACACCTGGCGGATGGCGATGGGAATGGACTTCTGCGGGTTCTCCGATTCGCCCGCGGCGACGCCGATCAGCTCGGTGCCCTGGAACGAGAAGCCGGCGATCATCGCCACCCCGATCATCGCCTGCAGGCCGCCGACGAAGGGCGCGTCACCGGTGGTGAAGTTGCTGAAGCCGGGGCTGTCGATGCCGTGCATGATGCCGATGATGCTGGCCAGGCCGATGCCGATGAAGATCACCACGGCCACCACCTTGATCAGCGCGAACCAGAATTCGCTCTCGCCGAAGCCCTTCACCGAGAAGAAGTTGAGCATGAACATGATGCCGAGGAAGCCGGCACTCCAGTACATGCCCGAGACTTCCGGGAACCAGAATTTCATCACCAGTTGCGCTGCCACCAACTCGGCGGCAATGGTCACCGCCCAGTTGTACCAGTAGTTCCAGCCCATGGCGAAACCGAAGCCATCGTCTATGAAACGGCTGCCATAAGTGCAGAACGAGCCGGAATCGGGAATATAGGCCGCCAGCTCGCCGAGGCTGGTCATCAGGAAGAACACCATCAGCCCGATCAGCGCGTAGGCCAGCAGCGCACCGCCGGGGCCGGCGGTGGCGATGGTGCTGCCGGAGGCGACGAACAACCCGGTGCCGATGGAGCCGCCGATGGCGATCATGTTCAGGTGGCGTGGCTTGAGGGAGCGCTTCAGATGATGCGGTTTCTCCTTCGGCCCCATGGCGAATGTCAGTTCGACGTCATCTTTGATTCTGCGATTCACGGGTGTCCTCGATATTTCAGGGCGAGCGGCGATGCGCCGATCCGGGCAGGCTCGGTGGAGTGTAGTGCGAGCCTGGGATCAGCGCCGGGCGCTGTAGATACGGAAGCCGTCGGCCTCGGCCAGGGTGCGGCAGGGGCCCAGGTGCTGCTCGATCAGCGGCGGGTATTTCAGGAAGCTGTTGGCCACCAGGCGCAGTTCGCCGCCGCTCACCAAATGGCGAGCCGACTGGCGCAGCAGGTGTTCGGTGGCGGCGTAGCTGGTGTGCACGCCCTGGTGGAAGGGCGGGTTGCTGACGATGGCGTTGAGATCGTTCGGCGCGGCGTCGATGCCGTCACCGGCGATCACCTCACCTTCCAGTCCGTTGGCGACCAGTGTCAGGCGGCTGCTTTCGACCGCGAAAGCGTCGACGTCCAGCAGGGTCAGCTGGCTCTGTGGATAACGTCGTTTGAGCGTGGCTCCGAGTACGCCGGCGCCACAGCCGAAGTCCAGCAGATGGCCGGCCGGCAGCTTGTCCAGGTGTTCGAGTAGCAGGGCGCTGCCACGATCCAGGCGGCCATGGCTGAACACGCCGGGCAGGGTGATGACCTGCAGCGGGCCGTCGGCCAGCGGCAGTTCATAGCGCTGCGCGAGCGCGTGCAGGTCGGGAGCGGCCGGGGCGCCTTCGATGTGTGTATGCCAGAGCTGGCAATGGCGGGCGCTGTCCAGCTTGCTGGCGCGGCCGAATTCGCCGAGCTGCTTGCTGGCGCGCTCGACGCCGGCGCGTTTCTCACCGACCAGGTACAGCTCGCCATCCGGCACGCAACTCGCCAGCGCGGCCAGCAGGTAGTCGGTCAGTTCGCGGGACTTGGGCAGGAACAGCACGGCGGCTTCGAACGTGCCCGCGGGCGGCGTGGCGCCGAAGTGGCAGCGGCCGGCATATCGAGCTTCGAGCTGTTTGACGTCTCCGGCGTGCCAGCTCCAGCCCTGGGCCTGCGGCAGGTCGCCGAGCAGGGCGTCGGCGGGCAGGCCGGCGAGCAGGACGCGGCCCTGGAAGCGCTCGATCTGGCGCAACAGCACTTCACTGGTGGGGGCGTTGGACATGCGGCCTCCTCGAAAAAAGGGCGCGAGTTTAGCAGGGCTGCCGCGGCCGAGCCTAGGCGAGCCGCACCTCGGCGTTCTTCCAGAAGTCGTCGCCACGCAGTTCCAGCATGCCCGCCGCGACTTGTTCGCGCAGGCGCCAGGCGGCCAGCAGGTCGCTGACGAACAGGCCGTCGACGTAGGCCATGGTTGGACCGATCAGCGACTGCACCGGGCGCCAGGACTCGCTGGCGCTGTCCAGCAGGATGCGGTCGATGTGCGCGTAACCGGTGGCACTCAGTTGGCCGTCCAGCCACAGGCGCAGTTCGGCATTCTCGGCCAGTGCGTGCTGCCAGTCCGCGCCCAGGCGCTGGCGCTCGGCGGCGTTCAGTTCGTGGCTGCCAGCCAGCGCGTCGGCCAGCTCAATGGGTTTGAGCATGGCGATGGCGTGGCGGTCCTCGCTGCGGCACTGGCCACTCCCGGCGCCGACGCTGCGCAGGGTGACATTGGCCGGCAGCAGCGCGCAGACGCGGCGCAGTAAAAGTTGCTCGCTGGCGCTGTCGCCGTGCCAGAGAGTGACGGAGCTGACGTCGGGGCTGCGCAGCCAGTTCGCGTCGGTGACCAACTCGATGGCGATTTCTCGCTCACGCAGGGCGTCGCCGCCCAGCTCATGCCAGAACGCGGCGCGTTGCAGGCAGGGCGGCGAGTCCACGTCGGCGAGTGGGCCGACGGCCAGGTCGTCCGGCATCACGCGGATCTTTTTCTCGACCAGCACGCCGGCCTCCACCGCTCGGCGCAGGGCATCGGCGGCACCGTCGCCGCAGACCAGATGCAGGCTCATGGCGCCACCACCCGGCGCGGCTCGCCGGCAAAGAAGCCGGCGGCGTTTTCGCTCAACTGGTCGACGATGCGCTGCCGGGCCTCACGGCTGCCCCAGGCGCTGTGCGGGGTGAGGATGAAGCGCGGGATGTCGCCGGCCAGCAGTGGGTTGCCGTCCTTCGGCGGCTCGACGCTGAGCACGTCGAATGCCGCGCCACCGAGATGGCCACGGCGCAGGGTATCGGCCAGCGCCTGTTCGTCGACCAGGCCACCACGGGCGGTGTTGATCAGGAAGGCGTGGGGTTTCATCAGGTCCAGCTCGCGCTGCCCGATGAGGTTGCGCGTGGCATCGGTCAGCGGGCAGTGCAGGGTCAGGGCATCTACCTGCGGCAACAGGTCGTCCAGGGGCAGGCGATCAGCCCGTGGCGGTCGGCCGGGCAGGGCGCCGAGCAGCACGCGCATGCCGAAGGCTTCGGCCAGCCTCGCCACCGCGCCGCCCAGCTCGCCGTGGCCGAGCAGGCCGAGGGTCTTGCCCTCCAGTTCGACGATGGGGAAGTCCAGCAGGCAGAACTGCGGCGCCTGCTGCCAGCGCCCGGCGCGGATCGCCGCCTGGTAGTCGGGCAGGCGGGTGGCCAGGGCGAGCAGCAGCATCAGGGTGTGCTGGGCCACCGACGGGGTGCCATAGCCCTGGCAGTTGCTCACGGTCACCCCGTGTCGGCGCGCGGCGTCGAGGTCGACGTTGTTGGTACCGGTGGCGGCCACCAGGATCAGCTTGAGGCTCGGACATTGCTCGAACACCTCGGCGCCGATACGCACCTTGTTGCTGATCGCCACCTGAGCGCCCGCGAGGCGTTCGGCCACCTGCTGCGTATCGCTGCGCCCATGCAGGACCAGTTCGCCGAACGGTGCGCGCAGCGGTGCAAGATCGAGGTCACCGAGGTCGAGGGAGGCATGGTCGAGAAAGACGGCGCGCGGGCTGTTCATGGGCAGCTGTACCTTTTGCGGCAAAACGGACTGACGTAAGGTGACCAGCCTAACCAATTTTCCAAGGGTGTGCGGAGGCGCGATGTACTGGGCGGAATTTCTCACGGTGGCACTCATTCATCTGCTGGCGGTGGCCAGCCCCGGCCCGGACTTCGCCGTGGTGGTGCGCGAGAGCGTGGCCCACGGCCGCCGCGCCGGCACCTGGACGGCGCTGGGCGTAGGCAGCGCGATCTTCCTCCACGTCACCTATTCGCTGCTGGGCATCGGCCTGATCGTGTCGCAGTCCATCGTGCTGTTCAACGCGCTGAAATGGCTGGCCGCGGCCTATCTGCTGTACATCGGCATCAAGGCCCTGCGGGCGCGGCCGGCTGATCCGTCCGCCGCCGAGAACGTCGCCGCGCCGGTTGCCCGCACGGCGCGGGGCGCCTATGTCGCCGGCTTCGTCACCAATGGCCTGAACCCGAAGGCGACGCTGTTCTTCCTCTCGCTCTTCACCGTGGTGATCAACCCGCACACGCCGTTGCTGGTGCAGTCTGGCTATGGCGTTTACCTGGCATGCGCCACGGCGGCGTGGTTTTGCCTGGTGGCGCTGCTGTTCAGCCAGCAGCGCGTGCGCGCCGGTTTCGCCCGCATGGGCCACTGGTTCGACCGGATGATGGGCGTGGTGCTGATTGGGCTGGGGATCAAGCTGGCATTCACCGAGCTGCGCTGAGGCCGAGCCGCTTTTCGCAGGAGCGAGCTTGCTCGCGAACCGCCCAACCTCCTGCGTTGCCGACTAGCAGGGTTCGTTCCCGTAGGAGCAACTGTCTTTTCCTGGGAAGGCCATACCAATGCATCCCCCTCACCCCAGCCCTTTCCCTCAGGGAGAGGGGGCAGCCCGAGCCGACTGACGCTGAGGCTTCATCCTGCACCTAACGGTTCCCTCTCCCCCTGGGAGAGGGTTAGGGTGAGGGCCGATCCCGCACGCAGAACTATCAGGTAGGAGCGGACCTTGTCCGCGAATTCCCAACCAAGCACGCCGGATGTCCCGGCAGAAAGCGAACCTCTTCGCGGATAAGATCCGCTCCTACAACGGCTATCGAACGCAAGCGGCCCTTCGATGTAGGGCGGATACGGGGACGATGTGGCCAGGGTCAGGCCTTGATCTCCGCCAACTGCGCCAATGCCTGCAGGTACTCCCGCGGGTTTTCCCCCAATAGCCTGCGGAACATCGCGCTGAACGCGCGGCCGCTGGTGTAGCCCAGCGCCGCCGCCACGCTCTGCACGCTCTCGCCGGCCAGCAGGCGCGGCAGGGCTTCGGTCAGGCGCAGCTGCTGGCGCCATTCCTGATAGCTCATTCCCAGTTCCTGACGGAACAGCCGCGCCAGGGTGCGTGAGCTGGCGCCCACCTGCTGGCCCCAGTCCTCCAGGGTGTGCGGGTGCTCAGGGTGCTTGAGCAGCGCCTTGCAGATCGCCTTCAGGCGTCGATCGCCAGGGAGCGGCAAGGCCAGCGGCAGCCGCTCCAGGGTGGCGATTTCCAGCAGGATCAACTGCTCCAGCAGTGGCAGCCCCGGCTCGCCCGGCTGCGCCTGCCAGCGGATGCAGCGCAGAATCATTTCCCGCAGCAGCGGGGTGACCGCCAGCACGCAGCAATCCGTGAGGTTGTCCGGGCAGGCTTCGGCGCGGATGAACAGGGTGCGCATGTGCACTTCCCCGCACATGTGGATCTCGTGCCGGGTGCCCGGTGGAATCCACACCGCGCGGCTGGGCGGGATGACCCAGGCGCCCTGGCGGGTGACCAGCCGCATCATCCCGCTGGCGGCATACAGCAGCTGTGCCTGCGGGTGATCGTGGGATTGCACGTGGTGGCCGTCGGCGTAGTCGAGGCCGACGGCAGCGAGGCGGAGGTCGTCGGAGAGGTCCAGGTGCATGGCGGATTTGATGACTTTTCTGTCAGGTCTGCGTTTTCACGACACCCTAGCATGCTCTCTCCTCCCACCCAAACCGAGAGCCGATGCCATGTCCCGACCTCGAACGATCATCCGCTACATCAATGCCGCCCACATCATCGACCACATGTTCATGCTGATCTTCCCGGCCGCCGTGCTGGGCATGACGCAGAGTTTCGGCCTGAGCTACGCGCAGATGATCGGCCTGTCCCTGGGCGGCTTCATCGCCTTCGGCGCGTGCTCGATCCCCGCCGGCTGGCTAGGCGACAAATGGGATCGCCGGCACATGATGCAGCTGTTCTTCTTCGGCATCGGCGTGGCTTCCGTTTTTACCGGGCTGGCGAATTCGGTGCCGATGCTGGTCACCGGCCTGACCCTGATCGGGGTGTTCGCCGCCATTTACCATCCGGTGGGTACCGCGATGCTGGTGGCCCATGCGCGCAACCGTGGCCACGAAATCGGCATCAACGGTATGTGGGGCAACCTGGGCGTCGCCTTTGCCGCGCTGCTGACCGGCTTTCTGGTTGCGCACTTCGGCTGGCGCGCGGCGTTCATCCTGCCGGGTGTCATCTCGGTGCTGATCGGTATCGGCTTCGCCTGGCAGGTGCGCGCCGAGGAGCCGGTGCCGGTGGCGCATCCGGCGCCGCGCGGGGTGGGCGGACAGAAGCTGTCGATGCCCCGCGTATTTGGCGTGCTGGCGCTGGTGACGGCGACCGGTGGAGTGATCTTCAACGCCAGTACCGTGACCTATCCGCGCCTGTTCCAGGTGCGCCTGGAAGAGTTGCTGTCGTCTCCGGAAAGCCTTGGCGTGGTGGTCAGCCTGGCGTATGCCTTCGGTGCCGTGGCGCAGCTGATCATGGGGCGCCTGCTGGACCGCTTCAGCCTCAAGGCGCCGTTCCTGATCATGACGCTGGTCCAGGGGCCGCTGCTGGTGGCGCTCGCCTACGCCTCGGGCTGGCCGGTGGCGGTGATCGGCGCACTGTTCATGTTCGCGGTGTTCGGCCAGGTGACGGTGAACGATGCGATGGTCGCCAACTTCGTTGCGCCGCAGTGGCAGGCGCGGGTGTTCGCTTTGCGTTACTTCGTGTCGTTCGGTGCCAGCGCGGCGGCGATCCCGTTGATCAGCTACATCGAGCCGCGCCAGGGGTTGGCGGGGCTGTACCTGATCCTCGCGGTGCTCGGCGCGATCACTTTCCTCGCCGCCGTGGTCTTCCCGCGCACGGCGCCCCACGCGGCGAAGGTGGCGCCGGCCTGAGCCGGGAGCGTTCCCGTGGGGCGATGCGCGAGCAGGCGTTCCGACCGGACGCGGATACGAAAAAGGGGCGCCTTGGGCGCCCCTTTTTCATGCCGGTATCGCGATCAGACCAGTTCGATCGCCACCGCGGTGGCTTCGCCGCCGCCGATGCACAGCGAGGCCACGCCACGCTTGCCGCCCTTCTTCTGCAGGGCGTTGATCAGGGTGACGATGATCCGCGAGCCGGTGGAACCGACCGGGTGGCCCTGGGCGCAGGCGCCGCCGTAGACGTTGACCTTGGCGTGGTCCAGGCCGTGTTCGCGCATGGCGAGCATGGTGACCATGGCGAAGGCTTCGTTGATCTCGAACAGGTCGACGTCGTCCTTGCTCCAGCCGGCCTTCTTGAACAGGTTGGTCATGGCGCCGATCGGGGCCAGGGTGAACTCGGCCGGGTCCTGGCTCTGGGTGGCGTGGGCAACGATCTTCGCCAGCGGCTTCAGGCCACGGCGCGCGGCTTCCTCGGCGGTCATCAGAACCAGCGCGGAGGCGCCGTCGGAGATGGAGCTGGCGTTGGCGGCGGTGATGGTGCCGTCCTTGCGGAAGGCCGGGCGCAGGCCGGGGATCTTGTCCAGGTTGGCGGTCAGCGGCTGCTCGTCGTCCTTCACCACGGTCTCGCCCTTGCGGGTGGTGACGGTGACCGGGACGATTTCCGAGGCCAGCGAACCGTCCTTGATGGCGGCCTGGGCGCGCTGCAGCGACTCGATGGCATAGGCGTCCATCTCTTCGCGGGTGACGTTGTACTTGTCGGCGGTTTCCTGGGCGAAGGAGCCCATCAGGCGACCGGTGCGGGCGTCTTCCAGGCCGTCGAGGAACATGTGGTCCTTGATCTCGCCGTGGCCCATGCGCAGGCCGGTGCGGGCCTTCTCGATCACGTAGGGGGCGTTGGACATGCTTTCCATGCCGCCGGCGACCATCACGCTGTTAGTGCCTGCTTTCAGCAGGTCATGGGCCAGCATCACGGCCTTCATGCCCGAGCCGCAGAGCTTGTTGATGGTGGTGCAGCCGGTGGCGGCGGGCAGGCCCGCGTTCAGCGACGCCTGGCGGGCCGGGCCCTGTTTCAGACCGGCGGGCAGTACGTTGCCCATGATCACTTCCTGCACGTCCTCGGGCTGGATGCCGGCACGGGAAATGGCTTCGCGGATGGCGATGGCGCCCAGGTCGACGGCGGAAACGCCGGACAGGCTGCCCTGGAAGCCGCCCATGGGAGTACGGGCGCCGCTGACGATGACGATCTCGGACATGAATCTAACCTCTTCGCTCTTGTTGTAGGAGCCCGTGTTCAGTCGGCTGCGCTAGCTCGCAGGCCATACGCGGGCTCCGGGTAAGGAGGCCGGCTGTGAACGACCGGGCGCCAGGATTCTACCGCGTGACCGGATGTCGCCAAAGAGTCATCGGCAAATCACTCTTTTGACTGATGAATGGTGCGCCGGGGCGCTCTAGAGTCGGTCTCATCCTGATGAGACTCAACTCGAAATCCAGCCTTGAGAGTGCGCACGCCATGCTGAAGACCCGCGTCATCCCTGCTGCACAGAACGCCTATCAGTACCCGCTGTTGATCAAGAGCCTGCTGCTGTCGGGCAGTCGTTACGAAAAGGGCAGGGAGATCGTCTATCGCGACACCGTGCGTTACAGCTATGCCACCTTCAACGAGCGCGTCGCGCGCTTGGCCAACGTGCTGAGCGAGGCCGGCGTGAAGGCCGGTGACACCGTGGCGGTGATGGACTGGGACAGCCACCGTTACCTGGAGTGCATGTTCGCCATCCCGATGATCGGCGCGGTGCTGCACACCATCAACATCCGCCTCTCGCCGGACCAGATCCTCTACACCATGAACCACGCCGAGGACCGCTTCGTGCTGGTCAACAGCGAGTTCGCCGCGCTCTACCAGGGCATCGCCGGGCAGCTGACCACGGTGGAAAAGACCCTGCTGATCACCGACGGCGCCGACAAGAGCAGCACGCTGCCCAACTGCGTCGGCGAGTACGAGACCCTGCTGGCCGCCGCCAGCCCGCGCTACGCCTTCCCCGATTTCGACGAGAACTCGGTGGCGACCACCTTCTACACCACCGGCACCACCGGTAACCCCAAGGGTGTGTACTTCACCCACCGCCAGCTCGTGCTGCACACCCTGGCCATGGCTTCCACCATCGGCAGCCTGGACAGCATCCGCCTGATGGGCACCGACGATGTCTACATGCCGATCACCCCGATGTTCCACGTCCACGCCTGGGGCGTGCCCTACGTGGCGACCATGCTGGGCGTGAAGCAGGTGTATCCGGGTCGTTACGAACCGGACCTGCTGTGCAAGCTGATCCGCGAGGAGAAGGTGACCTTCTCCCACTGCGTGCCGACCATCCTGCAGATGATGCTCAACGCGCACAGCGCCAAGGACCACGACTTCGCCGGGCTGAAGATCATCATCGGCGGCAGCGCGCTGAACCGTGCCCTGTACGAGGCGGCCAAGGCGCGTGGCATCCAGCTCACGGCGGCGTATGGCATGTCCGAGACCTGCCCGCTGATCTCCTGCGCCTACCTCAACCAGGAGTTGCGCGAGGGCAGCGAGGACGAGCGCACCACCTACCGCATCAAGGCCGGCGTGCCGGTGCCGATGGTGGAGGCGGCGATCATGGACGAACACGGCCAGTTCCTGCCGGCCGATGGCGAATCCCAGGGCGAGCTGGTCCTGCGCGCTCCCTGGCTGACCCAGGGCTATTTCCAGGAGCCGCAGAAGGGCGAGGAGCTCTGGGCCGGCGGCTGGATGCACACCGGCGATGTGGCGACCCTGGACGGCATGGGCTTCATCGATATCCGCGATCGGATCAAGGACGTCATCAAGACCGGCGGCGAGTGGCTGTCTTCGCTGGAGCTGGAAGACCTGATCAGCCGCCATCCGGCGGTGCGCGAAGTAGCGGTGGTCGGCGTGCCCGATCCGCAGTGGGGCGAGCGACCCTTCGCGCTGCTGGTGCTGCGCGAAGGCCAGGGGCTGGACGCCAAGGGATTGAAGGATCACCTCAAGCCTTTCGTCGAGCAGGGGAACATCAACAAGTGGGCGATTCCCTCGCAGATCGCCATTGTTACTGAAGTTCCCAAGACCAGTGTCGGCAAGCTCGACAAGAAGCGTATCCGGGTAGACATCGCCCAATGGCAGGAAGCCGGTAGCGCGTTCCTTTCCACGGTATGACCGACGACCGGTAAGTCAGGGTTTTCACCGCGCCGGCCAAGCAAGCGCTTGGCACGGCGCAGCCCAGTGATGACGGCCCCTGGGGCCCGGCGCAAGCGTCTAGTCAGGGCCTTTGTAAGAGAAATCACACTTTCGAGCGATCAAGCGTTGTAGGACGCTGGATATAGTCGCCACTACTCATAACAAAAAACACATGGAGTAGCGTCGATGAAAACCATGCAACATATCTGGCGCCTGGCACGGTTGCCGCTGGCAGTCAGCCTGGCGTCCTCGCTGGCGACTCCCGCTTCCGCCGTCAGCTTCAACATCGGGGAAATCGAAGGTTCGTTCGACTCGACGCTGTCCGTGGGGGCCAGCTGGTCGACTGAGAATCCGAACAGCAACCTCATCGGCGTGAACAACGGCGGCAAGGGCCTGTCCCAGACCTCCGACGATGGTCACCTGAACTACAAGGCCGGCAAGACCTTCTCGAAGATCTTCAAGGGCATCCACGACCTCGAACTCAAGTACGGCGACACCGGCGTGTTCGTACGTGGCAAGTACTGGTATGACTTCGAGCAGAAGGACGAAAATACCGAGTTCAAGCCGCTCTCCGACCACAACCGCAAGGAAGCCGCCCAGGCCTCCGGCGGTGAAATTCTCGACGCCTTCATCTATCACAACTACAACATCGCCGACCTGCCGGGCACCGTGCGCCTGGGCAAGCAGGTGGTGAACTGGGGTGAAAGTACCTTCATCCAGAACGGCATCAGCGTGATCAACCCGTTCGACGTCACTGCCTTCCGCCGTCCGGGCTCCGAGATCAAGGAAGCCCTGGTGCCGGTGAACATGTTCTACCTGTCGCAGAACCTGACCGAGAACCTCTCCGCCGAAGGCTTCTACCAGCTGGAGTGGGACCAGACGGTGGTCGACAACTGCGGCACCTTCTTCTCCCAGCCTGATGTGGTGGCTGACGGTTGCACCCAGAACCTGGCGGTGCTGACCAACAACGCCGCCTCGATCCGCACCCTGAATGCCCTGCTCGGCCCGAACCTGGCGGTGACCCCGTCGCCGTGGGACGAAGGCCTGGTGGTCCGTCGCGGCCCGGACCGTGACGCCCGCGACAGCGGCCAGTATGGCCTCTCGCTGAAATACTTCGCCGACAGTCTGAACACCGAGTTCGGCGGCTACTACATGAACTACCACAGCCGCCTGCCGATCTTCAGCGGTCGTGGCGCCGACGCCTCCAAGGTCGCGCAGATCAACCAGCTGATCACCAACATCGCGCGGATACCTGGCGGCGCGCAGCTAGCGGCCCAGGCCGGTGCGGCGGCGATGGCGGGCAACTCCAGCTACTTCATCGAATATCCCGAAGACATCCGCCTGTACGGCCTGAGCTTCTCCACCACGCTGCCCACCGGCACCGCCTGGCAGGGCGAGATCAGCTACCGTCCGAACGCGCCGGTACAGCTGAACACCACCGACATCCTGTACTCCGGCCTCGATCCGGTGGCCATCGGCGGCAATCACATCTACGACAACGCCTCGGTGCTGACCGGTAACGCCGGTGAAGACCTGCACGGCTACCGCCGCAAGGAAGTCACCCAGCTGCAGACCACCTTCACCCACTTCTTCGACCAGGTGATGGGTGCCGAGCGTCTGACCCTGGTGGGCGAAGTGGGCTGGACCCACGTGGGCGGCCTGGAAAGCCAGAACGATGCACGCTACGGCCGTGACCCCGTGTTCGGCCCGGGCCCGCTGAACGGCAGCCTCAACGGCCGCCCGACCTGCGAGGCGCTCAACGCGTCCACCCTGGGCTCCGGTCCGCAGAACAACCTGTCGCGCAAGTGCGAAAGCGACGGCTTCACCACCGCCGACTCCTGGGGCTACCGCGCCCGTGCGATCTGGGACTACAACGATGTGTTCGCCGGCGTGAACCTGAAGCCCAACGTGGCCTGGTCCCACGACGTGGACGGCTACTCCCCCGGCCCCGGCGGTAACTTCGAGGAAGGCCGCAAGGCGGTCAGCCTGGGTATCGATGCTGACTACCTGAACACCTACACCGCCAGCCTGGCCTACACCAACTACTTCGATGGCAAGTACTCCACCGTCGATGACCGTGACTTCGTCAGCCTGAGCTTCGGTGTGACCTTCTAAGCCGGCCGTTCAACCGGCAAGCGGCCCGCCCTCGCGGCGGGCCATCCGCGCGGGCTGGGTGACCCGGCCCGCGCGAGCAGCAGACAAGACCCGTGAACCGTTCTTTCAGGGCATCCCCGCAAGGGCGGCCATCACGGTGGGCAAAGACTCAACGAGGACGATAAACGAATGAGAACAACAAAGATCCTGCTGCACACGGGCGCCCTGGCGCTCAGCCTCATCGCCTCCCAGGTGATGGCGGCCGTCTCTGCCGATGAAGCGGCCAAGCTCGGCACTACCCTGACCCCGATGGGTGCGGAAAAGGCCGGCAACGCCGATGGCAGCATCCCGGCCTGGACCGGCGGCCTGCCCAAGAACGCCGGCAGCGCTGACAGCAAGGGCTTCCTCAGCGATCCGTTCGCCAGCGAGAAGCCGCTGTTCACCATCACCGCGCAGAACATGGACCAGTACAAGGACAAGCTGACCCCTGGCCAGCAAGCCATGTTCAAGCGCTACCCCGACACCTACAAGATGCCGGTGTACACCACGCACCGCACCGCCACCGTGCCGGCCAACGTGCTTGAGGCGACCAAGAAGAACGCCACCGCCACCAAGCTGCTGCAGGGCGGCAACGGCCTGGAGAACTTCCAGGTGGCCAACCCCTTCCCGATTCCGAAGGATGGCCTGGAAGTCATCTGGAACCACATCACCCGCTACCGTGGCGGCCACGTGCGCCGGCTGGTGACCCAGGCTACGCCGCAGGTCAACGGTTCCTACTCGCTGGTGTACTTCCAGGACGAATTCGTCTTCCGTACCGACCTGAAGGACTACGACGCCAGCAAGCCGAGCAACGTGCTGTTCTACTTCAAGCAGCGCGTCACCGCCCCGGCGCGTCTGGCCGGTAACGTACTGCTGGTGCACGAGACCCTCGACCAGGTGAAGGAACCGCGTCTGGCCTGGCTCTACAACGCCGGTCAACGTCGTGTGCGCCGCGCCCCGCAGGTATCCTACGACGGCCCGGGTACCGCCGCCGACGGCCTGCGTACCTCCGACAACCTGGACATGTACAACGGTGCGCCGGACCGCTACGACTGGAAGCTGGTGGGCAAGCAGGAGCTGTACATCCCGTACAACAACTACAAGATGGATGATCCGAAGCTGAAGTATTCGGACATCATCAAGCCCGGCCACCTGAACCAGGACCTGGCCCGCTACGAACTGCACCGCGTGTGGCACGTGACCGCCACCCTGAAGCCGGGCGAGCGCCACATCTACGCCAAGCGTGACTTCTTCATCGACGAGGACACCTGGCAGGCCGTGGAGATCGACCACTACGACGGTCGCGGCACCCTGTGGCGCGTCGCCGAGGCGTTCAACCAGTACTACTACAACTACCAGGTACCGTGGTACACCGCGGAAACCCTGTATGACCTGCTGTCCGGTCGTTACCTGGTGCTGGGCCTGAAGAACGAGGAGAAATCCGCCTACGACTTCAACTACAGCGCCTCGGAAAGCGACTTCACCCCGGCAGCGCTTCGCCAGGAAGGCGTGCGCTGATCCCCCGATCCCCACGGGTGGTTCCGCGGTAAAAAAAGACCGGCCTTCGGGCCGGTTTTTTTATGGGGAATCATCTGTCAGATGAATGGAGGGAAGAATGTCGGCTGCCTTCCAGTCATCTTGTGAGCAAAGGTAACAAAATTGGCTTCAAATACCGCTCATGAGCGGCTAGGCTCCGTCGACATAGTGATAAGAGCTAGAGCAAGAGCCAGGCCGATGACCGACTTCTCGACTCTGCCAAGATTGACCGATGTTCCCTCCAGCGCGGGCAACCGGTTCTTCCGGCCGCCGCTGCCGCATGGCCACGTCGCCCGTTCGCGTCTGTGCGAGCGCATGGCGGCCGGGTTGGAGGGACGGCTGATACTGGTGTCTGCGCCGGCGGGGTTCGGCAAGAGTTCCCTTGCCATCGAATTCTGTCAGACGCTGGAAAGCCAGTGGGGCAGTCTTTGGCTGGGGCTCAGTGCAAGGGATAGCGATCCGGGACGTTTCCTCGAGCGCCTGCTCGATGGCTTGCGCCTGCATTTCCCGACGCTCGGCGAAGAGGCCCTCGGCCTCCTGAAGATGCGCCAGCGACACCAGCCATTCGCCTTCGAAGCCTGGCTCGACGACCTGCTCGATGAGCTGGTGAACAGCCTGTCCGCCGAGCGGCCGCTGCTGCTGGTGCTCGACGACTACCACCTGGCCCAGGGCGCGGTACTCGACCGTTGCCTGCAATTCCTCCTCAATCACCAGCCCGAAGGCCTGGTCGTGCTGGTCACCAGCCGCCAGCGTCCGGACTGGCACCTCGCGCGCCTGCGCCTGTCGCGGCAACTGCTGGAATTCAGCGAACAGGACCTGCGCCTGACCGTCGAGGAGACTGCGCAACTGGTCTCCGCCAACGGCGCGCAGCTGGACGACAATGCCCTCGACAACCTGGTCGAGCGTAGCGAGGGCTGGATCGCCGGGCTGCGCCTGTGGCTGCTGGCCCACGGCGACGAACTGGCGGCCAACGTGCCTGACCTGTCGGTGCATGGCGCCGAGGAGCTGATCCGCGACTATCTATTGGAAGAGGTGATCGACAAACAGTCGCCGGAGGTCCAGGTGTTCCTGGCCCAGACCGCGCGCTTCGAACGCTTCTCCGCCGAGCTGTGCGACGCCTTGCGCGATGCCCACGACAGCGCGGCGATCCTGCGTTACCTGCAGCAGCACCAGGTGTTCCTGGTACCTCTGGACGAGCAGGGCCAGTGGTTCCGCTACCACCACCTGTTCTCCGACCTGCTGATGGCGCGGCCATTGCCCGGCTCCGGCCCTTCGACGGCGGCGCTGCACCTGCGCGCCTGCCGCTGGTTCAGCGGCCAGGGCCTGTTCGATGATGCGGTGGAACAGGCGTTGCGCGCCGGTCATCCGGAAGTCGCGGCGAACCTGGTGCAGAGCCTTTCAGAAGAACAATTGCTCGCCGAGCAGAACGTCGCCACGTTGCTGCGCTGGAAGATGGACCTGCCCGACAGCCTGCTGGCCAGCACACCGCGCCTGATCGTGCTGTACAGCTGGGCGCTGGCGCTCGCCTGCCAGTTGGATGCGGCGGAAGAACTGGCCCTGCAACTGTCGCGTTTCCTGCCCGCCGCCGATGGCGCCACCCAGCGCGATCTGCTGGCGCAATGGCAGGCCCTGATGGGCGTGATCGCGCGCGGCCGTGGCGAGATCGATGCCGCCGAGCGGCATTGCGAGGAGGCCATGCGCGGCCTCGGCCCGGAGCGCTTCGGCCCACGCCTGCTGTGCCTGTCGACCTTGAGCAACCTGGCCATCGTGCGCGACGACCTCTGGCGCGCACGCGGGCTCAACCGGGAAGCGCTGGAGCTGGCGCAACGCTTCGGCAATCCGCTGTTCGAGGCCATGGTGCATTACGACCGCGCCCGCGTATTGCAGGCGCGCGGCGAGGTGCTGCGTGCCGAAGACGAGGTGCGCCAGGGTTTGGCGCGGCTGTCCGGCCTGTCCTCGCAGCGTCGCTACGCGGTACGCGGCCGACTGATGCTTTACCAGGGCTACCTGCGCAGCCTGGCGCTACAGCCGGACGAGGCGCGCAAATGCCTCAAGGCCGGCATTGAGGAAGCCCGTGCCTGCCGTGACATCAGTCTGGTCATCGGCTTCTGCGTGCTGGCCAGCCTGGAAGGGCGGCTGGGCAACTACACCCGCGCCTTCGCCCACCTCGCTGAAGTCGAGCGGATGATGCATGTGTGGGACGTGCCGCCGGTCTACTACCTGTCGGCCATCACGTTGATCAAGTGTGAGCTCTGGCTCGGCCAGGGCCAGGTCGAACTGGCCACTGCGTGGCTGGAGCGCCTGGGCCACACCTACACCGGCGACGAGCCGGCGACGCCGCCGGAGTGTTCGCCGCAGCTACCCCGCAGTGTGCAGATGCTCCAGGCGCAATTGGAGCGTCGCGAAGGCCGCATGGTCGATGCCCAGGCGCGGCTGCGCGCCGTGACCAGTGGCGCCTTGCAGGGCGGTGCGCAACTGCAGGCGCGCTTCGCCCAGGGCCAACTGGTGGCGCTGTTGCTGCAGGACGGTCGTGAGCGCGAAGCCGCGTTCGAGTTGGGCGAGTGCCTGAACGGCCTGGCCGCCGGCCTGCTGGTTCCCCTGCATGAGGTGCTGCTGCGGCATCCGGAATGGTTGCGCGAGCAACTGGCCGTGCGGGCTTCCTCGCCGGCCATCGAGGCCCTGCGTGAACGCTTGCCGGCCGCACCGGAGCGCAGCGTGGCGATCAACGATTGCCTCAGCGGACGGGAATTGGCGGTGCTGGAACTGATCGCCCTGGGCTGTTCCAACCAGGAAATCAGCGAGCGCCTGTTCATCTCCCTGCACACGGTGAAGAGCCACGCGCGGCACATCAACGACAAGCTCGGCGTCGAGCGCCGCACGCAGGCGGTGGCGCGGGCGAAGGAGATGGGGTTGTTGCGCTAGGGGGCTTGCTCTGCCTCAGCCTTCCCCTCACCCCAGCCCTCTCCCAAAGGGAGAGGGGGCCGTCCGTGTCGGCGAGTGCCTTGGTTTCATCCTGCGCCGATCAGTCCCCTCTCCCTTTGGGAGAGGTGGCCGTCCGTGTCGGCGAGTGCCTTGGTTGCATCCTGTGCCGATCAGTCCCCTCTCCCTTTGGGAGAGGGGGCCGTCCGTGTCGGCGAGTGCCTTGGTTTCATCCTGCGCCGATCAGTCCCCTCTCCCTTTGGGAGAGGTGGCCGTCCGTGTCGGCGAGTGCCTTGGTTGCATCCTGTGCCGATCAGTCCCCTCTCCCTTTGGGAGAGGGGGCCGTCCGTGTCGGCGAGTGCCTTGGTTGCATCCTGTGCCGATCAGTCCCCTCTCCCTTTGGGAGAGGGGGCCGTCCGAGTCGGCGAGTGCCTTGGTTTCATCCTGTGCCGATCAGTCCCCTCTCCCTTTGGGAGAGGGGGCCGTCCGTGTCGGCGAGTGCCTTGGTTTCATCCTGTGCCGATCAGTCCCCTCTCCCTTTGGGATAGGTGGCCGTCCGTGTCGGCGAGTGCCTTGGTTGCATCCTGTGCCGATCAGTCCCCTCTCCCTTTGGGAGAGGGTTAGGGTGAGGGTCTGCGAGGTCGCGACGAAGGGCAGGACTGAAACCCGCGCCGTGTTCACATCCCTTTCTTCTTCTCCACATCGACCGGCGCGCTCAGGTCCAGCGCTTTCGGCGCTGGCTGCCCCTTGGCCGGCGCGGCCAACTGCTTTTGTACATCCGCCTGGATCGCCTGCAGCACCGGCAGCAGGTCGCGCATGTTCTCGCGTACTTCCGGGTAGGCGTGTTTCTGCGCCAGCTCGTCGACCCGCATGAGCAACTGCACGCGCACTTCCGGCGGCAGATGGACGAACAGCTCGGGCAACTGCTTGGACAGCTCGGCGCTGTAGAGCACCAGGTCCTGGCGGTCGAACTGGGCGGTGAGGCCGAGGTAGTCCAGCGCGCTGCTGGTGAGCATCGAGGCGGCCGCCTTGGCTTCCTGCATGCCCTGCAAGCGCACCGGGTTGCGCTGCTCGCTTTGCGCCAGGGTCATCCAGAATTCCACCGTCAGGTTGAACAGGATCGCCTGTTCGCGCAGCGAGTAGCTCATCAGGCCCAGCGCCTCGGCGCCGTAAGGCTGCTTGGCGGCGCGGAAGTTGAAGTACAGGCGCATCAGCTCCTTGAGCTTGAACAGCACCTCGCGCGCCTCGCTCTGCCGCAGCTCCAGCGGTGCATAGATGTTCAGTTGCGGACGGAAGTTCTCCTCGCTGACCATGCGCTGGTAGATCGGCCCGGTGAATTCGCCGCTGCGCCGGGGCAGTCCGTTGACCTGGGTTTCGTCGATCTTCTTCAGCGCGTCGATCAGCACCTGATAGTCGGCGCTGGTCCAGGGGCTCTGGATGTCGGGAATCTTCTGGCCGAGGTAGAACAGGTCGGCGGACAGGGCAGGGCGGCACAGGAGCAGCAACAGGACGGCCAGTGGCCACAGCGAACGGCGAGAGAGAGTCGGCACGAACGGGCTTTCCTTGCGCGAGGGCGGTCGGCCTAGGGTAGCGAGGGCGGCGCCCGGCGTCATCCCGTGCAGCGCCGCGCAATGCATCGACACTACCTAGGTTGGGCGCGGGCGCGGCGGGGCTGTGGTGTGATCGGCATTCGAGAACAACAAGCACGGGAGTCACTCGTCCATGACCGCCACCCTGTCTCTGCAACCGCCGCTGGCCGAGGGCCTGGCCCGCTATGGTTTCGGCCCCCTGCCACTGGCCGCGCTGAAGGCTCGCTACGCTTCGCCCGAGTCCGGTTCGAAGTTCATCCAGGTCGACGGTTTCGATGTTCACTACCGCGACGAAGGCAGCCGCGACAAGCCGGTCCTGGTGATGGTCCATGGCGTCATGGCGTCGTTGCACACCTGGGATGGCTGGGTCGCCCAGCTGTCCGAGCATTTCCGTATCATCCGCCTCGATGTGCCCGGCTTCGGCCTCACCGGTGGTGGTCAGGACCGCGAGTACGACGGCGAGCGCCTGGTAAAGGTGTTCGGCCTGTTCCTCGATCGCCTGGACCTCAAGCACGTGTCCATCGCCGGCAACTCCCTGGGCGGCTACATCGCCTGGAATTACGCGCTGGTGAACCCGCACCGCGTGGAGCGGCTGATTCTCATCGACCCGGCTGGCTACTACATGCAGAAGATTCCGCTGATGATCGCCAGCGCCGTGCTGCCCGGTGCCGGCATCATGATGCCGATGTGGATGCCGCGGGCACTGGTGGCCCAGGGCATCAAGGAAGTCTACGGCGACCCGCGCAAGATCAAGCCGGGCGTGATCGATCGCTACTACGACATCAGTCGCCGGCCGGGCAACCGCCGCGCGATGATCGACATCTTCCGCGTGCTGGTGAAGGCCAACCGCGAAGAGCTGACCGGTACACCGACCCGCGTTGCCGGGTTGAAGGTGCCGACGATGCTGATGTGGGGTGAGCGCGACCGCTGGATTTCGCCGCGCCACGTGCCGATGTGGCAGCGCGACGTGCCGGGGATCGAGGTGAAGGTCTATCCCGGCGTGGGGCATATCCCGATGGAGGAAATCCCCGAGGAGTCGGCGGCGGACGCATTGCGCTTCCTGCATGCCTGAGCCTTTATCGCTCGATGAAAAAGCCCGGCCATGTGCCGGGCTTTTTCGTTCTGCCGGATCGCATTTCGTAGGGCGGATAACGCGCCAGCGTTACTCGCCGTGCAACGGCCGGCACCAGGTTATTCGCCCTACGATCCGCTTTGCGTCGGAGCGGACTCTGCCCGCGATGTCTTGCCGGCCGCTCCGTTGATGGACCTGGCGTGTGGTTCAGCCGATCGCGGACAGGGTCCGCTCCCACGGGGCATTTGGCTTCGGAGCGCTTTTGTAGGAGCGGATCTTATCCGCGAATCCGGCGGCATCCAGGAAACGACACCGCCCCGACAAGGCGGGGCGGTGTTTGAAGCGAGGGAGAAATCAGCCAGCGTGCGCCAGCGGCTGCGGGTCGTATTCCTTGCGCACTTCGTACAGCACATCGAGGTTGTTGTGCTGCCACGGATGGAAGTCTGACTTGAAGAAGTCCAGGTACTCACGCAGCAGCGGGCGGAATACCCCGTGCTTGCCCCAGGTCCACTTGATGCCGTCGCGCCAGACGCGCCAGTTCCACAGCAGGCCGTCCACCTTGAGCATGTGCACCAGGCCGCGGAAGGTATCCAGCACGAAGAAGAAGGTCGCCATGCGCATCGCCCGGCGCAGCAGCTTGCGGCTGCCGCAGACCTGGTTGTAGACGTCGAAGGCCACCGCCTTGTGCTCGGTTTCCTCCAGCGCGTGCCAGCGCCATAGGCGCTGCATCACCGGGTGGGCGCCTTCCATGGTGCGCGGGTCGGTCAGCAGCCCGTTGGCCATGATTGCGGTGATGTGTTCCAGTGCGGCGGTCGCTGCCAGCTGGCGCTTGGCGGGGAATTTCTTCTGGGTGAAGCGGATGCGCGCCTGGGCGCGCTTCTCGATGGCGGTGACGTCGTAGCCCAGGTCGCGCAGACGCTGGCTATAGGTCAGGTGTTCACGGCTGTGGTGGCCTTCCTGGCCGATGAAGCCACGGATCTGCTCCTTGAGCACCGGGTCGGTGATCTGGTCGCGGAACTGCCGCACCGAGTCGATGAAGAAGCGCTCGCCGTCGGGGAAGAGCACCGACATCGCGTCGAACAGGTGGGATTTGAAGGCGTCTCCGCTGTGCCAGTGACGCGGCAGCGGATCGGGCAGATCGAAGTCCATGTGCCGGGGCTTGATCTCCAGTCCTGCGGGGGTGGTGCTGGCCATGGCGGCTCCAGTGTTGTGGTTATCCATGGTCTGTACTCTGGGCTTGTAGGGAAAGCGTCACAAGGTTATTGTCTGCCAACTTTCCGGTCATATCCGGCCAGCGGTCAATATAAGAAGAACGATGAAACAACCGCTCAACTTCACCGCCGAACTGGTGCCCGTCGCATACGCGCAGGCGCTTCTCGATCTCGCCGAAGAGCTTGGCGTGCCGCGTGCGCGCCTGTTCGAACTGGCCCGCGTGCGGCCCGAGGTGCTGCAGAGCCCCAACGGCCGGCTGTCCTTCGTCGACTTCCACCAACTTTCCAGTGCTGCCCTGGCGTACTGCAACGAGCCAGCCTTCGGCCTGCTGCTGGGGCAGCGGCTGAACGTCTCCACCCACGGGATCCTTGGCTACGCGGTACTGTCCAGCGCCAACCTCGAGCGCGCCATCGCCTTCGCCTTGAAGTACTACCGCGTGCTTGGCCTGGCCTACGATCTGGAGATGGTGGAAGACGGCGGCGTCTCCTACCTGCGCGCCAGCGAGTCGATTCCCCTCGGGCCGACGAGCCGCTTCGCCGCCGAAGGTCTGATGACCAGCCTGCATACCATTGCGCGCTTCCTGGTCGGCGAGCCGCTGCAGGGCGTCAGCGTCGGTTTTGCCTACGCCAAACCGGACTATGCCGAGCGTTACGCCGAGGTGTTCGGCGGTGAGGTGCTATTCGATCAACCGTTCCACTTCATCGGCCTGCCCAGCGAATACCTGGCGCGGCCCATGGCGCTGGCCAACCCGGCCACGGTGCAGATGTGCGAGCAGCAGTGCGAGGCGCTGCTGGCCACGCTGGACGTGCAGGAAGGCCTGCTGACCCGCATCCGCCGCCTGTTGCTGGCACGCCCCGGCGAGTTCCCCGATCTGGAAAGCGTGGCCAACGATCTGCACACCAGCGGTCGCAGCCTGCGTCGACATCTTTCGAACCTGGGCACCACCTACCAGGAAGTGCTCGACGACGTGCGCAAGCGCCTCGCCCTGCAATACCTCACCACGACCCACCTGCCGCTCTACGAGATCGCGCTGCTGCTGGGGTTCAACGACCCGTCGAACTTCCGCCGGGCGTTCCGCAAGTGGACCGGCAAGCTGCCCACCGACTACCGCGAGGATTGAGCCACGGCCCGGTCGCGGCTGCCGCTGGGCAGCCGCGCTGATCGCTGGCCGCTCCGCCGGCCTCAGAAGCGATAGCCAACATACAGTTGCAGGGCATCGAAGGTGTCGTTGCCAAACACCTCGCGGGCCGCGGCCTTGGGTTTCACCCAGTTGTACGAGAGCGTGGCGAAGAGCTGGGTGCTCGCCGCCCAGTCCAGGTACAGCGCGGCCTCGTCGGCGAAGCGCCGGTCGCTGACTGCCTGGCCGTAGTAGTTCTTCTCATCCAGCGAGAACTGGTAGTAGACCGTGCCCGCGCTCAGGCCGGGGGCGACCTGGCCGGCCAGCCGCCACATGTGCACGCGCTCGTTGCTGTCGTTGAGCAGGTAGTTACCCACCACATCGCCGATCACCCAGGAGCCTCGCTCGGTGTAGGCCTTGCTCAATGGGTCCCAGCTCTTGCGGCGGTTGTCGCTCGGATCGTCGTCGCCGGAGAACAGCGCGTAGCGGTAGGTCATCTGCGGCTGCAGGGGCAGTCCCGCGAAGCCGTAGTCCAGGCGCACGTACCAGGCGTGGGCGGAGAAGTTCACCTGTTCGCCTTCGCCGGTCTGCAGGCCGTATTCGGCGCTGATCGCCAACTCGGGCAGGGCATCGAAGCCGCCGTCGAGCCAGCGCAGGTTGTACACCTGCATGCCGTTGCGCGGCGCTATCTGGTTCGCCTGGCTGCTGACGTCGCTGACCTTCAGCGCCATCAGGCCGAGCTGGCCGCGCAGGAACGGGTAGTCGAGGTTGGCACCACTGAAGCGGGCACCACCCAGGTCGTCGTCGTTGCGCAGGCTGAAGGCCTGGCCGGACAGCGCGCCGCCGCGGTAGGCCAGGATGGCGCCATCGCGGAAGGCGGTACGCGGGCCGGACCAGTACGCCCCTTCGCCGAGCAGGTCGAGGTTGCCGTCGGCGAGGATGAAACCGGTGCCGACACGGAAGTTCTGGTTGCCCAGGGTCAGGCGCCAGGGGCCGCGCTCGACGCCGACATACAGTTCCTCCAGCGAAGTCTTGCCGTCCGAGTTGCGGGTGTAGCCACCGGCGTCGCCGTCGCCGAAGGTATGCGCGGCGACCAGCGAGGCGCCGCCGACCAGGCGCAGGTCCTGGTCCAGGGTGTAGCGCAAGCTTGCTTCCGGCTTGAGGAAGGCTTCCTGCCAGACGGCCCGCTCACCCTTCACCTCACCGCTGCGATAGTCGCGCTGGCCGGCTCCGAAGTTGACGTTGTGGCTGTCGATGAAGGTGGCGCCGCTGCTCAGGGCGAAGTCCGCCTGCAGGTCGCCGTTCTCGTAATGGCTGTCGGCGTGGGCGAGGCTCGCCAGGGAGGCGAGCAGAAGCGTGGAGAAAGAACCCAGGTGTTGGTTGTTCATGAAGGAGCTCTGCGCTGTTGTTATTGGGATGGCAGGAGTTCAGGGCGCGACCGCTCGCGACGTGCCCGAAGGCACGCCGGAGGGAAGCGCGAAGTTGTGATGCGGTGGGGTCAGGCGCGGCGACGGGCGAGTGGCAGGATCGCCACGAACGACAGCGCGCAGATGGCCGCGGAGACCTGCAGCAGCAGGCTGAAATTCTCTGTCTCGCCCAACAGCCAGGCTGCCAGCGAAGGGCCTACGGCGAGACCGCCGCAGATCGCCAGGTTGGCCAGCACCACCAGCTTGCCGCCCTGGCGGTCGTAGTCGCTGATGGCCGCGAGAAGGAAGGGCAGGGCGAAGGTCCAGGCGAACTTGAAGGCGCAGGCCGCCAGCACGTAGCGCAGCAGCGAGACGTCACCGAGCAGGCCGATCAGGCTCGACGCCATCGCGAGGTAGCCCAGTGCGAGCAACCACTCGCGCTTGCCGCGGATGCCGATCCAGCTGGCCAGAGAGGCCCCGACCACACCCAGCAGCGAGGCGCTGGCCAGTGCGCTGGAGCTGTCTGCGGCACTGATGCCCTGGGTCCGCGCCAGCTCGCCGACGAAGGTCCAGATACCGGCGAGGCTGAGGTAGAACAGGAAGATCGCCGTCATGCCCAGGGCGATCTTCCCCAGCGCGGCGCGTGCCTGGCTGGGCGGAAGGGCTTCGGCCTGATTGTCGCTGCCCGCAGGCAGGGAGCGGATCAACGGCAGGCAGGCGGCGGTGAACAGGGCGATCAGCAGGAAGAAGCTGGCCACCCGCCAATGGCTGAACAGCCACGGCATGAACTGCAGGCTCAGCGCTGCCAGTACCAGTTGGCCGGTGACCCACAGGCCGAATGCCCGCGCCGCGTTCGGCAGGGTGCCGGCGGTGCCCAGGCAAACCAGCACCAGGGCCGCTTCGGAGAACGCCGTGAGGAAGCGCAGCGCCACCAGCAACGGATAGGACGGCGCCGGCGCACTCATCAGCACGGCGCTGAGCAGGTTGCCGAGGAGGAACAGGGCAGCGGCGGCAGCGGCGATCCGGCGCCAGTTGTAGCGGCGCATCCAGAAATAGGTGGGGATGGTGGAGATCGCCATGGCTCCCAGCTCCATGCTGAACAGGAAGCCAACCTGGCGATTGTCCAGGCCCAGTTCGGCGATGTAGCGGCTGGCCAGGGCTGGCGCGGTGAGCAGCACCAGCGGGCCGATGGCGGAGAACAGCACCACCGCCAACAGGCGCAGGCGCTGCTGCACCGGACTGAGCAACAGGGGCGCAGCGAGGGTGCTCATGCTTCCACCTTTTGCCGGCGAGTCGGGAGCAAGGGGCTGTCGTAGCGGGCGCGCAGGTCGGCGATCCACTGCCGCTGGTGTTCGGCCAGGGCCTGCCCGGGCAAGGCGCGCATCGCCGCCAGGTGCGGGTCCTGAATGTCGGTGGTGATGCCGCTGAGCGTCTCGATCACGGCCAGGCCGAAATAGGGCACCGAGTTGGGCTCGTAGCCGCCTTCGTGGCACAGCACCAGGCGGCCATCGCACAGCTCGTCGGCCAGCGCCATCAGCCTCGCGGTCATGGCCCGGTAGGCATCGCCGTGGAGCATCATGCGCCCCAGCGGATCGTGGGCTCCGGCGTCGAAACCGCAGGGCACCAGGATCAGTTGCGGGCGGTGGGCACGCAGGGCGGGCAGCACGATTTCGTCGAAGGCGTGCAGGTAGGCGCCCTCGCCACAGCCGGGGGGCAGCGGCACGTTGAGATTGAAGCCGCGACCGTCGCCACCGCCCTGTTCGTCGACGAAGCCCGAGTCCTGGGGATAGTTGCCGTCCTGGTGCAGGGAAACGGTCAGTACCCGTGGGTCTTCCCAGAAAATACTCTGCGAGCCGTTGCCGTGGTGCACGTCCCAATCGACCACGGCAATGCGTTCCAGACCGTGCTCGACCATTGCGGCCTGGGCGGCCACGGATGCGTTGGCCAGCAGGCAGAAGCCGCGACCGCGGTCCGCCTCGGCGTGGTGGCCCGGCGGCCGCACCAGGGCGTAGGCGTTGCGTGCGTCGCCGCGCAACACGTGTTTGACCGCCTGGATCACACCGCCAGCGGACAGCCGGGCGATGTCGTAGCTGCCGTGGCCAAAGGGCGTGTTGTCGCCGGCGTCGCCGCCGCGTCCGGCGCTGAGCTCCTGCAAGTGCGAGAGGTAGGCCGGGGTGTGCACCCGCAGCAGTTGCTCTTCGGTCGCGGGCACTGGCTTGACCGCCAGCAGTCGTTCGGCCAGGCCGCTGACTTCCAGCAGGTTGCGCAGCCGGCGCTTGGTTTCCGCGTTCTCGAAATGCAGGCCGGGCTGGACGCCCAGGCCGGGCGCGAACAGGCCGGCGTAGTTGCCGGTGTCGTGCCACATGTAGTGTTCATGCCAGACGAATGCCGTGGTCATTGGCGTAATCCTTGTTGTTGTTCGGGGTGCTGCACTGTGCGCAGGCGGATTGGGCAAGGCAGGGCGAGAGTAGGAAGGCGCCGGAGGAGGGTAAATACACCCGTGGGGGTAGAGCCCCCGTCAGGCAACAGGCAGCCGTGTTCCCTGCGGGAACAGTGATGAGGCGGATGGGTAGGCGTGGATCAGCGCGGTAGAGGCAGCAGTCCGCTGGCGGAATGGCGGAGGAACAGATCGCAGAGTTGCAGCTCGGAGCGTACGCCGAGCCGCGTATAGAGGTTGCGCCGGTGCACCTTGACGGTCGCCTGGCTGATGTTCAGTTGGCGCGCGATCAGCTTGCTGGAGTTGCCCTGCAGCATCAGCCGGGCGATTTCCTGCTCGCGCGGCGTCAGCAGGCCGCCGGCGAAGGATGCCAATGCCCGCGTCAGGCTGTCTTCGTTCGGTGGCTGGGCGGGGCTTTCGCGGCTCTGCGCAAAGCCCCCCAGCAGGTGCTGCAGCAGCGGGTAGAGGTTGCGCAGGGCGCGGAGTTCGGCGGTGGTGGCCAGGTTTCGCTCGCGCCGTCCGATGGACATGACCAGCACGGTGTCGTCGCAGTCGTCGAAGAGAATGTCGATCTCGTCGTCCAGTCGCAGTTCGCGGTAGTAGTGCTTGTAGTAATCGCTGCCGTGCAGCTGGCTGGTGCGTTGGTTGACGCGCAGGATGCCGCTGCTCACGCCATCGCGGATCGAGTTGGATACCGGGTCCAGGCGATACATGCCGTCGAGGTAGCGTTCGATGTATTCGGCGTGGAGCTGGTCCGGGTAGTCCTCGTAGAGAATGCGCGGGCAACCGTCGCCGTGGTACGCCTTGATGATCACGTTGTCGTGGGCCAGGACGGGCTGCAGGGTGTGTGACAGCAGCACCGGAAAGTCCGGGTGGCCCTTGTGCTCCAGCAGTCGCGCGAGGTTCTGGTTCCAGTCGGCGCTGGCCTGGGTGGCCAACAGGTTGCTCAGTTGCATCGCATTGCTCTCTGCATTCGATCTTGTTCTTTTTCAGGTGAGTTGCTGCAATATAGGTGCCATTCGGCCGCCGAAAGCCATGCCGGCTTCGCTGGCCGCTCACCGCTCCGGAGCAACCGATGACCGATCAGCCTGCCCTCATCCGCGAAACCTTCCCCGTTGGCCCCCTGCAGTGCAACTGCACCATCATCGGCGATCCGCTGACGAAGAAGGCCATCGTCGTCGATCCGGGTGGCGACCACGAACTTATCCTCCAGCGCCTCGATGCGCTGGGGCTGAAGGTGGTCAGCATTATCCACACCCATGCGCATCTCGATCACTTCCTTGCCTCCGGGCAGATGAAGGAGAAGACCGGCGCCACCCTGCACCTGCACAAGGACGACCAGTTCCTCTGGGATAACTTGGAGATGCAGTGCCGCATGTTCGGCGTCCCTTATACTCCAGTGCCTTCGCCGGACCAGTGGCTGGCCGATGACGAGGAACTGGCCTGCGGCTGCGGCGTGGCGCTGCACACGCCGGGGCATACGCCGGGCTCGATGAGCTTCTGGTTCCCCAAGGACAAGCTGCTGATCGCCGGCGACACCCTGTTCCGTCGCAGCATTGGCCGTACCGACCTGTGGGGTGGCGACTACGCCACCATCGAGCGATCGATCCGCGATCGCCTGTATTCGCTGGACGAAGAGGCAACCGTGGTCACCGGTCACGGCCCGGACACCTGCCTGGGTGACGAGATGCGGGAGAACCCCTTCATCCGTGCTTAAGGTTGTTACGGAATTATTTGCACGACCTACGCTCTAACCTGCCGCCCGCTAATGGGTGTTTCGCTATTCGAGGAGTCATCCGACATGTTCACCGCACGTAGTCTGTCCATGGTTGCGGCTGCCACCGCCCTTGCCCTCATGGCCGGTTGCGCCTCCCAGAACCCCTATGACCCCAATACCCAGGCCCCGCCGGCCGAGAGTGGCATGAGCAAGACCGCCAAGTACGGTGCGCTGGGCGCGCTGGCCGGTGCCGTCGCCGGTGCCGCGATCAACCACGACAACCGTGGCAAGGGCGCGATGATCGGCGCAGCCGCCATCGGTGCCGCCGCCGCCGGCTACGGCTACTACGCCGACAAGCAGGAAGCCAAGCTGCGCCAGCAGATGCAGGGCACCGGTGTGCAGGTCGAGCGCCAGGGTGACGACATCAAGCTGATCATGCCGGGCAACATCACCTTCGCCACCGATTCGGCAAACATTGCGCCGTCCTTCTATACCCCGCTGAACAACCTGGCCAACTCCTTCAAGGAGTTCAACCAGAACAGCATCGAGATCGTCGGCTACACCGACAGCACCGGCAGCCGCCAGCACAACATGGACCTGTCCCAGCGCCGTGCGCAGTCGGTCGCGACCTACCTGACTTCCCAGGGTGTCGACGGCACCCGCGTGAGCACCCGCGGCATGGGTCCGGACCAGCCGATTGCCTCCAACGCCGATGCCAACGGCCGCGCGCAGAACCGCCGCGTGGAAGTGAACCTGAAGGCGCTGCCGGGCGCGCAGACCCAGCAATACCAGCAGTAAGCATCGCCCATGAAAAAGCCCGCCGATTGGCGGGCTTTTTTGTGTCTGACGTTTGGGATTTCTAGGAGCGGACTTCGTCCGCGATGGTATCCGGCGTGTGGCGAAGTCATCGCGGACGGAGTCCGCTCCTACAAAAGCCGGGTCAGGCCTTGGCGCTGGCCGGGAACTCGCGGTGCAACTGGGCCAGCAACTGGTCCTTGCGCTCCCACAGCTGGTTTACCCACAGCTGGAACTCGGCGCGGTAGCCCTCGTCCTGGTCGTAGCTCTTGCCGATGAACTGGCGCGGGATCTCCAGCTCCTCGAAGCGCACCACCACCGAGCGCAGCTTGCCGGACATCAGGCACCAGAAGGTCGGGCGGCCATCGGGGTAATGAATGGTGACGTTCACCAGGGTCTTGAGCTGTTCGCCCATGGCGTCGAGGACGAAGGCAATACCGCCGGCCTTGGGCTTGAGCAGGTGCTGGAACGGCGAGGCCTGTTCGTCATGCTTGTCCTGGGTGAAGCGGGTGCCTTCGAGGAAGTTGAAGATCGACACCGGAATACGGCTGAACTTGGCGCACGCCTTGCGGGTGGTTTCCAGGTCCTTGCCTTTCTTTTCCGGGTACTTGGCCAGGTACGCCTTGGTGTAGCGCTTCATGAAGGGGAAATCGAGCGCCCACCAGCACAGGCCGATGATCGGGACCCAGATCAGCTCCTGCTTGAGGAAGAAGCGCAGCAGCGGAATGCGACGGTTCAACTGATACTGCAGGACCAGGATGTCCACCCAGCTCTGGTGGTTGCTGGTAACCAGATAGGAATGGTCGTACACCAGTCCTTGCAGGCCCTCGACGTTCCAGTGAGTGCTGCGCACCAGGTTCATCCAGCCCTTGTTGCAGGCGATCCAGCTTTCGGCGATCAGGCTCATGATCTTGCTGCAAACGCTCTGCGCCGCGGTGAACGGCAGGACGATCTTGACCAGCGTCATGCCGAGCAGCAGCGTGGCCCAGCAAACGGTGTTGAGGAACAGCAGCAGGCTCGCAATGACGCCGCGAACGACCAGAGGGAGGAAACTGAGCATCGAGGAAATCCTTATACGTAGGCGCCCGGTTGGCCGGGCGCGTGAAGCGTTCTAGAGGCACATCCTCGTGCCAGGGGCCTTCAGCCCTGATCGTCCTTGCCGCTGTCCGCCTGGATCGCGGTCAGTGCGATGGTGTAGACGATGTCGTCCACCAGCGCACCGCGTGACAGGTCGTTCACCGGTTTGCGCAGGCCCTGCAGCATCGGCCCGATGCTGACGCAGTCGGCGCTGCGCTGGACCGCCTTGTAGGTGGTGTTCCCGGTGTTCAGGTCGGGGAACACGAACACGTTGGCGCGTCCGGCCACCTGGCTCTCGGGGGCCTTCAAACGACCCACGCTGGCGATGGCGGCGGCATCATACTGCAAGGGACCGTCAATCAACAGATCGGGGCGTTTTTCCCGCGCGATGCGCGTAGCTTCGCGGACTTTCTCGACATCTGCGCCGGTTCCGGATTCGCCGGTGGAGTAGCTGATCATCGCCACGCGCGGGGTGATGCCGAAGGACTGCGCCGAGGCGGCACTCTGCAGGGCGATCTCCGCCAGGTCACTGGCCGAAGGATCGGGATTCACCGCGCAGTCGCCATAGACCACCACCTGGTCGGGCAGCAGCATGAAGAACACCGAGGACACCAGGTTGTAGCCGGGCGCGGTCTTGATCAGCTGCAGGGCCGGGCGGATGGTGTTGGCGGTGGTGTGGATGGCGCCGGAGACCAGCCCATCCACTTCGTCGAGAGCCAGCATCATGGTGCCCAGCACGACGTTGTCTTCCAACTGCTGCTCGGCCATCGGCGCGTTCAGGCTCTTGCCCTTGCGTAGGTCGACCATGGGCTCGACATAGCGACTGCGCACCAGGTCCGGATCGACGATCTCCAGGTCCTCGGGCAGCACGATGCCCAGCATCTGCGCCACGGCCTGCACGTCGTCCGGCTTGGCCAGCAGCACGCAGCGGGCGATGCCGCGAGCGTGGCAGATAGCGGCGGCCTGCACGGTACGCGGCTCGCTGCCTTCGGGCAGGACGATGCGCTTGCCGGCGCGGTTGGCACGCTGGGTCAACTGGTAGCGGAACACTGGTGGCGACAGGCGCAGCTCATGGGGGGAGCCGCAGCGTTCTTTCAGCCATTCGAAATCGATGTGTTCGGCGACGAACTCGGTGACGCGCTCGGCGCGTTCACGGTCATCCACCGGGATTTCCTTGTTCATCCCGCTGAGATCGCCAGCGGTGTCGAACGAGCCGGTCTTCACCGTGAGCACCGGCAGGCCGCTCTGCAGCGCGCTGCGGCACAGCTCCATGATCCGTGCATCGGGCATCAGGCCGGAACACAGCAGCAGGCCGGCCAGCGGCACGCCGTTCATGGCGGCCAGGCAGGCGGCGAGGATGATGTCATCACGATCGCCCGGCACCACCACCAGCACGCCGGGTTTGAGCAGGTGCACGGTGTTGGGGGCGGAGGGCGCGCAGAGGATGATCTTCTGCACGCGGCGTTGTTCGTAGTCGCCGGCGTTGAGCACGCTGGCGTCCAGCAGGTCGGCCACGTCGCGGGTGCGCGGGGCGTTCATCTCGTCCTGCCACGGGATGCAGCCGAGCAGGCGCACGTCGCCGTCGCGCAGCAGCGGTGAGTGTTCCTTCAGGCGCTCGCCGAATAACCGCGCAGCGGCCTCGGCGTCGCGGGGCATGTCATCGCTCTCGCCACCGCGCACCTTGTTCACGATCAGGCCGGCCAGGTGCGGATCGCGCGGGCCGCCGAACAGCTGGGCGAGAATTTCGATGCGGTCGGACAGCTCGCTCACCGTCTCGTTGTCCGGCGCGGAGACGAGGATGACTTCGGCATCCACGCTACGCGCCAGGTGGGCGTTGATGCGCGCGGCATAGCTGGCGTGCTTGGTCGGCACCATGCCTTCGACGATCATCACGTCCTTGTCCACGGCGGCGCTGTTGTACATGCCGACGATGTCTTCGAGCAGCTCATCGAGCAGGCCGTCGCCGAGCATACGCTCGACCTTGGACAGCGACAGCGGGGGGGGGGCGTTGAGGCCGTGGGTGCGCGCGACCAGCTCGCTGGAGCGCTCCGGGCCGTCGTCCCCGGCGTGGGGCTGGGCGATGGGCTTGAAGAAACCGACCTTCAGGCCGGCGCGTTGCAGGGCGCGGATCAGGCCCAGGCTGGTGGACGTCAGACCGACACCGAAACCGGTCGGTGCGAGGAAGAAGGTGTGCATCCGGGCTCCTTAAGCCGTGCGGAGGGGGGAGGTGCCCTTGTGGGGCACAACCCGTGGATCTTCAGTCGAGTACTGCCAGGGTGTCGAGCGCGATCTGCCGTTCCTCGTTGGTGGGGATCACCAGCACGCGCGGATGGCCGGCCATGTGGATCGGTCCACCGACGCCGCGTACGCAGCGGGCGTTGGCTTCGCCGTCGAGCTCGAGGTTGAGCACGTGCAGGTGCTTGACCGTGAGATTGCGCACCAGCGCGGAGTTCTCGCCGATACCGCCGGTGAAGATGATGCCGTCCAGGCGCGGCAGCGCACAGGTCAGCGAGGCCAGGGACTTGGCCAATCGGTAACAGAATACTTCGATGGCCAGCGCGGCGTTGGCGTGTCCCTGCTCGCGGGCGTGCTCCAGGGTGCGCATGTCGTTGGACAGCCCCGACAGGCCGAGCAGGCCGCTGTCGTGGTTGAGCATGTGGTCGATCTTCTCCAGGCTCCAGCCCAGGGTGCGCGCCAGGTGGCTGTGCAGGTTCGGATCGACGTCACCCGAGCGGGTACCCATCATCAGGCCTTCCAGCGGGGTCAGGCCCATGCTGGTGTCGCGGCTCTGGCCGTTGGCGATGGCGCAGGTGGAGCTGCCGTTGCCCAGGTGCGCGGACAGCCAGTAGCTGTCGCCCACCGCCAGCCCGCTCATCTCGGCCGCCTTGTGGCTGACGTAGCGGTGGCTGGTGCCGTGGAAACCGTAGCGGCGCACATGCTGCTCGCGGTACAGCGGCTCAGGGATGGCGTAGCGGTACGCGCGCTCGGGCAGGCTCTGGTGGAAGGCGGTGTCGAATACGGCGATGTGCGGCAGGTCCGGGTAGAGCGCCATGGCGGCGTCGATGCCCACCAGGTTGGCCGGGTTATGCAGCGGCGCCAGGGGCGAGGTCTCGCGGATGGCGCTGAGCACTTCATCGGTCAGGCGCGAGGCCTGGGTGAAGCGCTCGCCGCCGTGAACCACGCGGTGGCCGATGGCGTGCAGCTCGCCTTGCGCGGCCTGGGCCACCAGCGGCAGCAGGCGGGCGAGGGCGGCCTTGTGGTCGCCACCGGGCAGCTCCAGGGTCTGCGGCTGCTCGTCGGTTTCGCCCTGCCAGCGCAGGCTGGCGCCGTTGGAGCCGAGGCGCTCGGCCAGGCCGTGGAGGATGAAGTCTTCGCGCCCCTCTCGAACCAGGGCGAACTTGATCGAAGAACTGCCGCAGTTGATCACCAGGATATTGCGAGCCGGCATGCCTACTCCTTGCTGCTGTCGGATTCCTTGGCGCACCAGCCGCAGGGGAACCAGCGGCCGATCTGCGCCTTGCGTTGCTGCGGGTCCAGCACCCAGGGCCGCGACTGCCAGGGCGGCTGGTGGCGCAGGTGCTGGGTATGGCCGCAGGACAAGACTGCCACCCAGTGGCCGTCTTCGTCCTGATGAAAGTCAAGCAGGCGCGGCGGGCCCGCGTGATCCCGTCCGTCTGTCTTCGGGTCGCATTCGGGGGCGTCGCCGCGTAAACTTACGCGCTCAACTTCTATATCAGATAGGTTTCGAACCATGCAGATCGCGGCCAACAAGGCGGTTTCCATCGACTATACCCTGACCAACGACGCGGGTGAGGTCATCGACAGCTCCGCCGGCGGCGCTCCGCTGGTTTACCTGCACGGCGCCAGCAACATCATCGCTGGCCTGGAAAAGGCTCTGGAAGGCAAGCAGGTTGGCGACGAACTCGACGTCACCATCGAGCCGGCCGATGCCTACGGCGAATACAGCGCCGAGCTGGTCGCCACCCTGACCCGTGAAATGTTCGAAGGCGTGGACGAGCTGGAAGTCGGCATGCAGTTCCACGCTTCCGCTCCGGACGGCGGCATGCAGATCGTCACCATCCGCGACATCGAAGGTGATGACGTGATCGTCGACGGCAACCACCCGCTGGCCGGCCAGCGCCTGAACTTCAAGGTGAAAGTGGTCGACATTCGCGACGCTTCGGCTGAAGAAGTCGCCCATGGCCACGTCCATGGCGAAGGTGGTCACCACCACTGATCGCTGCCATCCGGTCGTTCATCGAGATCGGGTGGAGCCATCATTGAGCTGCTACGCTCAAACGGGAAAGGCGCCTTCGGGCGCCTTTCTCATGCGACCTGATCTACTGCAACAAGGCCAGGGCACTTTTCCCGCATCGACTGGGATTGCGCAGCACGACGGACAGGTTGTCCGCTCCCTGCGCGGGCACTTCGTGCCTACCTCTTCAAGGAGTAAGCAATGAGCGCTTTTCACGATCTGACGCTGCAAGGTCTAGACGGCCAGGATCTGCCGCTGGCCCCGCTCAAGGGCAAGGTCGTGCTGGTGGTCAACGTCGCCTCGAAATGCGGCCTGACTCCGCAGTACGCCGGTCTGGAGAAGCTCTACCAGCAATACAAGGATCAGGGTTTCGTGGTGCTCGGTCTGCCGTGCAACCAGTTCGCCGGGCAGGAGCCTGGCAGCGAAGCCGAGATCCAGTCGTTCTGCTCGCTGAACTACGGGGTCAGTTTCCCGATGTCGAGCAAGCTGGACGTCAATGGCTCGGAACGCCACTCGCTCTACCGCCTGCTGGCGGGCGAGGGCGCCGAGTTTCCCGGCGACATCAGCTGGAACTTCGAGAAGTTCCTGCTTGGCCCGGACGGCCGCGTGCTGGCACGCTTCAGCCCGCGCACCGCACCGGATGATCCGGCGCTGATCCAGGCCATCGAGAAGGCGCTGGGCGCCTGATCGCTGCCGGCGGGAGAGGGCGCTTGCGCCAATCCCGCTGGCATTTCTTCCCTTTCGTTGTGTCGTTCCGCGCACGGCGGCTTAATCGGACTACCTGATCCGGGAGTTCGCCATGAGCCGTTTCGCCGCCGAGTCATCCTGCCTGCCCGCGACCCCCGATGCCCTGCGCGCACTGATCGAGCAGCGTCGTTCGGTTCGTCGTTTCCTCGACGAGCCGGTGCCTGATGCCGTCCTGCGCGACTGTCTGGAGCTGGCGGTGCTGGCGCCCAATGCCTGCAACCTGCAGCCGTGGAGTTTCCAGGTGATCCGCGATCCGGACCTGCGGCGCAAGCTGGTGCCGGTCTGTCTGGGGCAGAACGCGGCGCGTACGGCACCGGTGCTGATCGCCGTGCTGGCGCGGCCGGATACCTGGCGCGAGTCCTGCGCCGCCATCCTCGAACAATGGCCCGAAGCGCAGGTGCCGGAGAAGGTACGGCGCTTCTATGAGCGCACCGCGCCCTTCCAGTACGACCAGGGCGCATTGGGCCTGCGTGGGCTGTTCAAGCGTGCGCTGTACTCCGTGGTCGGGTTGCGCCGCGCCCTCATGCGTCAGCCCAACAGCCACGGCGAGATGCGCCTGTGGGCGGTGAAGTCCACCGCGCTGGCGGCGCAGAACCTGATGCTCGCCGTGCAGAGCCAAGGCTTCGCCAGCTGCCCCATGGAAGGCTTCGACGAAGTGCGGCTGCGCAAGGTGCTGCAGATTCCCCGCCGCGCGGTGCCGATCATGCTGCTGGCCGTGGGGCGCGCGGCGGACAACGGTGTCTACAACCCCCGCCTGCGCTTCCCGTTGGAGCAGCGCGTCAGCTGGCACTGACCGCATCGGGCCGCGTCAGCACGCCCATGCGGCCGCCGCCGAACGACCAGTCGTCCGCCTCGCTGTTGGTGATCTGCACCATCACGTCTTCGCTGGCGATCCCCAGGCGTTCGCCCAGCAGCGCATTCAAGCGCCGATAGAACGCCTGCTTGGTCTGCGAATCCCGTGGCCGGCCGATGGTGATGGCGATGAGCACGAAGTCGTCGCTGCGCGGACCGCCGAGGTAGCCGCGGTTGTAGATGAATTCCTCCGCTTCGTGCTGGTGGATCATCACGAACTGGTCACCTTTCGGGACATTGAAGGCGTCGTGCATGGCGTCGTACACGGTGTCGGCCAGCTCGCGCAGGTACTGCGGTTGCTTGCCTTTGCGCAGGGAGATGCGGACGGTGGGCATGGTGTCATTCCTTGTCGAGACGGTTGAGCGCGGAAGCGGCTGTCGGCCAGCCGCCGTAGAAGGCCAGGTGGGTGATCAGCTCGACCAGCTCGTCGCGGGTCAGGCCGTTGTCGCGGGCCAGTTGGAAGTGAAAGGGCAGCTGTTCCGTCCGCCCCAGTGCGATCAGTGCAGCGACTGTCGCCAGGCTGCGATCCCGCGGGCTCAGTTGCGGCCGCTGCCAGATATCGCCGAACAGCACGTCCTCGGTGACCTGCGCCAGCTTAGGTGCCTGGTGCCGCAGGGTAGGGGAGACCTGGGGTGGAAAAGGCATGTTGCCGTTCCTCTTTTGTGACTTGACGGGATCAGACTAGCGCGGCAGTTTTATTCGGAAAATCGGGAAATATTTGATAGATAGTTCGAATAATCAGGATGGTTGCCATGGCCCGTATCAACTTCGACCTGGACGTGCTCCGCACCTTCGTTGCCGGCATCGAGCTGGGTAGTTTCGCCCGCGCGGCGGATCGACTCGGGCGTTCGACCTCGGCCGTCAGCGCACAGCTGAAGAAGCTGGAAGAGCAGGCCGGCACACCGGTGTTGCGCCGCGAGGGCCGGGGCATGGCGCTGACCGAAGCCGGCGAGACGCTGCTGGCCTATGCGCGCCGACTGCTGGAGTTGAACGACGAAGCCGCGGGCGCGTTGCGCGGCGGATCGCTGGAAGGACGAGTGCGCCTCGGGCTGCAGGAAGACTTTGGCGAAACCCTGCTGCCCGCTGTGCTGGCGCGCTTCGCCCGCGCCCATCCCAAGGTGCGCATCGAAGTGCGCACCGCGCGCAACCAGCAGCTCATCGAGGGGGTGCGTAACGGCGAGCTGGATCTCGCGCTGGCCTGGGAGACTGGCGAGCGAACACCGCACATGGAGCGCCTAGGCGCGGTGCCGCAGTGCTGGATCGGACCTTCCCACGTCGTCCCGGCATCCGGTGCGGAGCCGCTGCCACTGGTCATGCTGGAGGCTCCCTGCCTGCTGCGCAGCGCGGCGACGGCGGCGCTGGATCGCGCCGGTATCGCCTGGCGCGTGGCCTTCACCAGCGCGGGTCTGTCCGGTATCTGGGCGGCGGTGGCGGCCGGGTTGGGTGTAGGTTTGCGCACGCCGATCGGCCTGCCCTCCAGTGTCGAACGCCTCGATCCCGAGCGCGCCGGCCTACCGCCCATGGCACCGCTGGGTTTGTGCCTGCACCGCGGTGAAGCCGAGCCCGAAGCGGTGGTGGCGCGCCTGCGGGGGCTGGTTTGCGATGGGGTGGCCGAGCTGCTGGAAAGCCCGTCGATCCGCTGATTCGTTTCTGACAGAAAATCACTGCGATCAATGGTGCTGGAAAAAGCGAGACGACCGGTCATATTCTTGCCGCCATGAACAGCATCCGACTCGACAAGCGCGACCTGATCCTCGCCAAGGGCTCCCTGGCGATGACCCGCAGCGGCTACCACGGCACCGGCGTGCAGGACATCGTCCAGGCCGCCGGGATTCCCAAGGGCTCCTTCTATCACTACTTCGAGAGCAAGGAAGACTTCGCCCTGCAGGCGCTGGAGCATCTCTACGCGCCGCGCCTGGCGCGCTATGCCGAAGCGCTGGGTAATCCGGCACTGGGGCCGCGCGCACGCATCCTCACCTATTACCGCGAGCTGCTGGCGCACTTCGCCCGCCAGGAGAAGCTGCAGTACCACTGCTTCATCGGCAGCCTGAGCTTCGAGATGGCTGAGCTCTCGCCGCCGATTGCCGAGCGCGTCGACGGCATCCTTCAGCAGTCCATCGATACCCTGCGCGACTGTCTGGCCGACGCCCAGCGCGCCGGGGAATTGCCCGCCTCGGAGAACGTCGAGCAACTGGCCGAATTCATCGGCAACGCCTGGCAGGGCGTGCTGGCGCGGATGAAAGTCAGCGCTTCGCTCAAGCCCGTGGAACGCTTTATCGAGCGCCTGGAGCACTTGCTTCAGGCCTGATCTGCCTGAGTCATTCCAACCTTTCACCAAAAACGAGACGACCGGTCGCCTGGCCGTCATGGAGACTTCAATGAGTGTATCCGTCGACACCCTGTTCTCGCCCTTCCGCCTGGGTGATCTGGAACTGCCCACGCGTATCGTGATGGCGCCGATGACCCGCAACTTCACTCCGGGCGGCGTACCGCACGCCCAGGTGGTCGAGTACTACCGCCGCCGCGCCGCCGCCGGTGTCGGCCTGATCGTCACCGAAGGCACCACGGTCAACCACAAGGCCGCCAACGGCTACCCGAACGTGCCGCGCTTCCATGGCGAAGACGCTCTGGCCGGCTGGAAGCAAGTGGTCGATGCCGTGCACGCCGAAGGCGGCAAGATCGTCCCGCAGCTGTGGCACGTCGGCGCCGTGCGCCGCCTGGGCACCGAGCCGGACGCAAGCGTCCCCGGCTACGGCCCGAGCGGCAAGGTCAAGGACGGCACCGTGCTGGTCCATGAAATGACCAAGGAAGACATCCAGGACGTCATCGCCGCCTTCGCCCAGGCCGCCCGCGACGCCAAGGGGATCGGCATGGACGGTGTGGAAATCCACGGCGCCCACGGCTACCTGATCGACCAGTTCTTCTGGGACGGCAGCAACAAGCGCACCGACGAATACGGCGGCAGCCTGGCCAACCGTTCGCGCTTCGCCATCGAGCTGATCCAGGCCGTGCGCGCGGCCGTCGGCCCCGACTACCCGATCATCTTCCGCTTCTCCCAGTGGAAGCAGCAGGACTACAGCGCCCGCCTGGTGCAGACCGCCGAGGAGCTGGAAGCCTTCCTCAAGCCGCTGTCGGATGCCGGCGTGGACATCTTCCATTGCTCCACCCGCCGCTTCTGGATTCCGGAGTTCGAGGGTTCCGATCTCAACCTCGCCGGCTGGACCCGCAAGCTCACCGGCAAGCCGACCATCACCGTCGGTAACGTCGGCCTGGACGGCAGCGAGTTCCTGGCGTTCTTCGGCAACACCGAGGAAGTCGCCCAGCCGTCGGGTATCGATGGCCTGCTGGAGCGCCTGAACAAGGAAGAGTTCGACCTGGTTGCCGTCGGCCGCGCCCTGCTGGTCGACCCGGACTGGGCGGTGAAAGTGCGTGACGGCCGCCTGACCGACATCAAGCCCTTCAGCCGTGATGCGCTGATGTCGCTGGCCTGAGTCGCTCGCGCCTGATGTAAAAAAGCCCCTGGCACTCACGGTGCCAGGGGCTTTCGCTTTTCTGTAGGAGCGGAGCTTCTCCGCGAAATCCCGGTGTAGCCGGGACATCGATTTCGGCGTGACACCGGCCTGTTGGCCGGATCGCGGATAAGATCCGCTCCTACGAAGGGCCCCATGCAGCGTCGTTAGCGCGGCCGGTAAGTGTGTCCCGCTTATGGCGAAGTATTGATTGCCTGAATGGTCTGAAAGCACCGTCCTAGGCGTTTACAAATCTTTTCCGAGACCCACCTTTCCGCATGCTGACTTCCCAGTCCGAAACGGGCAGAGTATGAACGCGTTCACACAACAATAGGCCGGGAGACGGCCATAGGAGTCAGTCATGCGGATCGGCTTGGTAGTCGATGCAACCTGCGACCTTCCCCCCGAATTCCTTGCTGCCAACAACATTCGAGTTCTACCCATCGGTATCCGCGTGGGCGAGCGTCGCCTGGTCGACGATCGCGATCCCGACACCACGCGGGCGTTCTATTCCCGCGACCTGCCCGAGGTTGGTCCGCAGGATGGCAGCGAACCGCTGGATGCCGCCGCGACCCACGCCTGGTTCCTCGATCAGTTGGTCACCGATTTCGACTATGTGATCTGCCTGACCGTCAGCAGCCAGCGCAGCCCGATCTTCGAGAACGCGACCCAGGCATCCTTCAGCCTGCTGCAGAGCTACAAGGAACGCCGCGCCGCCGCTGGTATCGCCGGGCCGTTCGCCTTGCGCGTGATCGACAGCCAGACCGTATTCGCCGGTCTGGCAGTGCTGGCCGCCGAAGGTGTGCGCCTGCTGGGCGAGGACCAGCATCCCAACGCCGTGCGCACCCGCCTGGAACAGCTCAGCCAGCAGATGAACACCTTCCTGGTCGCCAGCGACCTGGGGCACATCCGTCGCCGTGGTTTCCAGAAGGGCGACCGCAGCAGCATCGGTGACCGCCTGCGCGGGGCCTTCCTTGGCCTGGGCTCGATGCTCGACATGAAGCCGGTGCTCAGCCTGGTGCAGGGCGAGGACAAGCCGGTATCGGTGTCGCCGAACTACGAGAAGTCCGCCGAGCGCCTGCTCAACTTCGCCCGTGCGCGGGTCGAGGCGGGCGAGTTGCTGGCGCCGCAGATGTGCCTGAGCTATGCCGGCGATCCTTCCGCGCTGCGCGACCTGCCGGGCTTCGCCCAACTGGAGGACGCCTGCGAGATGAAGGGCGTGAAGATGCACCTGGCGATGCTCAGCCCCACCGGTGGCATCAACCTGGGAGCGGGTGCCATGAGCTTGTCCTTCGCGGCTGAGCCCAAGCCCTTCGCCTGAGGTTCACTTGGGCAGCGATGAACCTTCCGCCCGGCCGAGGGCGGAGGGATTCCTCCCCGGCAGCATCGCGCTGCGGCAGGCAGCCTGAAGATATCCCTCGAAGCGCTCCACCACTGTCTCCCATGCCTGGTGAATGGCATGGTGCCGCGCGTTCAGGCGAACCCGGCGCAGGCGCTCCGGATCGCTCAGCAGCCAGCTGGCCGCCTCGAAGAAACCCTGGTTATCGCCTGGTTCGGCGAGCACGCCATTGTGCCCGTGGCGAATGTGCTGGCCCGCCGCCGCCTGGTCGAAGGCCACGACCGCCAGCCCCGATGAAAGCGCTTCGAGCACCACGTTGCCGAAGGTTTCCGACAGGCTGGGGAACAGGAACAGATCGCCGCTGGCGTAGTGTCGGGCCAGCTCCTCGCCGCGTTGCAGTCCGCAGAACACGGCTTCAGGTAATTCCTTCTGCAACTGCGCGCGTTGCGGGCCGTCGCCGACGATCACCAGGCGCAACTTGAGTTGCGGGTGTGCCGCGCAGAGTGCGCGGAAGCTGCTGCCGAGCAGGGTCAGGTTCTTTTCCGCCGCCAGCCGGCCCACATGCAGCACAGCAATATCCCGATCGCCCAGGCCCCACTCGCGGCGCAGCCCATCGTCGCGGCGTGCGGGGTTGAACAACTGGCTATCGACTCCGCGCGACAACTGCGCCAGGCGCTCGAAGCCGCGGCGCTCCAGCTCGAGCGACTGGCTGGCGCTGGGCACCAGGGTCTGCTGGGTGCGATTGTGGAACCAGCGCAGGTAGAGGGTGACCAGACGCATCAGCGGGCCGAACCCGTAGTGCGCGCTGTACTGCTGGAAATTCGTGTGGAAGCCGCTGATCACCGGAATTCGCAGGCGCCTTGCGGCGCGCAGGGCTGCCAGGCCCAGCGGGCCTTCGGTGGCGATGTAGAGCACGTCGGGACGGGTGCGCTTCCAGTGCCGTAGCAGCTTGTGCAGGCAGGACTGGCCCCATTGCAGGCCGGGATAACCGGGCAGCGGCCACCCGCGCGTCAGCACCAGTTCGCCATCGCTGTGACGCCCCTCGTCGCCATGCTGGCGCGGGCGCACGACCTGGATCTGATGGCCCAGGCGCAGCAGGCCCGAGGCCAGCCGGCCGAGGGTGTTGGCGACGCCGTTGATTTCCGGCGGAAAGGTTTCGCTGATCAGCGCGATGCGCAGGGGAGTCGTGGTCATGCACGCAGTGTCGCGGCCCGCAGTGGCGCGCCGATGACGCCGCGATGATCGAAATGTGACAGCCGCTCGGCGACGATGGATTGTTGCTGCCGCGCGGCGTTATCCAGTGGGAATTGTGGTGACGAAAACAAGGGGAGGGGCTATCGGCCAGAGGCGGACGTTAATCGAGGCTAGTTTCGCTATCAAGTCATTACGCTGACACGCAACAAACTATTTGCTCTTCTCCTTAATCTCTACCCAAGCCAAGTCTGATTTACTGGGGATCGACTGAGCATAATACTCCTTCGCTGAAAACCAGTTAGCTCTTTCAAACTCCTGCATCTTCGGGCCAAAACTATTCTGAAACTTCAAACCCTCATGACAATTCCCTGCTGGATCGCATAAAGTCGCATAACCATAGACAATCAAGGCATGCAAGTCTCCAGGACATTTCTTCCCTTTTAGCCCGAGCAGACATGCACCGCCCACCACGACAGGATTGCCTTTATCAATAGCACTCTTGATCTCGCGCATCATTCCTTTGTAAGTAAATTTCTGTCCTTTAGCGGGGTAGTAGTGAAACTCAGCCTGATTCTGATACTCGAAAAACACCCGGTTCTTCGCGCGGGCACACTCTCTCGGATAAACAAACCGTGCGAAGAATCGGTCGAAACTCTCCTCTTCCAGACTTCTCATGATACGCCGACGCGTGGCCTCAAGGTCATGGTCCTTCGCCTGGTAAAGCCTGGACGCCTCGTTGACGACAGACTCCGGTAGGCTGGCCTCATCAAAGCCACTCTTGCTGTATTTTTCGTAGAAACTGGAAAAACCAGACAAGAACTTACGTTGCTTTGCGACTTCCTCGTCACTGGCAATCTTGTCTTCAATGATCAGATCACCAAATATCATCTTTTCATTGAAACACGCCTGGCTGGCAACGTTTCCCACCAGAATCGTCGCCGCCTGCAACACTTTTGCCGGCGATCCGCCCTCCTGAATCCCCTGATAAGAACTCGAATACTCGATTTCATCATCGCCAGTATCGGATGCAAAACGTGCCATATCGAGTGCAGAAGCCAGAGACTCCGGCGGCGCCTTGGAGCAATCCAGCTTATCGTACTTGCACAGATAATAATTGAGCACTCCAGTCGCTGCGTGGCTGTAGCACATGCCCATGCCGAACTGGTTTGTTTCGTTTGGCATATTGGAGATTACATGTGCGTTCGACACGCTAAAGCCTTCGTCAAAGCGAACCATGAATGCAGGAGCTGGAGCCTTTGCAGGTTCAGATGCACAGACGAGTTCAGATAACAGGAAAAGAGTAATCCCAGAAAAGAAACTCCGTGCTATCCACATTGCTCCACCCTGCGAAAGCTGTGCTTTATCCAATTCAAAACACAACAGGCCCGACCGCGAGTCGGTATGAACCTGCGCTCAAAATTGCCGCTCAGTACCATCCGGCGAATGGAGTCGAAGGATAAGCGGGCTAAGGCAGATTGACATCATCCAAACGAATGAAGGCGACGTGCAGCAAAGCGGCAGGGTGATTTCTAGCTGCGACTGAGCGACGGCCTCGCGGGATGGCTCTGGCGCGGCTGTCTGGGGACAGGAAGCCAGTGATCAGCGGCGCCCGAGGCCCGGAAGCTGTCGTTCGATTCGAATCGAGCAAGGGCGCAGCTGGTGGGCAGAAATCGGCCAGTAGCGGACGTTGAACAGGAATCAACGAAGCCGTTAATTGATCGTCTCGAACGATGGTTGATCAGAAGTAATCTTTTCGCCAATCCAAATAATCAAGATCGCGAGAGAATCCTTTTTTCAGCTCGACGCAATAGTATGACAATCGTGCAATCTCGGAGGGTGTCTCATGCCAAATCATTTCCGCAATTTGACGCATACTTAATCGCTCAAGCAAATCCTGATAGAAAGCATTGACAATCTCTCTCGAGCGACCCATATCTTTAGAGAAGAGTAGAGAAACTTTTTCCGAAGTTTCCTCCAGGAGATAAGGGATATCGCACTCAATGATTGTTTCGCTCTCCGCCTCGCTTAGAATGGATTCTGATAATGAGTGAATAATAGATCTAGCAATCAAGGCCGGAGTCGTTGTTGTAACTATAATGTCACCCCTTTCTTCGAGCTCCCTCAAAGACCTCAGGATGACATCCACAAACTTCTGGTGTTCGACGTTGCTCATGGCCAGTCCTTGATTATTTTTAAAGTTTAAACTCAATGGTTTTGTGAGGCGGCTTCGATCGCAAATTTATATAGTTTAGCTTTTGTAGATTTAAGATTTCAAAAATTCGCTGGGCAGCCCCTCATTAAAGGAATACCCATTCCGGCCAATCGATAATCACATGCACTCTAGCACCATGGGGAAAGCGTCCGCTTTGGGCCGGTAATAGCCTCTCGCCAGGGGCAGTAATCGGCCATTGAACGTAGAAGCACTCATTGCGTCAGCGAGCAGCGGGAGCTACAAGCCAGTTGCTTCGGAGGAGCGGCGTTGCCTTTGCAATTCGAAATCATCGCGCAGGTAGGTGCGTAGCTCCTCAACGAGATCGCAACGACGACCTCCGTAGTGTGCACAGACTACCGGGTGCTTTCGGGAATGCTCCCGTCCGTCGCCAATCCAGGCGCCGGAGCATGAGTTAGATGTTTTAGCGCTGCAAGGAGGCGCTCATCCATCACGTAGCCACCGAGCATGATCTTGCCCTGGGCATTGCGTTGCGCTGCCGTCCCCATGGATTTGCCAAGTTCGATACCGATGGGAATGCCTGCTGCTCGTACCTGCATCGCTTGCAGCGAATCCCCGGGCACCACGCCCCGAGCTGCGACGTCTGCCAAGTCTCTAACCCCTTCAGCATCAGGTGGTTGACTCATTACCGAGACCACTGCTGGCGGAGTAGCCAATGCCTGATTCAACGCTGATTCGGGGGCGGTAGGAACTCGGGCTTCCGTCTCTCCTGTGGCGACTCGGAAATCCATATAGAAGAAGTAGAACGGCGTGCTCTTCGGGTCACGTGGCACATAGACTCCACCCTCCGAACCATCTAGCCCGAATTGTCGGTAAAAGACCGTGCCAGGGTCTGGCCGCTGTCCAGTTGCCAGGTACTGGTCACCCAGCTCCGCGATAAGGCGCACGTAACACTCCCGCGGGCCACGGTAGTAAATGCCTTCATCATCATGGGCAACGGCAATGTACTCACCGCGTTTGAGCCCCTCCACCATACTTTCGCCAAAGGAATAGCGAGGCGGGTATTTTCGAATTGCATCCTCGCGCAAAACAAAGCGGGACCCATCGCCTTGCGGAATGACACTTCGTCCGGGGATACATCCCGTCATGGACACCATTAACAGCGCCAGAAATACAGTCCTGGAAATACTATTCACGAAGTTCCCTATCCGTTCTTTATTGTGCCGGCATAGTGCCGCATCCGGATTTATCGCCACCAACATCCCTTTAAGACGCGCATCTACGCGATCCAAGGGCATCCGAGCCCTAGCGCCCGGACAGCCAACACTCTCTCGGTTCTAGCTGGGTGACACCCGGCACCGGGTAGGTACTGCCGCGCGGGTCCACCTCCATCAGGGTGAGCTGACAATCCCCCTGGTAGAGGTATCGGGTGACATACTTGTGGCCCGCTTGTGGCTCGAAGGACAGGGCGACCCCACAGAAGAGGCCCGTGGTGGCGCGGCCATCGATACCCTGCTCGAGGAAGACGCGTTTGCCGGCGGGCAAATTGACGTAGTGCTCTCGGTCGGCGTAGTCAACACGCTTTCTCGTATCGCAGCTGTTGCCTGTATCGAGGAAGGCGTAATTTCCGCCCATGAGCTTGATTGTGGCCAGCTCTCCGGTGGTCGGTGGCACGTATTGCTCGGCGCAGGCACCCAGTAGCAGACTGACGGCAACCAGTGAGGCGATAGGGAAATTACGGGCATGGTTATGCATGGCCGGTGGCTCCGGGTAGGTAGGCGCTAAGGAGTTCAGTGTGGCTGCGGCGGTGCCAGGCCCCACATGGCGGCGAAGTCCAATCGATTGATGCTCGTCGCCATCCCGGCCCGGGTCTTGGCCATGCCGTCGACTTCCAGGGCCTTGAGGCTCCCGCCGCCCGATTGGAAGTCCTCCCCGTGAACCAACGGCGTGTTCCACACCACCTCGTTACTCTGCAGATCGATCACCCGAGCGTTGGGGAACGCCGAAATGCCCACGGCGCCAAAGCCCAACGCAGCACCATAGATATCCATGGCCGTGAGTTGCACCAAGTAGCGGTACCCCTTGCCCCGAAGCTCGCCGGTCAGCTTGTTCAGTTCGGTATTCTGTCGATCCGCCAGGAAGAAGTCCGCGATGGGCGGCAGCTTGACGCCGGGCATGGCCGGATGATCACCGGAGGCCTGGGTCAGACAATCCGCCGCGAGGCTGTCGTTGGCCGCGTTGACCACCTCCGGCGCCACCACATCGAAGACACTGTCGGCAGTGAAGCCCTGCTGGTGCAGGCGGCTCGCCAGGTCTGCGCTCAACTCGCGGTCCGGCGACCAGACCCCGGAAAAGTCCTGGCTTGAGGTCTTGGTTTCCAGCCACAACACGCGATACAGCGTCTCGACGTAATTGATGCGCTTGGAGACCAGGTTGTAGCTGACGGCAATCCTTTGCGTCTTGTCGGGCTGGAATGTCTTGCCTTCCACCGCAGCGACCTGCTGCTGGTGGTAGGTGCAGCCACTCAGGAACAGCAGTACCGACAGGCAAAGCACGAGTTTCTTCATGGTTGAGTCTCCTGGTCGGGGCGCTTCACATCGAGCAGGTGGCCGCTGCTATCGAACACGCAGATGAGCGAAATCGCCTCGCCGTCCTGGAGAAATTTCGGACCGATGTCACGGTAGTAGGTGATCACGCTGTCGCCGGTGGAAACGGAGCCCACCGGCAGGGGGATGAAATAACTGGTCGTCGCCGCTTTGCCGGTATAGAGCCAAAGCTCGAGGTTCCGTCGATCATCCTTGCGCACTTCGCGGGGCAGGCCGATGGCCTGTACTACGTCGTTCTTCGAGCTCGCGCCGACGCTGAGGCGCGCGCGCTTGATTTCGCTTGTGCGATCGATCGATGAGCAGGCTGTCTGCAGGATGACAAAGGGTGAAAGCAAAGCGAGGAAAAACGGCGTGCGAAAAACTCGCATGTCCAGTCCTTGTAGGCGAGAAAGCAGGCGTCGAGTCTCTTATCGAGCAACGTTCGTGACGTAGGCGGAGCGCCCGTAATGGCGTGGCGACATTAAAGATGAAATGACGCCTTGTCGATGGGTGATGCCACGGCGTTTCTGCCAGTTTCCGGTAAACAACGTGGGCCCCAGCGTCGACCCCACGCCTCCTTGAAGCGAGCACCCCGACTGCTTCTGCCAGCAGCTCTACGTCATCGACCATCGGGTTCAGACTGTGTGGCGTCAGACGTCAAGGCGTAGCTGTCCGCTATGGGTCGGTAGCCGCCGCCCAGCCTGACGACTTATACACCTCGAACTCATGCTGCGGCAGGTTGGTCGGCCTCCCTCCTCGGCTGCCCACGCATGCTGGTTGCATCGCGGAGCGTCTGCTCGGCCGGCTGAGACTTGATGACCAAACTCGCTGCGATGGTGGCTCTGTCAGTCGCCAGGCTCTTCGTATCGACTCCGGCCACCTGAAGGCCCAGAGAAACGGGCCCCAGGGAGAGGAAAGGACGTTCTGGCGGCTTACGCGCACCAGAAAGACAGACTGTCAGCGTGAGAACGCTGCCCCCAGAAATCCGAGAAAGAACGTCATTCCAAACACGTAGATCGCCCCGAGGATAATGAGCGCAGGTATCGAAGCAATACCCCACTTGATCATGAATAAAACCATTGAGCCAAAGCTCATGTTCACATCCATGACAACTACAGGCTGTGCCCCTGGATACTTGCTGACGACGGCTTGCACATTGCGTTGCTGCTGTGTAGCTGTCGGTGCGGTAACTCGGACAGGGGTACTTGCCGCTTGGAGCTTTTCTTCCTCCAGCTGCTGGACTCTCGCCTGAAGAGCCTTGTGGTAGTAGATCCCGCACTCGGGGCAACGAGTAGGATCAACTGGATCGCTTGCAGTTGGTGTATGTCCGCATTCAGGGCATTGCATAGAGGGTTCCCTCCCGTTGAAGAATGGATGGGAATGTACCCAGATTGACATTTCGCGTCACGCTACAGCGGGTTCCTTCTGGATGCGGAAGTACTTCGAAATACCGCTAGCAACCTCAGTGTTGTCTTCCAGCACCCTGGTGGTGACCCGGAAGGCGCCGAAGACCTCTCTGTTGATCCCGTCCATCTGGGCGGCCGGATTTCTCAAGACGTCTCGCTGCGGACGCGGCACATCACGCCGGCTTGAGACCACTGTGCATTCCGGCAGAAAAGCGATTTGCTGGGGCAGCAATCCACGGCCAGACGCAGACATTCAAAGGTCGCTACGAAAAGGCCTCTAAGCAGAACGGCCCTCCGCGACATCGCTCGTCAGCCCTTACGCACTCATACGCATGCGCGTCATAGGGGCAACACCCGTCGTTGTCGTTTTTACCACTGCACACGCACGCCGAGCTTGCCGTCGACGGCGTGGCGCTCGTCGTCGAACGCACGTTCATACCCCACGCTCGCGTAGACAAACACGTTGCGTCTTACCTCGCCTGTTAGACCCAGCTTCGCCTCCCACCAACCGCCGCCAAGATCGCCCTGGAAAGGCACGTAACCATCGGCCGAAGAGAATTTCGTTTCCGGCTCGCCCTGGCTTTCGTGCCAGGCGCTGAGCCGGCCCCACGCGGTGTATTTATGCGGCTCCGGTGCGGCGCTCTCATCCCAGGTCTTGGCTACGCGCACGCCGAGCCGGCTCGCCAGCGAGTCGACCTCGTCAAACTTCACCGTCGCCGCCGCGTCGTGGGTATCGTCGAGACCGACGCGCTGGTACACCACTTGTGCCTGCGGCTCGACTACCCACTGCTCGGGCAGCTGAAACGGATAGCCGCCTTCGAGCGATGCTGCCCAGCCCCAGCCGCTGACGTCCAGCTTGGCCAGATTGTCGGGCTCGGCGCTGATGTCGTAGTAGGTGGCTTGCAGGATGCCGTCGAGATACCAGTCGGTGGGACCGAAGTGTGTCCAGTAGCCGCCAACACTGTAGCCGTCGAGATTGTCCTGACCGACGCCGTGACCGTTGACGTGCGGAGTAGCTTCGGCCCTACCGAATGCGAGGTAGGTGCCGGCCACATCTCTGTGGCCGTCGTCGCGCTGGCGCCGAATCAAATCGGTGCCGACCTGTAGGCCGAGAAACTCATAGTCGTAACTCGGGCTGGTGCCGTAGACGCCGCGCCGACTGTCGCGCTTGCCGTCCATCGTCAGCACGCGGCTCCAGACCGCGCTCGGACCGTCTGCATCCGGCAGATCCTGACGCCCGCGCATGTGCGTCTCCTCGCCGACGCGCTCGTGCAGGGTGTCGAGCAAACTGCGGTTGTAAAGCAGCGCCAGCGGCGCGATGGCGGTATAGAGCGTGACTTGCGGCCGGTAGTTCGGAACCAGCTCGCCGGGCACAAATTCCCGGGAGACTCACCGTGTTCAATCGACAAAACATGATGCTTGCCGTGCATTCCGCTTCATTCAATGACGAGGCTGCCTCTGAACTCATTCGAGAGCTAAGTCGATACGCCCCAAACTCCCAGATCGCCTACCGAGCGTTGGATATCATCCAGCACATGGAGCACGACGCTAAGGCGCTTGAGGATGTTTACCAGGCGCTCGAACAAGGCAACTGCCTCATTCCTGAGGTGAAGGCTAACCGCGACTAGCTGAACTACCGTGCTTGCGTCGATACCGATCGCCAAGCGGTATCGGCGCCTTTAGCCGCCTCTCTATCGGTAGGGAGGCGGCTGTTTTCTGGACGCACTTTGCCAGCCACCGTCCTCATCGCGCTAACCGTACGAGACAGCTATCCAATCCTTGCCCTGGCTTGCGCCAGTGGGGTGCCTCAGCACGATGTATCCACACTCCGTCGGGCCGTGGACGTCTGTGCCAGATGGCGGGCCTGAGATGTCTATACTTCCTCCAGCACGAGCCGGATGAGTTGTGGGCGCGTTCATTTCCATGGAGGAAGTCAGATGAGTGCGCTCCCCCTGGCCTCGAGGCCGACCGTCCTGATCGTCGACGATACCCCTGACAACCTGACGCTCCTGACCGAGCTGCTGAAGCTGCTCTATCGCGTCAAGGCCGCCAGGACCGGCGAGAAAGCGCTGCAGATCGCAAGCTCCGACGAGCCGCCGGATATCATCCTGCTGGATGTAATGATGCCCGGGATGAACGGCTTCGAGGTTTGCCGCCGGCTCCGGGAGCAATCCTGGACACGCCACATCCCGGTGATCTTCATCACCACCCAGGGCGCCGCCGACGATGAGTTCCGCGGCCTGGAACTGGGGGCGGTGGATTACATCACCAAGCCGATCAATCCGCCGACGGTCCTCATGAGGGTGGATAACCAGCTGCGCCTCAAGGCCGCCGCGGATTTCCTGCGAGACCAGAACGAATACCTGGAGCAAGAGGTACAGCGACGTACCCAGGAGGTCATGGCCATCCAGGACGTCACCATCCTGGCCATGGCATCGCTGGCCGAGACCCGCGACAACGAGACGGGCAATCACATCCGGCGAACCCAGCACTACGTGCGCGCGCTGGCGGATCATCTGCGGCATCTCCCACGCTTTGCCGCGGAGCTGGATGACGAGACGCGGCATCTGCTCTTCAAGTCCGCTCCGCTGCATGACATCGGCAAGGTCGGCATTCCTGATCACATTCTTCTCAAGCCGGGGCGGCTCACCCATGAAGAGTTCGAGATCATGAAGATGCACACCACGCTTGGGCTCGATGCCTTGCGCGAAGCCGAGAATCGATTGGGCATGAGTGTTCCGTTCCTGCGCCTGGCCAAGCAGATCGCCTACAGCCATCACGAGAAATGGGATGGTTCGGGCTATCCCGAGGGCCTCGCTGGCGAGGCGATTCCGCTCTCGGCCCGCTTGATGGCCGTTGCCGATGTCTACGATGCGCTGATCAGCCGGCGCATCTACAAGGCGAGCCTGCCCCATGAAGATGCTGTGCAGTACATCCAGTCCCAGCGCGGGCTGCATTTCGACCCGGATGTGGTCGATGCCTTCGTGGTGCTGCAGGACGAATTCCGGGCAATCGCGGACAACTATCACGATGGCGATGCGCCTGCGGCCCAGTAGCCCTCGCCAGACTGCGCGCCTTAAGGGTTTCAGCGCAGGCCGACCCGGCCGGGAGGCGTCGAGATGGTGACTCCGCTCGACTTTCTTCAACGACTCCGAATGCGCAGCCGGTTGCTCGTCGGCTTTGGCGGCATTCTGCTGCTCGCTCTGTTCCTGGGCCTGTACAGCCTGAATGTGCAGCGCCAGCAGAATGAGCAGATAAACCAGATATTCGAGAAGGAGATGCTGGGCCTGTCGCACATCCAGGCCGCGCAGGTTGCCCTGGCCAGCATGGGGCGCAGCGTCAGGCAGACCGTGCTGGCCTCCGACGAGGCCGGACGGTCGCAGGCGCTCAAGCAACTGACCGATGCCAAGGCTTCGTTGCGCGAAGAGATAGAGCTGGCGCGGCCGCTGATCTACCGCGCCGAGGCGCAGCAGGGACTGATCCGTTTCGAAGCGGCGTACGAGGACTACCAGCAACAAGTCGAGCGGGTGCTGGAGCTGAACGACACGCCTTCTCGCTCGGGCGTCTCCAGCGACCAGGCCGCGGTGGCGCTGCTGTCGTCCACGGCGCTGCAACGCCCAGGCGAAGTCGCCAACCTGGCTCTCGCGGAAGTGGCCCAGATCAAGCGGGCGGCGGCGGACCTGGAAGTCCAACGTGCCTCCGCGCGTTTTCACCGTAGCGTCGAACTGACCATCTGGTTGCTCGCTCTGGGCGTTGGCGGCGGCGTGCTCTTCGGCATGCTGATCAGCCTGTCGATCCGTCGCCCGGCCGATCGGCTACGCCAGGCAGTCTCCGCCCTGAGCAGGGGCGAGCTCGAGGTGAGGGTGCCATACCAGGATTACCCGAACGAAGTCGGCGAAATGGCGCGGGCGATCACCGAGCTCCAATCCGAAGCGCAACAGATGGCCAACCAGCGCTGGGTGAAGACACAGGTGGCGGCGCTGAGCGGTGAAATGCAGCAGGTCAACGGCCTGAATGCGCTGGGCGACCGGATCCTCACTGTACTGGCTCCTTCACTGGCCTTGCTGCGCGCCTCCGTGCATCTCTATGACGAGGTCAGCTCGGAGCTGGTATTGCTTGGCAGCTATGCGGCTTGCAACCAACCACAGCGCTTGCAGCTCGGCGAGGGACTCATCGGACAGTGTGCGAAACAGCGCCTGCCTATCCAGCTGATCGCGCCGGAACCCGCACCGGAGTCGGGCCCGGCGGCCGCGGTCATCGAGGTCATCCCGCTCATTCACGGCGAAAGGCTGGTGGGTGTGCTGGCCATGGAATGCCTGCATGGGCTGGGCGTCAGCCAGAGGACGCTGCTCGACGAGTTCGCCCCGCTGCTGGCCATCAATCTGGAAATTCTCGAACGCACTTCGCGCACCGAACAGCTGCTGGCTGAATCGCTGACCCAGGCCGAGCTCATGGAGCGTCAGGCGGCCGACCTGCAGACGCAAACACGGGAGCTGGAGTCGCGGCAGCATGAAGTCCAGGCGACCAAGGCGTGGTACCAGGGCATCCTGGAATCCGCACCCGATGGCATGCTGGTCGTCGACCTGCGTGGGACGATCATCCTCGCCAATCCCAAGCTGGAGACACTGTTCGGCTACTCCCATGGCGAACTGCTCGGCCTGTCCGTCGAGGCGCTGGTGCCCGAGCTCGAGCGCCAGCATCACGTTCTACAGCGCAAGGGTTTCATGGCTGAGCATGGCAGCCGGCAGATGGGGCGCACCATCGCCGACCTGCACGGCCTGCGCAAGGATGGCAGCCACTTCAGTGCCGAAGTGGCGCTGGCGCCACTCCCCGACCTGCTCGGCCATGGCGTTTGCGTGTGCGCCTCCGTGCGTGACATCAGTGAACGCCGCGCCATGGAAAATGCCGTGCAGGAAAGCGAGAGCCGCCTGCAGTACATCCTTGATCGGAGTCCGGTCAGCGTCGCTATCTCCACCCGCGAGCACATCCACCTGGCCAATCCGAAATTCGTCGAGTCCTTCGGGCTGGGTGTCGGGGACGAGACCTCCAGGCTTTACGTCGAACTCTCGGACCGCGAAAAGGTGTGGAATCAGATGCGCACCGGCGAGCCGATTCTGCGGCGCGAGATCCGCATGCTCGATCGCAACGGTTGTGCGCGGGACATCCTGGCGACCTATCTACCCATACAGCACCATGGGGAGTTCGGCGTCCTGGGTTGGCTTTACGACATCACCGAGCGCAATCAGGCGGAGCAGCAGACCCGCCTGGCCAAGGAGTTGGCGGAGGAAGCCACCAGGGCCAAGAGTGAATTCCTGGCCAATATGAGCCACGAAATCCGCACGCCGATGAATGTGATCATCGGCATGAGCAGCCTGGCCCTGAAGACCGAGCTGACTGCCCGCCAGCGCAACTATATCCACAAGGTTCACCGCTCCGCCGAGGGGCTGCTGGGGATCATCAACGACATCCTCGACTTCTCGAAGATCGAGGCCGGGATGATGACCGTGGAGCATGTCGCGTTCCGTCTTGAGGACGTGCTCGATCAGTTTTCCGCCATGGTGGGTTTCCGCGCGGAGGAAAAATCGCTGGAGTTGTTGTTCCAGCTCGACCCTGGCCTGCCGACCGCACTGGTCGGCGATCCGCTGCGCCTGGGGCAGGTGCTGCTCAATCTGGGCAACAACGCCGTGAAGTTCACCGAGCGCGGGGAGATCGTGCTGGGCATGGAAACCCTCTCCGTCAGTGACACCGAGGCAGAGCTGCATTTCCAGGTCCGCGACAGTGGCATCGGCATGACGGCCGAGCAATGTGGGCGGATGTTCCAGTCTTTCATTCAGGCTGACTCTTCGACTTCTCGCCGTTACGGCGGCACAGGGTTGGGGCTGTCGATCTCGAAGAGCCTGGTCGAGTTGATGGGAGGCCGCATCTGGATCGACAGCGAGCCCGGGCGAGGCTCCACGTTTCATTTCACGGCATGCTTTGCGCTCCAGGCCGCGCCTGCCTCCCGACGCATATTGCGCGCGGAATCGCTGTCGGGAATACGCGTGCTGGTGGTCGATGACAACGCGGCGGCCCGGGAAATCCTGTCCAGCATGGCCGCAGGTTTTGGCCTCGAAGTGGAAGTCGCCCGCGGCGGCGCGGAGGCCCTGGAGTACATGGCTGATGCCGCGCGGCGGCAGTTGCCGTATCACGTCGTGCTGGTGGACTGGCAGATGCCTGGCCTGGATGGCATCGACGTCGTGGCACGGGTCAAGTCCGACGATCAGGACTGCACGCCAGCCGTCATCATGGTGACGGCATTTGGCCGCGAGGAAGCACTCGATGCCGCGCAGGAGCGTGGCGTCCAGCTGGACACGGTCCTGGCCAAACCGGTGACTCCGTCCGCGTTGCTCGAGGCGGTGAACATCGCCCTCGGCAACCAGCGCAGTGACGAGCCCTGCCTGCGGGAGCGCGATATCGCGAAGACCGAGGCCTTGTCGGTCGTTGCCGGCAGCCGGGTGCTGCTGGTGGAGGACAACGAGCTGAACCAGGAGCTGGCCGTGGAGCTTCTGGTCGATGCGGGTATCGATGTCGTGCTGGCCTGCAACGGTCAGGAGGCGATCGAACGCCTGGCGGCGGACCATGACTTCGACTGCGTGCTCATGGACTGTCAGATGCCCGTGATGGATGGTTATGCGGCGACGCGTGCGATCCGCCAGCGCCCCGAGCTTGCCCGGCTCCCCGTGATCGCGATGACCGCCAACACCATGGCCGGCGATCGGGATGAGGCACTGCGGGCCGGCATGAACGACCACATTGCAAAACCCATCGAACCGTCCTCGATGTTCCTGACGATGTCCCACTGGATATCACCCTGTCGCCCTTCCAGAAATGACGTGTCTGCCAGCGGCGAGGCCCAGGTCGAAGGCAGCGGACTTCCGGGAATCGACACAGTGGCGGGCCTGGCGACCTGCGCGGGAAAACAGGCGCTTTACGAGCGTTTGCTGAGCCGATTCCGCGGCAGCTACGCCGACTTCGTCGAAAGCTTCATGGCGCTGGACGTGAAGAGCGATCCGGCCGCCGAGCGCAGGGCCGCTCACTCGCTGCGAGGCGCGGCTGCGAACATCGGAGCCCGGAGCCTGGCACGGGCGGCACAGGCGCTGGAGGAAGCGTGCCGCCAGGGAGAGCCGGGCCCGCATATCTCCAGGTTTCTTGCAGATGTCGAGACGGAGTTGAACGTCGTCCAGGCGGGGCTTGCCGCCCATCTCGTTATCCAGGAAGCGCCCCCTCCCACGGATGGACCATCCGGGGATGCGCAAGGCCTGCTGCTACAGCTGGAGCAACTGCTCAAGCGCAGCGACACGAGGTCCGAGGAGATCATTGGCCGGCTACGCCAGTTTGGCTGGGCGAAGGATCAATCCGCCTGTCTGGTGCAGGTCGCTGCCTGCATCGAAAACTTCGAGTACGAGCTGGCCCTCGATCATCTCCTGCAACTTCGGACTGTGCTGTCCTGAATGCAGGCTCGACCATCGGTCATTTACGCCGTGGTGCACCGATGGCGGGCGCAATCAAGGCAGACGGATAACTCAAGGTGAAGTTGCATAGCCGTCCGCTGCTGCCTCCGGTGTCAGGTACACACGGAGTGGCTCCTGGTTTTTACCGGGCCAATGATTGGTCGTTGGGAACCAGTGGCTTTTGGAGCCTCATGGAAGATGAGGCCAAGCTCCCGTTGAAGCGACTCGCCGAGATACCTGAGTTCATCTTCGCTCTCCAGGCACTTTTCACTGATGCCTACGAAGGTAATGGTTTTCTCCGGTACCCGGCCCTGGAACTGGAGTGTGATGCTGCCCGGAGAAGGCCGCATGACGGTGCAGGTGTAATCGAGGAAATAGCTGTCGAAAATCCTCTCGGCGACCACCGGTGAAAGTCGGTTCATGGCACGTGCTCGCTAAGGTTGGTTGATGGCAGGGGCCGTGGACGACTTCTCGTGCACCTGGACTGGATGGCAGTCTCAAGCGGCCTTGCGCTGGAGGCTGGCTTTGAGCTCCTTCTGCCGTGTTTGCATTTGCACGCCCAACTCCTCCAGATGGCGCTTGCCCAGGATGTTGAGGGCATCAGGGAACATTTCCGTTTCCTCTTCCTCGATGTGGTGCTCGATGAGCTCCTTCAGCACCTTCACCCTGCCGGAGAACTCGACTGAGTCGGGCTTGGTCTTCTTCAGGTCGGGTAGCACCATGGAGTCGACCGTGCGGTGTTCCTCCTTCGCCTCGAAGTACATCTTCTCTTCCTGCTTCTTGCCGGCCTGCTTGAACGCCGGATAGAGGATCTCTTCTTCGAGGGCGGTATGGACCGTCAGCTCCATCTCGATCTTGTCGAGCAGCTCGGTGCGTTTCTTCGCGGAGGTGTCGTTCGTGGCACTGATCTGCGCAAGCAGGTGCTTCACGGTTTCGTGGTCTTTCTTGAGCAGGTCGATCGCATTCATTTTTGGGTTACCTATGGAGAAAAGGCGCAGGCGACATCCGGGCGCATCGAGGCCCGGTTGCGGAAGGCGGGACAGCGCGGATGCGCCCTGCGGTACGCAAGGATGGCGCACGCAGGGACGCAACTGGCCGTCAGGATTCCTTGGACTCGGCCTTCTTCACGCCAGGCTTGGTTTCATGTGAGCGTTCCGCCTGGGTCTTGGAGGGAGACTTCTCGTGACTTCCATCATTGGCCTTGGAGGAGCCATTTCCGGAGCTGTGCTTGTTCGTCTTGTTCATGATGACCTCGGTTGAAAGACGGGGATTCGCGAAACTGCGGGGAACCCGAAGTGCGACAATCGCAGGATCGACATACCGCGTCGGTGCGACGTCGCACTTAGTCCCCGATAAAGAACCGGCAAGCGCCGGTTGAATGAGTTCAGGCGGCGCCCGCGCGCGACGGCAATGGCCCTGTGACCGGGCGCCGGCAGGGCCTTCCGCGCAGTGACTCGACCCGCCGCCTGAAAGGTTGAACGACTGTCCGTTCTGTCTCCTCGAACGAGTGAGGCCAATTCCTGGCCTCGTGTGAGGTGATGTATGAACCAGACGCAGAACCAGTACCCGGGGCAGAACCCCGGCCAGGACGAGGACCTTCCAGGCAGCCCCGATCCCGGCGATCCGCAACGGCAGCAGCAACAGCCTGAACATCCGGCAAACGAAGATCGGCCCGATGACTGGAAGGATCCAGGCGACCCGGACTCCGAGCGTCACGAGAGTCCTCGCGAGGATGAGCCTCGCGGCATGCCGGAATAAGTTTCCGTGTTCCACCCTCCGGGACCCGGCTACGTGCCGGGTTTCTGATCCGTCGCCTGATAAGCGCGCTTGCGCACCGACGCCCGGTGCCACGCCTGTCATCGTCTTGTACTGGTCTCCTGGCGCCTTTGTCGGGGGGGCATGTTGTAGAGGTCACCATGAACGGATCACCCGAGCGCGACGCTATCCACAGCGCCGAGACAGAGGATCGGCCAGCCTCACCGGCCAGCCACGACAACGACGCGCGTGACGGCGACCCCAGGCCGGCCGGAGGCAGCTCCCAGGTCAGCCCGCGTCCGCGCAAGGTGTTCGTCAACCCGCCGATGCGGGCCGGCGAGGATCACGCCGATGCCGCCGCCGAGGACGGGAGAAAGCCGTGAAGCTCCCTCGCACAGGCCAGCTGAAAGGCAGATGGATGCAGCGCATCGGGGCCGCCAAATTGGTCTGGGGCGAGTTGACAGAAGACGAGTTGCTGCGCTCCGAGGGACGCAGCGAATGCCTCGCCGGCCTGCTCGAGGAGCGCTACGCCATCAGCTGCGAGGCCGCGGATGCCCAGGTCAGGCGCTTCCTCGAATCCGTGCAGCAGTCCTGGCTTCGCCGGCCGTCAACCGTGCAGGACACGGCTCAGCAGAGGGCACCATGAAAAAACATCGGGAAACCGCTCCGGACACGCCGCCGCCGGCCAGCAGTGAGGTCAAGCCCACGCTTCCGGGCGGCGAATACGGTTCTCGTGCCGAGCGTTATTCGTTCCATGACCGTGACAAGAAGCAGCCGACGCTCCCGCCTTCGGTGAGCCCGGAGGAACCGCCCGCCAAGACTCCCCCGGAGCCGCCGAAGGAGTAACCCGCCGACCGTACGATGGCGCACAGACGTCCCTGTCGCCTTGCCGCAGACTGAAATCGCCGGGTGGAGCAGGGCCACCCTGGGAGACAGCTCATGCTTGAAACCTTCGTCGTTCTCTTGCTCATCCTCTGGGCGCTCGGGTTGTTCACCGCCTACACCCTGGGTGGCTTCATCCACGTGCTATTGATCGCGGCGGTGGCCATCGTGGCTTTTCGGATATTCCGCGAGCGCCAGCCGTCCTGAACGTGCTGCCCGCCGGTTGCCTGGATGTCCGCACCTTGTGAGGCGTCGCCATGTGGTACTCGGGGTATGTTGATGCATCGATCTGGTACCTGGTCATCGCAACGCTGGCGATGACCCATCTCACCCTGCTCGGCGTGACCCTCTACCTGCATCGCCATTGCGCCCATCGCGCCCTGGAACTGCACGGCGCGCTGAAGCATTTCTTCCGCTTCTGGCTCTGGCTCACCACCGGCATGATCACGCGCGAATGGGTCGCCATCCACCGCAAGCACCACGCTACCTGCGAATCCATCGACGATCCGCACAGCCCCCGCCACAAGGGCCTGGCCCGCGTGCTCTGGAGGGGCGCCGAGCTCTATCGTGACGAGGCGAAGAATCCCGACACCCTGCGCGTCTACGGCAAGCACTGCCCCGACGACTGGGTGGAGCGGCACGTCTATTCCAGATATCCCAATGGCGGAGTGGCCGTGATGGCGCTCGTCGACGTCGTGTTGTTCGGCGCGATAGGGCTGACGGTGTGGGCCGTGCAGATGATCTGGGTGGCGTTCTGGGCCGCGGGCGTGGTCAACGGCCTGGGGCATGCCATCGGCTACCGCAATTTCGAATCCCCCGATGCGTCCACCAACCTGCTGCCCTGGGGCCTGCTGGTGGTCGGCGAGGAACTGCACAATAACCATCACACCTATCCCAACTCCGCCAAGCTGTCGGTCAGGGCCTGGGAGTTCGATCCGGGTTGGGCGTGGATCAGGCTGTTCAGGTTCCTCGGGCTCGCCCGTGTGGTGCGCGTCGCGCCGGTGGCGTACCGCGTACCCGGCAAGCGCCGGCTTGACGCGGAAACCTCGATGGCGATCTTCAATGACCGCTTCCAGGTCATGGCGCAGTATCGGCGGCGCGTCATCCTCCCCCTGGCGGTGCAGGAGTCGATTCGGGCGGAAGCATCGGTGCGCCGCCTGATCCGTCGGGCGAAGCGTCTGCTGGTGAGGGAGTCCAGCCGGCTCGACACGCGCCAGCAGGAAACGGTTCGCCTGATCCTGTCGGCAAGCCCGGTGCTGCGTTGCGTCTACGAGCGCCGCCTGACCCTGCAGGCCACCCTGGCGCGAGCGCAGGGGCCTGACACGTCCAGCGCCATCGCGCGCTGGATAGGTGAGTCCGAGACCAGCCAGATCCGCCTGTTGGCGGATTTCGCCGCGCTACTGCGCACGTATTCCTTGCGCTGTGCATAGAGTGGGCTGGCGGCGTGGGGTAGCAATCGGTTCACCACGGCATGGCACTCGTAGAGCACCTTGCCGAGGGGAGGCTGTTGCGGAAACGTCCGGAGCGCGGCATCAGACCAGGCTGATGTCCATATGCGCGCCGACGCCGGGGGACGCTTCGATGATGTCGTGGGCGCGCACGCTCTCGCGGACCGTATGTGTCTCCGCCAGCAGAATGACGTGCTCCGGAGCGAGGGTGTAGCCGAAGGGATGGGCGTTGCGACTGACGTGCGACGATCCTCCCACGAGGGCTCCGACCAGGGCTCCCAGGGCCGTTCCCCATCCCAGCAGCACCAGTGGAGCGCCGCTGAAGAGGCCGGCACCGGTTCTCGTCATGGCGATTGCCACCAGGGCGCTGACCAGTAGGCCGAACAGCATGCCGATGGCGCCTCTCTGCAGCGCATGCTGCAACACGCGCTGCTTCGAGCGCGGCAGCTCCATGGCGGTGAGCGCCGCATGATCGAGAACATGTACCCGCTCTCCGTGCAGGCCCAGCTCCAGCAGGCACTCTCGCGCACTGTCGGCCTGGGACCGGCGGGCAAAGACACCGGAGACGAGGTGATGGTAGGTGGTCATGGACGATCTCCTGAAGGTGGACACGTCGGCGAGCCCGGACCCGGCTTGCGCCTTTCCATCAGGTCGAGAGGCAGACCTTCGTGTCCGTTTCCAGCATCGTCGAAAGCAGGCGTGGCGGTCTGTCTGGTAACGCACGCAGGACGTGATTGGCCTTCCCGTTCCACTTCATGGAGTGCGCTCCCAGGCGAGGCGACTCATCGGGTTCTTTCAGCGAACGGTGGAATCCAGGCTGGCCCGGGGCTGGGCGAAGATCGCTGGGCACCCTGCGTCGGAAGTCAGCGATTTCCGAATCAGGGTGCCGGGCAGGTCGGGCGATGGGGCAACTGATTGCCTGTCTTGCGGATGGAGCCGGGAAGGGCGTCTCGCTCGCGGTCTATTTCACCAGGGCCTTATCGCCACCCTCGCGCACCCAGAACAGCACCGCGCCGGCCACGGCGGCGGGCATCGCGACCAGGTTGACCACCGGGATCAGCAGCGCCAGGTAGGTGATGCCGCCGAAGCCCATGCAGGCCCAGCGCTTGCTGCGCAGCCAGGCGAGCATCTCGTTCCAGCCCAGCTTGTGGTTGTCCGCCGGGTAGTCGATGTACTGCACGGCCATCATCCACACGCCGAAAATCAGCCAGAGCGGTGCGGCGATCAGGTTCAGGCCGGGGATCAGGCTGAGGATGAACAGCGCGATGGCGCGCGGCAGGAAGTAGCCGAGCTTGCGCAGCTCGCGGCCGATGGTCCGCGGCACCATGGCCATCAGCTCGCTCCAGCTGAATTCGGGGAAGTCGTCGGTGCCGCGCACCACCACTTCGACCTTCTCCGCCAGGAAGCCGTTGAAGGGCGCGGCGATGATGTTGGCGATCATGGTGAAGGTGAAGAACACGATCAGCAGCACCAGCGCGACGAACAGCGGCCAGAGGATGAACTGCAGGAAACTCAGCCACTCCGGCAGGCTGGGCATCAGCCAATCGACCCAGTGGCTGAACTGGTTGATGGCGAAGCCGATCAGGCCGACGAACAACAGGATATTGATGCTCAACGGCAGCAGCACGAACAGCCGCAGGCCGGGACGCATCATCAGTTTCAGGCCTTCGCTGAGGTATTGCGGGCCGCTCAGGGTGGACATCGACATCTCCAAGGCATCTTTCAAGGTAAAGCGTTTGCGACCTTAGCAGACCCGGCGAACGGCCGGCGAGCCGTCTGTTTTGCCGGGTGTGTGGTCTTGTTGCTTCCCTCAGGCGGCGCTGTAGCGGTAACAGCGGTTGCGTTCCTGCTTGGCCTGGTACATGGCGATGTCGGCGGCACGGGTAAGCGCGTCGGCATCGCCGGCATCCTGCGGGTAGAACGCGATGCCGATGCTGGGCGTGACGAAATCGATCTGTTGGCCACCCAGGTGATACGCGGCGCCCAGCACGGACAGCAGCCGCATGCCGAGCGCTTCGGCCTGCTCCGGTTCGACATGGCTCAGCAGCACGGCGAACTCGTCGCCGCCCAGGCGGAAGGCCTGGTCCGGCTGGCGCAGGCTGCCACGCATCCGCTCGCCGACGGTGCTGAGCAAGGCATCGCCGACGGCGTGGCCGAAACGGTCGTTGACCTGCTTGAAACGGTCCAGGTCGATGTACAGCAGGGCCACATGGCTGCAACGCGTAACGGAGTGCTGCAGCTGTTCGTTGAACGCCTTGCGGTTGCCCAGGCCGGTCAGGGTGTCGCGGTAGGCGAGGTCGATGAGCTGCTTCTGGTAGGCCACCTGGTCGCTGATATCGCGCAGGATGCCGCGGAATCCCTGGAACTCGCCCTGGGTGTCACGGATCGCCGAGAGACGCGTCTCGCAACTGACCAGGTGGCCGTCGCGGTGCTTGAACGGGGCGGAGAAGGTGGTTTCCTGCTGGTCCTCGCGGACCTTGTCGTACAGGCCCTGGGCGCGATGGTAGTCCTCCTCCTGCAGGAGGATGCTGAAGTGCTGGCCGCTGAGTTCCTCGGCATCGCGGCCGAGCATGCGGCACAGCGCAGGGTTCACGGTGCCGATGCGACCCGCCGTGTCCATCTCGAAGTAGCCGTCGCGAATCGCGTCGAGGATCGCCCGGTCGCGCGCCTCGCTCTGCTCCAGGCGTTCGAGCATGGAGTTCATTTCATTCGTCAACTGGCCCAGCTCGTCGCTCCCTTGGCTGCTCAGCCGGGTTTGGCCGCCGCTCTGGCCGATCACCGCGACTTCGCGATTCATGCTGCCGACGCGGCGAATGACGCGGAAATCCAGCGCCAGGTAGGCCAGCAGGGTCGCGCCGCCGAGCAGGCCGAGAGCCAGGTAGAGGAACAGGCGGATCGCCTGCCGGCCCTGCTGGTAGAGGGGGCGCAGGCTGGTGAGCTCCAGGCGCAGTTGCGGCCGTCCGCGGGAGTCGAGGTAGAGCAGCGACATCTGCTGGCTGTTCTCATCCAGCAGGTGGCGCGGGCTGAGCAGCGTGGCACCACGTCCGGTGGGGATGTTCAGGGCGCGCCAGTCGGTGTTCTGCACCTGGTCATGCACCAGGCGCAGGCTGGCGCCCATCTGCGTCTGCAGGTTGGACAGGCGTGCGCTGTCCAGCAGCACGCCGGCGATGACGGCACCAACCGGCTCCGCGCTGCCCGAGGTGTTGCTGATGGGGTAACTGAGCAGCAACTGCGGGATGCCATCGATCTGCAGCAACTGGTCGAGGCTGTGTTGCGGATCGCCTTCGAGCTTCAGCGCGCCCAGCTCCAGGGCGGTGCTGAGGATGCTGCGACGCAACTGGTCCGCGCTGGGCACTGGCTGGCCGGGGAAGCGCCGCGCGAGTTCGTCGAGCTTCCATTGCTGGGCGATGATGCGCCCCTCGCGGTCGACGTACAGCACATAGTCGAAGCCCAGGATGCCCAGCAGGTCCTTGTCCAGGTTGTCCTCGACGAAGCGCGACTGCGGCACGCGCATGAACTGGTAGCTGGCGTCCCACCAGGCGTAACTGTGGACGATGTCGAGATTGCGCTGTTTCTCGTAGGCGATACGGTTGTGGACGATGCGCACCTCATCGGCGAGGCGCTGGCGGTCGCCACGGTCGAAGCGGTCGAGCAGGATCAGGTCCGATAGCGTCCAGACCCCGGCGAGGCTTGCGCCGAACAGGGGCAGGAACAGCAGGAGCAGACGGGAGCGGAGGTTCATGGAATCACGCGTGATCTCGGATTTGCTTGAGTCTAGCCAGCCCATTGGCGGGCGCCGTCGGGATAGGCGCGGTCTATGGAAGGCATTGAGATTGGACATTTCAGCAGGACGCAGCGACGGCGGTAAGCTGCGCGCCATGTCGTATCGAACGAGTTCGAGGGTCAACCCGCAGCTCCCTGACTTATCTCAAGGCGGCGAGGGTGACTACGGAATTCCCTGACTTATCTCAAGGGATTTCCGAGGTTCTGCAGGACAATGCAAAACGTGACTCCGGTCACACCGCATTGTCCTCAGTCTCCGGACCGTGCGGTCCGCGCTAGAAAACCTTTCAGTGGAGCTGCCGCCCTCCCAACCTTCCCCCTGGTGCTTTGGCAGCTCCCTTTTCTTTTGCCTGGCGTTCGTGGCCCGAACGCAAACAGGAGGCTGCGATGTCCGAAAATCGTCACGCGCGGGTAATCATTCTGGGTTCCGGTCCTGCCGGCTACAGCGCCGCGGTCTATGCCGCCCGCGCCAACCTCAAGCCGCTGCTGATCACCGGCATGCAGGCCGGCGGCCAGCTGACCACCACCACCGAAGTCGACAACTGGCCCGGCGACCCCCATGGCCTCACCGGCCCGGCGTTGATGCAACGCATGCAGGAACACGCCGAGCGTTTCGAGACCGAGATCGTCTTCGACCATATCCATGGCGTAGACCTGGCTGGCAAGCCATTCGTTCTCAAGGGCGACAGCGGCACCTACACCGCCGACGCGCTGATCATCGCCACCGGCGCCAGCGCGCGTTATCTCGGGCTGCCTTCGGAAGAGGCGTTCATGGGCAAGGGCGTGTCCGCCTGTGCCACCTGCGATGGCTTCTTCTACCGCAACCGTGAAGTCGCGGTGGTCGGCGGCGGCAACACCGCCGTGGAAGAAGCGCTGTACCTGGCCAACATCGCCAGCAAGGTGACCCTGGTGCACCGCCGCGACAGCTTCCGTTCCGAGAAGATCCTGCAGGACAAGCTGCGTGCCCGCGTCGCCGAGGGCAAGATCGAGCTGCGCCTGAATGCCCAGGTGGAAGAAGTGCTGGGCGATGCCATGGGCGTCACCGGCTTGCGCCTGCGCCACAACGATGGCGAGGCTTCGGAGCTGAAGGTGGACGGCTTGTTCGTCGCCATCGGCCACACGCCGAACACCTCGTTGTTCGAGGGCCAGCTTGAATTGAAGGATGGCTATCTGGTGGTCAACGGCGGGCGCGAAGGCAATGCCACGGCGACCAACATCCCCGGCGTATTCGCGGCCGGCGACGTAGCCGACCATGTCTACCGCCAGGCGATCACTTCCGCCGGCGCCGGCTGCATGGCTGCACTGGACGTCGAGCGTTACCTGGATTCCCTGTAACGGCCCGAAGAGCCGGCGTGCAGGAAGGGGCCCCGCTTTGCGGGGCCTTTTTCTTGGTCGGGCTCAGAGGCATTCGAACAGCGCCGCCGCCCCCTGCCCGCCGCCAATGCACATGCTGACCACGACGTAGCGTGCCTTGCGCCGACGACCTTCGAGCAGCGCATGGCCGACCAGGCGGGTGCCACTCATGCCGTAGGGATGGCCGAGGGCGATGGCGCCGCCGTTGACGTTCAGCCGCTCCGCCGGGATGCCCAGGGTCTGCGCGCTGTACACAACCTGCGAGGCGAAGGCTTCGTTGATTTCCCACAGGTCGATGTCATCGATGCTCAGCCGGCAACGCTGCAACAGCTTGCGGATCGCCGGGACCGGGCCGATGCCCATTTCGTCGGGCGCGCAGCCTTCCACCACGCAGCTGACCAGGCGCCCCAGCGGTTGCAGATCGTTGCGCTGCAACTGCGCCTCGGACACCACCAGGCAAGCGGCGGAGCCGTCGGACAGCGGGCAGGCATTACCGGCGCTGACCGAGCCTTGGGCAAACACCGGTGACAGTGCCGCCAGGCCTTCCGCGCTGGTGGCGGGGCGCGGGCATTCGTCGCGCGCCACGTCGACTTCGACGAAGGACTGCTCGCCGCTGCTGCGATCTTCGATCCGCTGCACGGTGCGGACCGCGGTGATCTCCGCTTCGAACAGACCTTGGGCTTGCGCCATCGCGGCGCGGCGCTGGCTTTCCAGAGCGTAGGTGTCCTGCGCTTCGCGGCTGACACCGTAGCGCGTGGCGACCACTTCTGCGGTCTCGACCATCGGCATATAGGCGGCGGGCAGGATGTCCAGCAACTGCCGGTCCTGGCGCCGGTAAGTGTTCATGTGCTGGTTCTGCACCAGGCTGATGGATTCCACGCCGCCGGCGAGGATCAGTTCGGCGTCGCCGGCCTGGATGCGCTGGCTGGCGATGGCCACTGACATCAGGCCGGAGGCGCACTGGCGGTCCACGGTCATCCCGGGCGTGCGCACCGGCAGCCGTGCCGCCAGCGCCGCCATGCGGCCAATGTTGTAGTACTGCGAGCCCTCGGGCAGGGCGCAGCCGAGTATCACATCGTCGATGGACTGCGGGTCGAGATCGTGCCGTTGCAGGAGCGCACGCAGGGCGAAGGCGGCCAGCGTCGGGGCGTCGGTGTCGTTGAACGCGCCGCGATAGGCCCGACCGATGGGCGTGCGGGCGTAACCGGCGATGTACGCCGGGGAGGCAGTCGAAGTCATGGTTGGCAGTCCGGGTCAGTGGCGGGCGTCGCGGAAGGGCGCGGTGATCGCTTGCAGTTGGGCCAGGCTCAGGTCGCCGAGGATTTCCCGCAGCAGCAGGCCTTCGTCGTCGATATCGAAGACCGCGTGCTCGGTGATGATTCGCGTCACGCAGCGGCGCGCGGTGAGCGGCAGCTCGCAGCGTTCGACGATCTTGGCGCGGCCGTCCTTGTCGCAGTGCGGCATGGTGACGATCACCTGGCGGGCCTTCTGCGCCAGTTCCGCGCCGCCGCCGATGCCGGCGACGATCTTGCCCGGCACCAGCCAGTTGGCCAGGTCGCCGTGCTGCGAAACCTGCAGGGCGCCGAGGAAGGTGATGTCGAGCAGGCCGCGGCGGATGATGCCGAAGGAGGTGGCGCTGTCGACGATGGCGCCGCCCGGCACCACGGTAACGTAGCCGCCGCCGGCGTCGATCAGCTCAGCGTCGAGGTTGTGTGCGCCAGCCTGCGGGCCGACGCCGACGATGCCGTTTTCCGAGTGGATCCACACCTGGATGTGCTCCGGCACATAGCCGGGGATCAGGGTCGGCAGGCCGATGCCGAGGTTCACCAGCTGGCCGTCGCGGATTTCCCGCGCGGCCCGGCGGGCGATGATGTCCCGCGGGTCAGCGAGGGATGGGCTGGTACTCATGGGAGCTCCTTGTGACGGCGACCAGGTGGTGCACGAAGATGCCGGGGGTGTGGATGCTGTCGGCCGCCAGGGCCTGCTCGCTGAGGTCGTAGACCTCGGCGATCACGCGGTCGGCGGCCATCGCCATCAGCGGGCCGAAGTTGCGGGCGCTGCCGTGGTATTGCAGGTTGCCGGCATGGTCGGCACGGTGCCCGGCGATGAAGGCGTAGTCCGCGCGCAGCGCCGGTTCGACGTATAGCTGACGACCTTCGAAGTTGACTGTCTGGCGCTGCTCGCCCAGTTCCTCGGGAATCTCGATATCGCTGAGGAACGCCGGCAGGCCGACGCCGGCGCAGCGGATGCGCTCGGCGAAGAGGCCCTGGGAAACGAACTCCACTTCCAGCTGCCCGGCGGTGTAGGCCTTGCGCGCGGCGCCGCTTAGGCCGAGGTGGGTGGTGATCATCTTGCGGATCGCGCCGGCCTCGATCAGCCGCGACACGCCGTAGCCGTCCTGGTTGGCGTCATTCTTGATGATGGTCAGGTCACGCTTGCCCTGGCGCGCCAATTCCTCCAGCAGGGAGAACGGCGTGCCGGGTGAGCCGAAACCGCCGACCATGATGCTGCTGCCGTCGACGATGCCGGCGACGGCTTCTTCCAGCGAGCACTGCTTGTTCATCGGCCGGCCTGCTGCGCCTGGAAGGCGTCGAAGGTGGCGCCGAGCAGTTCGACGATTTCGTCGCACTGTTCGCGGGTAGTGATCAGCGGCGGCGAGATCAGCGTGTGGTCGCCCTGTTCGCCCATCAGCGAACGGCGCGGGTAGATGATCAGGCCGCGCTCGCGGGCCAGGCGGGTGATGTTGTCGCTGACGTTGGCGGCCAGCGGGAAGGGCGTCTTGCCGGCGCGGTCGGCGACGTATTCGATGGCCTGCAGGTAGCCGCGGCCACGCACGTCGCCGACGAACTCGTAGCGCGCGCCAAGGGCCTTGAGGCGCTCCAGCAGGTAGGCGCCGTTTTCGGCGACCTTGCTCACCAGGTTCTCATCCTCGATGGCCTGGATCACTGCCAGCGCGGTGGCGCTGGCCAGCGGGTTGCCGGCGTAGGTGTAGCCATGCTGGAAGCCGCCGGAGGAGAGGATCGGGTCGGTCAGTTCGGCGCGGGTCAGCACCGCCGACACCGGGTAGTAGCCGGCGCCCAGGCCCTTGGCGAGGCAGAGGATGTCGGCCTGCACGTCCCAGTGTTCGTAGCCGAACCAGCGGCCGGTGCGGCCGATACCGGTCATCACTTCGTCGAGGATCAGCAGGATGCCGTGGCGCTTGCAGATCGCCTGGATACGCGGGAAGTACGCGTCGTGCGGCACTTCCGCGCCGGTGCTGGCGCCGCCGATGGGTTCGGCGATGAAAGCGGCGACGTTCTCCGCGCCGATTTCCAGGATCGCCGCTTCCAGTTCGTCGGCGCAGGCAATCGCATGGGCCTCGGCGCTCAGGCCGGCGGGCACGCGGTACTGGGTCGGCGAGGCGATCTTCGGATAGTGCTGGAACATCGGCTCGAAGGGCTGGGTCAGCGGCGTGTAGCTGGTCATCGCCAGCGCGCCCATGGTCGAGCCGTGGTAGGCCGGCTTGCGGCTGATGAACACCCGGCGCTGGGGTTCGCCCTTGGCGTACCAGTACTGGCGGGCAATCTTCAGCGCTGACTCCACCGACTCTGAGCCGCCGGAGGAAAAGAACACCCGGTCGAAGCGCTGGCCAGTGAGGTTGACCAGGCGCTCGGCGAGGTCCAGCGCCGGTTGGTTCTCGAACTGGGTGCGGTAGGCAAAGGCCACCTTGTCCAGTTGCGCCAGCATGGCCTCGCGTACTGCCGGATGGCTGTGGCCGAGCTGCGCGACGATGGCCCCGGAGCAGGCGTCCAGGTAGCGCTGGCCATGCTCGTCCCAGGCATAGATGCCCTGGGCGTGCGAGACGGTCGGCAAGCGCACGGCGGATTGGTAGAACAGGTAGTCGGACATGCGAATCCCCATGGTTGATGGCGCCCGCCCTGGCGTGCGCACTTGATTAGGTGTCTCAGCCGATGTCGGCGAGGAACGCGCGGGTGCGTTGCTGTTGCGGCGCGCGGAACACTTCCTGCGGGGTGCCCTGCTCGACGATGTTGCCGTCGGCCATGAACACCACGCGGTCGGCGACCTTCTCGGCGAAGCGCATTTCGTGGGTCACCACCATCATGGTCATGCCGCTGCGGGCCAGGCTCTCCATCACATTGAGCACGCCGCCGACCATTTCCGGGTCGAGCGCCGATGTCGGTTCGTCGAACAGCATCGCGTCGGGTTTGAGCGCCAGGGCGCGGGCAATGGCCACGCGTTGCTTCTGGCCGCCGGAGAGGTTGCCGGGGTAGACGTCGCGCTTGTCCAGCACGCCGACCTTCTCCAGCAACTCCTCGGCCTCGGCGCGCGCCTGGCGCGGGTCGACGCCCTGCAACTGGGTCGGGGCGATGGTGATGTTCTCCAGCACGGTCAGGTGCGGGAACAGGTTGAAGTGCTGGAACACCATGCCGACCTTCATGCGCAGGCCGTTGAGGTACTTTTCCTGCGCGCGGTGGCTGCGCTGGCGGTCATTGATCAGTTGGTCCTGGAAGAAGATCTCGCCGCGCGTGGGCTGTTCGAGCATGTTCACGCAGCGCAGCAGGGTGCTCTTGCCCGAGCCGCTGGGGCCGATCAGCACCATCACCTCGCCCTTGTGGACGTCCAGGTCGATGCCCTTGAGCACCTCCAGGGGGCCGTAGTGCTTGTGGATATCTTTCAGCTGGATTTGTACGTCGGCGCGGCTCATGCCCGTCCTCCCTTGAGCAGCAGGCGCCGCTCGAACAGTTGCAGCAGCAGGCTGGTGATGGTGGTCAGCAGCGCGTAGATCAGCGCGCAGGCGAAATACAGCTCGAACGGCTTGAAGGTGGCGCCGACCAGTTGCTGGGTGCGCATGAACAGCTCGGCCAGGGTGATGGTGGACACCAGCGAGGTGTCCTTGATCAGGATGATCAGGTTGTTGCCCAGCGGCGGCACGATCAGCTTGAACGCCTGCGGCAGGATGATCAGCCGCATGGTCCGCGCGGTGCCGAAGCCCAGCGAGCGCGAGGCTTCGACCTGCCCCAGGGGAATGGCTTGGATGCCGGCGCGGATGGTCTCGGCGTTGTAGGCGCCGACGTTCAGCGCCAGGCCGATCACCCCCGAGGTGAAGGGCGACAGTTCGAAGCCGAACTGCGGCAGGCCGAAGTAGATGATGAACAGCTGGACCAGCAGCGGCGTCGAGCGGATCAGCCAGATGTAGCCGGCGGCGGTCCAGCGCAGGGCGCGGTGCCGGGACAGGCGGGCGAGGGCGGCGAGCAGGCCGATCAGCAGGCCGAAAACGATGGCCAGCAGGGTCAGCTCGACGGTGACGCCGGCTGCCTTGAGCAGCATCGGCAGGTAATGGAGCACGAGGTTGAAGTCGAACATTTTTATTCTCGGGATGGGTGTCGGGAGCCAAACGCGGGGAACGAATGGTGATTCCTACAAATTATTTTAATACCCAGGTGTTCGGTCCAAGACCCCTGTTCTGAAAGGGTTTAGGTTGTTCGAGAACACGCAGCGAGTCTTGCATTGACAAAAAACAGCGTCAATTTATGATCTTTTTTCATCATTTGACCGGCCAGGGTGTTCCCGACCATGCGTACCGAGTTCAGCCTGCGCGACCTGGAAATCTTCCACGCCATCGCCACCACCGGTTCGACGCGCCAGGCGGCGGTGCAGCTGGGGCTTACCCAGTCGGCCGTCAGCCACGCCCTGGCGCGGCTGGAGGAGTCGCTGAAGATTCGTCTGTTCGCCCGTGAGAACCAGCGCCTGCAGATCACTGCCGCCGGGCGCTACATGCTCAACGAGGCGATCCTGCTGATGGGCAACCTGGCGCGCATCGAGGAGGACCTGTTCGTCCTCCAGGACAGCGGCGTGGCGTCGCTGAAACTGGGCTGTGCGCCGGGGCTCGGGCATCGTTTCGGGCCTGCCCTGGTGCAGCGTTACCTGCAGGCGCATCCGGGGATCGCGGTGTCACTGGATGTGGCGGCCAGCGGCCGGCTGATCGCCGACGTGGAGGCCGGGCGGCTGGACATGGCGCTGGTGTCCTATGAGGTGCACGAGCCCAATCTGCTGTTCGCGCCGATGGTGGCGGCACGCATGCGCGTGCTGATGCCGTCGGCGAGCGCGCTGGCGGAAAAGGCCGAGCTGGAACTGGCCGACCTCGACGGGCAGACGCTGATCAAGCCGATCCAGTCGGACCACCTGATCTACCGCGACAACAGCCTGCGCCGCCTGCTGCGCCACGAGTTGCAGTCGAGCCTGTCGAGCATGGGCGCAATGATCGAACTGACGGGCGGGCTGAGCCTGGTCAACGCCATCACCGCCGCGGACCTGTGCGAAAACCCGAAGCTGGTCAGCCGCCCCTTCGCGCTGGAGCAGTGGTTCAACTTCTACCTGGTGTACAAGCAGGAACTGAAGAGCAACCGGCTGATCGGCGATGTGCGCCTGGCGCTGGCGCAGGTGGTCGAGGCCATGCAGCAGCGCGAGGACTGTGCCGCAGCGTTGCGCCTGCCTGCGGCCTGAGGCGAGCGGCCAGGGCCGCCGCCGCTGCTTCACGCAGTGCGCCGGGGCGCCAGGAAGCCGTTGAAGAACTGCTCGGCATTCTCCTGCAGGCTCTCCAGGTGGTAGCCGCCTTCCTGGACGATCAGCGTGGACAGGCCCAGTTCGCCGATGGCCTGGCCGAGGCGGTTGAAGCCCTCGCTGGTCACCGCGACCTGGGACTGCGGATCGAGCTCGTAGATATCGAAGCCCAGTGACAGCACCAGTACCTCGGGCTCGAACCGGCGCAGCGCCGCGATGGCCTCGCGCAGCCGCTCGAAGAACACCGACTCGGCAGAGCCATGGGGCATGCTCAGGTTGACGTTGTAGCCATGGCCGGCGCCGGCGCCACGCTCATCCTCGTAACCGGCGACCACCGGATAGAAGTTGGTCGGGTCGCCATGGATCGACACGTACAGCACGTCGTCGCGTTCGTAGAAGATTTCCTGGATGCCCTGGCCGTGGTGCATGTCGGTATCCAGCACGGCGACGCGCGCATGACCCTTGCGCAATTCCTGGGCGGCGATCGCGGCGTTGTTCAGGTAGCAGAAGCCACCAGCGGCATCGCGGCGCGCGTGGTGTCCCGGCGGACGGCACAGGGCATAGGCCTCGGGCTGGCCGTCGAGCAGGGCGCGTGCGCCGGCCACTGCGCTCTGCGCCGACCAGTAGGCGCCGCGCCAGGTCTGCTCGCCGACCGGGCAACTGCCATCGGCCAGGTAGCGCGCGGCCTTGGCGAGAATCCCGCGCAGTGGGTTGGGCTCGCGGACGAAGACGTTGGAGATCACTTCGTCACCCCAGTCCTGGCCGGTGGCCTTCCACTCGGTGTGGGCTTCTTCGAGGAAGCGCAGGTATTCCGGGCTGTGTACCGCGCTCAGCGGTTGCATGCCGTGGTCATCCGGCTGGCGCAGCTCGAAGCCGAGCCGTTCCACGGCCTGCAGCAGGCGCCGCGGACGTTCGGGAATCTCCTGCGGCACGCGCATCTGTCCACGCGAGAGATAGGTGCGGGGATGGTGGAGATATTGGTCGGGATGGAAGTAAGTCAACATTGCGCGATGTCCTTCAACGGATGTCGGTGCCCAGCCATTTCTCGCTGATGCCCTTGTAGGTGCCGTCCTTGTCGAGATCGGCGAGTGCTGCGTTGATCGCCGCCTTCAGCTCCGGGTTGTCCTTGCGCACGGCGATGCCCATCTTCTCAGGGTAGAGCAGCTCGCCGGCCGGGCGGGCGTTGAGGTTGCGGTCGCGGATGGTCAGCAGGCCGGCGATCTTGTCGGTGACGAAGCCGTCGATGCGCTTGTTCTGCAGGTCGAGGAGGATGTCCGGCAGGCCCTTGTAGGTTTTCAGCGTGACGTTGGGCTTGTGCTCGCGCAGCCAGCTTTCGTATGTCTCGCCCAGGGTGATGCCGATGACCTTGCCGTCCATCTCGTCGATGCTCTGCAGCGGGCTGTCCTTGCGTACGAACAATTGCGCGCCGGAGAGGTAATAGGGCTCGGAGAAGTCGACGGCCTTCAGGCGTTCGTCGGTGATCGCCAGGCTGCCGATGATCGCGTCGTACTTGCCGGCGAGCAGGCCGCCGACGATGCCGTCCCAGGCGGTGGTCACCGGCTTGGCTGTCACGCCCAGGCGCTGGGCGATGCCATCGCCGATGTCGACGTCGAAGCCCTGCAGCTTGCCGTCGATATCGATGAAGCTGAACGGCGGGTATTTGCCGGTAAGTGCGAAGCTGAGTTCGCCTTTCTGCTTGATGCCATCGAGGTCGCCGGCCTGGGCGGCGAACGGGGTGAGACAGGCGGATGCCAGCAGCAGGCAACCGGCCAGGGCGCGCATTGTTCTTGTCATTGGCGGAGCTCCCGGTAGTGGAGTGAAGTCGCCGGGGAGTGTTCCAATCGCCTCTTTTCGCGTCAATCTATGTTGTTTTTCAATCACATGAGTCGTTTGAGTAAGCACCCGCGGCGCGTCTCCGTAGCGCCCGGTGCAGCCGCGTACTAGCCGGCTTCCAGGCTGGTGGCGGCCACTCGCGCGACCTGGGCGTCCTGCTCCGCCTTGACGCCGGACACGCCGATGGCGCCGATCACCTGATCCGCCACCCTCACGGGCACGCCGCCTTCGAGCATGCCGCGCAGCTCCGGCACACAGAGGAATGCGCTGCGCCCCTGGTTGATCATGCTCTCGTAGGCCGCCGAATCGCGGCGGCCCAGCGCAGCGGTCCGGGCCTTCTCGGTGGCGATGTAGGCGGCGATGGGGGCACAGCCGTCGAGGCGCTCGAAGGCCAGCAGGTGGCCGCCGTCGTCGACGATGGCAATCGACACCGGCCACTGGTTGCGTTGCGCTTCCTGACGGGCGGTGCGCAGCAGGTGGTCGGTCTCCTGCTGGGTCAGCTGGGGTTTTTGTTTCACGCGGGAACTCCCGAGGTAGCAGTGCGATTGGCAAGTTGGCGGGTCAACCAGTCCGGGTCCATTTCCGGAACCGATGCCAGCAGGCGGGCGGTGTAATCATGATGGGGCGGGGCGAACACCTCGGCTGCAGGGCCTTGTTCAACGATCCTCCCCTGGTGCATGACCACGATGTGGTCGGCGATGCTGCGCACCGTATCCAGATCGTGGGTGATGAACAGGTAGGACAATCCCAGTTGTCGTTGCAGACGCTTGAGCAGTAGCAGGACGCCCTTGGCCACTACCTGGTCCAGGGCCGAGGTGACCTCGTCGCAGATGATCAGCCGCGGTTCAGCCGCCAGCGCGCGGGCAATGCAGATGCGCTGCTTCTGGCCGCCCGAGAGCTCACCCGGGAAGCGGTCAAGGAATTGCTCAGGTGGCAGTTCGATCTGCTCCAGTAACTCATGCAGTCGGGCTTCCCGGGCCGTCCCGCTCAGCCCCAGGTAGAACGCGAGCGGGCGCCCGAGGATGTCGCGGATACGCTGGCGAGGATTGAGTGCCGTGTCCGGCATCTGGTAGATCATCTGGATGTTCTTCAGGGTCGCAGCCGGGCGTGACTGACAGCGGCGCGCCAGTGCCTCGCCCTGGAAGGTCATCGAGCCCTGGTTCGGTGGCAGAAGCCCGGTCAGCACGCGTGCCAGCGTCGACTTTCCGGAACCGGACTCGCCGACCACCGCGACTGTCGCGCCCGTGGGTATCTCCAGCGAAACATCCTGCAGCACAGGGAGCGGACCATAGCTGGCGCTGAGGTTCGACAGTTGCACCAGAGGCGGCGTTTCGTGCTGCGCACAGGGTTCGTGTTGCAGGGAGCGGACCGACCACAGGGTGCGGGTGTAGGCCTCCTGGGGGCTGTCGAGCATGCTGCGGGTGTCGGCTTCCTCTACCGTCTTGCCGTGACGCAGGACCATGATGCGGTCGGCCATCTGTGCGACCACAGCCAGGTCATGGGTGATGTACAGCGCAGCAGTGTCGAACTGGCAGACCAGGTCGCGAATGGTGGCCAGGACTTCGAGCTGGGTGGTCACGTCCAGGGCAGTGGTGGGTTCGTCGAAGATGATCAGGTCCGGGCGGCAGGCCATCGCCATGGCGGTCATGGCGCGTTGCAGTTGGCCTCCCGATACCTGGTGTGGATAACGCAGGCCGAAGGTTTCCGGCTGCGGCAGGCGCATGCGCCGGAACATCTCGACGGCATCGGCCCTGGCTTGTTGTTCCGGCATCACTCCGTGCTGCAGCGCGGTTTCGACGTACTGGTCGATCAGTCGATGTGCGGGGTTGAACGATGCCGCCGCCGATTGCGCCACATAGGCGATGCGCGATCCCCATAGCTGCCGCCTGCGTGGCTCCGACGCCTTGGCCAGGTCTTCGCCGTCGAAGAGGATGCTACCGGCGCTGATCCGGCAACCGGGGCGTTCATAGCCCATCGCCGACAGGCCCAGTGTGGATTTACCCGCGCCGGACTCGCCGATCAGGCCCAGCACTTCACCGCGCCTGAGCGTGAGGTCGATGCCATCGAGGATGGGGGCGCCATTCAGCGTCTGCACGTGCAGCCCGGAAATCTTCAGCAGCAGGTTGTCGCGGGTTTCATTGGCCATCGTGCAGTCCACTCGTCATGTGCAGGAACCAGTCCACCACGAAGTTCACACCGATGGTGAGGATCGCGATGGCGGCGGCCGGCAGAAGCGGGGTGATTTCCCCGTAGCTGATCAGGGTCGCGTTGTCGCGCACCATCGAGCCCCAGTCGGCGGTGGGCGGCTGGATACCCAGGCCGAGGAAGCTCAAGGCGCTGATGAACAGGAAGGTGAAGCAGAAGCGCAGGCCGAACTCCGCCACCAGCGGCGGCAGGATGTTCGGCAGAACTTCGCGGAACATGATCCACGAGGTGCTTTCCCCGCGCAGCCGCGCGGATTCAACGAAGTCCAGCTGTACCACGTTGGTCGCCACTGCGCGGGTCAGGCGGAACACCCGCGTCGAGTCGAGCACGGCGATGATCGCGATCAGCATCGGCACCGAGGTACCGAACATCGTGAGCAGCAGCAGGGCGAAGATCAGTTGCGGAATGGCCATTAGTACATCGACCAGACGCGACAGCAATTGGTCGGTCCAACCGCCCTTGACCGCTGCCAGCAGCCCTGCGATTCCGCCCAGGAGGAATGCCAGGCAGGTGGCAAGCAACACAATGCCGAGGGTGTTGCGGCCGCCATAGAGCAGGCGCGTGAAAAGGTCGCGGCCTAGGTTGTCGGTGCCCAGCAGGAATTGCCGGCTCCAGGGTTCGAACTCGCTGGCGACTACCTGAGACTCGCCGTAGGGTGCGATCCAGGGAGCGAGCAGTGCCGCCGCCGTGTAGAGCGCGATGATCAGCAGGCCCAGTTGCGCGCTCCACGGCGCATGGCGCACTGCACGGAACAGGCGGCCCAGAGTCGCCGTTGTCTGGTGCATTGACGGGGTGTGTTCCGGCATGGCGTGCTGCGCCGCCAGGGGGAGATTGCTGCCCTGTTCGATCATCGCGGGTGCCTCAGGCGGGGGTTGGTGAGGGTGGCCAGAATGTCGGCGGCGAGGTTGAGCAGGATGTAGGTCGAGGCGAACACCAGGCTGCAGGCCTGCACAACCGGCAGGTCGCGTTTCTTCACCGAATCGACCATCAGTTGCCCCATGCCGGGGTAGACGAACACCGCCTCGACCACGACCACGCCGACCACCAGGTAAGCCAGGTTGATCACGATGACGTTGATGATCGGCGCCCAGGCGTTCGGCAGGGCATGTCGAAGAATGATGCGCCAGCGCGGCAGGCCCTTGAGCTTCGCCATTTCGATGTAGGGGCTGGCCAGCAGGTTGACGATGGCGGCGCGACTCATGCGCATCATGTGCGCGACCACCACCAGTGTCAGGGTCAGCGCCGGCAGCGCCATGTAGTAGAGGCGCTCGCTCAATGGCTGGCTGGCGTCGACGCTGGCCAGGCTTGGCAGCCAGCCGGCTTTCACGGACAGCAACAGGATCAGCAGGTAGGCCAGGAAGAACTCCGGGAAGGAGATACAGCTCAAGGTGAAGACATTGATCAGGCGGTCGAATACACCATTGCGGTAGATCGCCGCCAGGAAGCCCAGCGCCAGTGCCAGCGGGACTGCAACAACGGCGGCGAACAGCGCCAGCATCAGGGTGTTGGGCAGTCGCGTGGCGAGTAATTCGGCGATGGCCCGGCCGTTGGCCAGGGACTCGCCAAAATCACCCTGCAGCATGCCGCCCAGCCAGTGGAAATAGCGCAGGTACAGGGGCTGGTCCAGCCCCAGAGTCTGGCGGAAGGCGGCTACGGCTTCAGGAGTGGCCGACTGGCCGAGGATCTCGGTGGCGATGTCGCCCGGCAGGAATGACACGCCCAGCAGGATGATGATCGAGACCACCCACAGGCTCAGCAAACCCAGCAGCAGGCGTTGGGCGAGCATTTTCAACAACGGATGACGCATGTCGGCGGACCTCCTCGGCAACCGGCGGATTCGGGCGGCTGGCGATCAGGCGAACCACCAGCGTTCGGCGGCGCGCAGGCCGTCCAGGTCCCAGTTGTTGCCGATGCGGCCGTGGCCGATCAGGGTGGAGATGCCATCGACGTAGTTGGCGAACAGCGGGATCAACGCGCCGCCCTGGTCACGCAGCAGGAGCTGCATCTCGCCGTACATCTGCCGGCGCTTGGCGTCGTCCAGTTCGGAGCGGGCACCCACCAGTAGCTCGTTGAAGCGGGCGTTGTCCCAGAACGTTTCGTTCCACGCCGCGCCCTTGCCGTAGACCAGGGAGAATGCCCAGTCCTCGGTGGGTTTGCCGCCCCAGTAATCCATGCTCCAGGCCTTCTTCATCCAGACGTTTTTCCAGTAGCCGTCGTTGGGCTCGCGCACGACGTTGATGTCGATGCCTGCTTTTGCCGCGTGCTCCTTGAACAGCACGGCTGTGTCCACCGAACCCGCAAACGCGGCATCGGCGGCGCTGAGATCGACCTTCAGGCTGTCCAGCCCGGCCTGCTTGAGGTGGAAGCGGGCCTTGTCCGGGTCGTACTGGCGTTGCGGGATGTCACTGGCGAAATAGCGATAACCCGAGTTGATCGGGTGATCGTTGGCAACCTCGCCATGGCCGCGCAGGATGGTCTGCAGCAAGGCCTCGCGGTTGATGGCGTATTTGAGTGCCTCGCGGATGTTGGGATCGGTGAAGGGCGCCTGGGTGACGTTCATCGGCAGGCTGTAGTGCTGCCCTCCCTTGATGGAGGACACCTCCAGCCTGGAGTTTCGCTTGAGCAGGTGTACCGTCTTCAGGTCGCAACCGTTCATGGCGTGGATTTCGCCAGTGTTCAGCGCATTGGTGCGGGCGCCGACGTCGGCGATCACCAGGAACTCCACGGAGTCGAACCAGCCGCGATCGGTCTTCCAGTAATTGGGGTTGCGCTTGACCACTGTCTTCACACCCGGATCGAAGCTCTCGCGGATGTAAGCGCCGCAGCCCACGCCGGAGTTCGCGTCCACCTTGCCATCCTTCGACGGCATGATTGGCAGGTGATAGTCCGAGACCAGGTAGGGGAAGTCGGCGTTGCCGCCGTCCAGGGTAACGATGACGCGGTTCTTGCCGTCCGCGTGGATGTCGCTGATGGGCGCAAGGATGCTGCTGGCGGCGGAGCGGGAATCGGGCCCGCGATGGTGGTTGAGCGAGGCCACGACGTCTTCGGCGCCCAGGGATTTGCCGTTGTGGAACTCCACTCCATTGCGCAAGGTGAAGGTCCAGGTCTTGGCGTCGGCCGAAGGCTCCCAGCTCTGCGCCAGTTCGCCCACCAACTCTCCCGTGTTGCTGATCTCGGTCAGGTAGTTGTGAACCGAATGTCCCACCGACTGCATGTAGTTGTCGCCGTAGGTACCGGGGTCGAAGGAGTCAGTGGTCGAGCCGGTTGCAATGCCTAGCTTGAAGTGGCCTCCGCGCTTGGGGGTGCCGGCCTGCTCGGCGGCGAACACCTGGCCCGCCAGGCCTGAGCTCAGGGCCGCGCCGGCGGCGAACATGCTCTTCACGAAGGTGCGGCGGTCGATCTGCCCAAGGCGCAGGCGGTTTGTGAGGTCGTCGATGTGATTGCCCATGAGTGTTCCTTCTTATTGGATGTCTTGTCAGGAGTCGTCTCGAACGGGGTAATTCAGATGCGGGCGGTGACCGTCTTCACCGCATAGTAGGCGCGTAGCCCCTCCAGTCCTTTCTCACGACCGAAGCCTGAGCGCTTGTTCCCGCCAAAGGGCGTCTCAACCCCGCCTGCGAAGTATTCGTTGATGTAGATCTGCCCGGCGTCCAGGTCCCGAGCCATGCGCATCGCCCGGGAGAAGTCGCGGGTGTATATGCCTGCCGCAAGCCCGAACGGGGTGGCGTTGGCCAGCTCCAGCGCGTGCTCGGCGGAGTCGGCAACCTGCACCGATAGCACCGGCCCGAAGACCTCTTCCTGTACCAGCGGATCGTCGATCCGCAGGTTGTCGAGAAGCGTGGGCTGGAAGAACCAGCCCGCGTCGGATGCTGTGTCGCAGACACGCCGTCCGCCTGCGGCAACCCTGACGCCGCGAGTTCGTGCGCCGTCGACGTAGTCTTCTATCTTCCGCAACTGCTCCGGTGTGGTGATTGCGCCAATGTCGGGGTTGCGCAGTCCGTGCCCAAGGCTCAGTTGCCGCGCGCGTTCCGCCAGCCGCTCGACGAAGCGCTCGTGCACGCTGCGCTCGATGATCAGTCGCGAACCGGCGGAGCAGATCTGCCCGGCGTTGGAGTAGATGGCCCAGAGCACGTCATCCAGTGCCGCATCCAGATCGGCGTCGGCGAGGACGATGGCAGGTGACTTGCCGCCCAGTTCCAGGGTGACGCTGGCGATGTTGCGCGCGGCGGCCTGCATCACATGGATGCCGGTATTGACCGACCCGGTGAAGGTCACATGGCGCACCTTGGGATGGCTTGTCAGGGCACTGCCGACCTTGCTGCCGGTGCCGTTCACCACGTTGCACACGCCCGGCGGCAGACCAGCCTGGTTCAACAGTCCCGCCAGTAACAGGGCGCTGAGCGGAGTCTGCTCGGCTGGCTTGAGCACCGCGGTGCAACCTGCCGCCAGCGCCGGTGCGAGTCCACGGGCGGCGGTGGAAATGGGGTAATTCCAGGGAATGATGTGGGCCGTCACACCCACCGGCTCAAGCTGGGTACAGGAGAAGTGATCAGCGCCCAGGGGTATGGTTTCGCCCTGCAGTTTGTCGGCGATGCCGGCGTAGTATTCGAAGATTCGCGCGGTGTTGCGTACGTCGCTCTGTGCTTCAGCGAGGGTCTTGCCGTTGTCGAGGGTTTCGATCACCGCCAGGCGCTCGGCATTGCTGCGTATCGCCTCGGCGGCGCGCAGCAGGATGCGACTGCGGTCGGCCGGCAGCATCTTGCGCCAGGGGCCCCGTGTGGCGGAGTCAGCGGCACTTACGGCGGCGTCGACGTCTTCCTCATCGCCGGCCGCGACCTGGGTGAAAGCCTTGCCCAGGCCGGGGTCGAACACTTCCAGGGTTTCGCCGCCAGCACTGGCGCGCCAGGTACCGTCGATGAAGTGCGCGTCGGGCAGATAAGCGAGAGTGCCGGTGGCGAAATACTCGTGGATCAGGGCGTCGGTGGTCTGGCTCATCGGCTGGCCTCGCTGATCTGGTAGGTGGATTTTTCCAGCCACTGCGGGGCTATCTCCACGCCCCAGCCGGGCGCGTCGCCGACCGTGACGTGACCTCCTTCCACGCGGAAGGGCGACTCGACGAACAAGCCATCCTGCCAGGGGTAGTAATCCTGCCCTTCGATGGACAGCTCAAGATATTTGCCGGCGTTGGGCAGGGCTTTCAGGAAGTGCATGGTGAACAGCGTCACCAGCGACAGGTTGGCGCTGTGCGGTGTGACCGGCAGCCCCGCTTCGGCGGCCATGCCGGCCACCTGCAGAGAGCGGCAGATGCCGCCAAGATAGAGGATGTCCGGCTGCACGATGTCGACCGCGCGCATCTCGATCATCCGCCGCCAGGTGGGCAGCTCGCAGTCCTGTTCGCCACCCGTCACGTCCAGCGATAGCGCCTGGCGCACTTGGCGGGTTTGCTCAAGCTCCCAGTAAGGACACGGCTCTTCGAAATGGACGATGCCGTGCTGCTCAAGCATGCGACCGACCTCGATGGCGCGGTTGGGCGAATAGCCTGAGTTTCCGTCGACCAGCAGCTCAGCCTGGTCGCCCAGCGCGCGGCGCATTGTCGGCACGATGGCTTCCGTGCGGCCGGGCCACTCGTCGCGGTCGTGGCCGCACTCGCTGCCCACGCGAAATTTGAAGGCATCGAAACCGTAGCGGTCGCGCAGGCGCAGCATGCGCTGGGCTTCCGCATCGGGAGTGATGTCGCGTTTCATCGATGAGGCGTAAGCGCGCAGCTTGCCCGGCTGGCCGCCGAGCAATTCGACCACCGGCTTGCCCTCGACCTTGCCGCGCAGGTCCCACAGGGCCGTATCCAGGCCGGCGATGGCACGGTAGAGGTAGCTGCCGGGAAACTTGTGCTCGCGCTCGGGAATGATGCTGACCAGATTCTCGATGTCTCGAGCGTCGGCGCCGAGCGCCCACGGAGCGATCTGCCGGTGGAAGACTTGCGCGGTGATGTCGGCGTGGTAGGTGGACAGCTGACCCCAGCCCACACTGCCGCATTCGCTGGTGACTCGCACGAAGCCTACGTAGGCGTTGCAGAACGTTTCGAGCTTGCTGATTCGCATCATGCGCTTACCTTTTGTCGTTGGTCGGCCAGGATCAGGTCCGCGGCCTTCTGCGCCACCATGATGGTGGGGGCATTGGTGTTTCCCGAGGTGATGGTGGGGAAGATCGACGCGTCGACCACACGCAGGCCGTCCAACCCATGGACGCGCAGATGACTATCCACCACCGAGTGGCGAGCGTCCGCGCCCATCCTGCAGGTACCGACCGGATGGAAGACCGAACCGCAACGTTCGCGGAAGTCGTCGAGAATCTGTTCGTCGTCCATGCCGTCGAGGTCCGGCGGGATGGCTTCCTGCACCAGCCGGCGCAGCGCTTGCGTCCGCATCAGGCGCTGGATCAACCGGCCGCCGGCGATCACCCCGCGGATGTCCTCTTCCTCGCTCAGGTAGTTGGGGCGGATGAGCGGGGTTTCCCGCGGGTTCGCCGAGCGGATGTCGATGCGTCCCCGGCTCAGCGGGCGGCAGGGCTGGAAGGAAATGATGAAGCCGGGGAAGGGGTCCGGGTTCATCAGCGGCCGCTTGCCTTCGGGGGCCGTCGAATAGGTGACCGGGTTGAAGTACAGCTGCATGTCCGGTGCCTGGCTGCGCTCGTCGGCACGCACGAAGCCGCCCGACTGGTTGACGCTCACGCTCAGCGGTCCGCGACGGGTCAGCAGGTAACGCATCCCGGCCAGTAACTTTCCATGCAGCGGCGCCAACTGATCATTCAGCGTTGGCTCGGTGGAGCGATAGAAGTAGTTGATGCCCAGGTGATCCTGCAATTGTCCGCCCACCATTGGCTGGTCGAGCACCACCGGGATGCCCAGGCGTTGCAACAGATCGGCGGGACCTACGCCGGAAAGCTGCAGCAATTGCGGGGAGTTGATTGCACCGGCGCAGAGGATCACTTCACGCCGGGAGCGTGCGCTGAGTAACTGGCCATGGCGCTCGAACTCGATGCCCGCCGCTCGCCGGCCGTCGAACACTACCCGTCGCGCCAATGCCTGGGTGATCAGTCGGACATGGCTGCGACGCATGGCTGGGCGCAGGAAGGCATCGGCGGCGGAGCAGCGCATGCCGGCACGGGTGTTGATCTGGTAGCTACCCACACCCTCCGGATGCGGCCCGTTGAAATCCGAGGTAAAGGGCAGGCCAAGTTCGCGGGCGGCGGAGAAGAAGTGCTCGCGCAGCGGGTGCAGTTCCGTGCTGACATCCGAGACAAACAGAGCGCCACCGGGCTGGGCATTGCCCTGGGCATCCACACGCCGCTCGGTACGCTCGTAGTAGGGCAGCACGTCGTTCCAACCCCAGCCAACGTTGCCGAGCTGGCGCCAGCCGTCGAAGTCCACTGGCAGGCCTCGGCAGTAGACCATGGCGTTGATCGAGCTGGAGCCGCCAATCACCCGGCCGCGTGGCCAGTAGCTGCGGCGATCCTTGGTGGCGGGGTCCGGCTCGGTACTGTATTTCCAGTTGATCCGCTCGTCGTAGAAGGTCCGGCCGTAGCCGATCGGTACCTTGATCCAGAAGCGCCGGTCGCTGCCGCCCGCCTCGAGCACGAGCACCGATGCCCCTTCGCTGGAAAGCCGTTCGGCGAGTACCGACCCGGCCGATCCGCTGCCAACGATGATGTAGTCGAACTCGCCCACTGACGCCATGCGCCCCTCCCAGCCAAGATGATTCCGTGTGACGGCCCGATTCGCCTTGGATGTCGGGCGCTGTCGTACTGCACTTGCGTTGGGGGGATTGTTTGGGGGAGGCTCACCTTAAGACAAACAAGAAAAAACGCTCCTTTGGGGCAAAAAAATTTAAAGGTGCACGGTGGGCCATCAACTTCCTCATCTTCCCTGGCTGCGCTCCTTCGAAGCGGCGGCGCGCAACCTGAGCTTCTCGGCGGCGGCGAATGAGCTGCACATGACGCCCGCGGCGGTCAGCCTGCAGATTCGCTCCCTGGAGCAGTACCTGGGGTTCCAGTTGTTCGAGCGCTTGCCGCGTGGTGTGCGCCTGACGGACATGGGACTGGCCTACCTGCCTTCGATCCGCAAGGCGTTCGATGAGCTGTCGATGTCGACTGTCGGTCTGTTCGGTAGCCGCGGCGATCGCTCCATTACCGTGCGTTCGACGGCGGCCTTCGCAGTGCTCTGGCTGGCCCCCAGGCTCGGTGAGTTCATGGCGCTCTACCCGAACATCGAGGTGCGGCTGTTCGCCGATATCTGGGCTGATGCGCTGAGTGCGGACCATAGCGCCATCGACATCCGCTTCGGCGATGGGCATTGGGAGGGATTCGATGCCGAACTGATCCAGACCGAGGCGTCCATTCCGGTGTGTAGCCCGGTATGGCGGGCGAGGGCCGGTAGCGACGAGCAGTTGGTAAGCCTGGCGCAGCGCAATCTGATCCACATCATGGGCTGCGAGGATCTGTGGACTCGCTGGTTCCGGGCGGCCGGAGTCGCCGACTTCACCAGCCGCAAGGGTGTGCAAGTGGACACCTCGCTGACGGCGTTGGAGCTGGCCGCTGCCGGTTCGGGTTTTGCGTTGGTGCTGCGCAGCCTGGCTCAGCCTTACCTGGATGCCGGCAGGGTAGTGGCCGCGTTCGATGGCGAACTGCCCATCGACCAGGCCCACTACCTGCTGTTGCCAAAGGGCGGCAAGCGTCCACCGCCGGAGGTGCTGCTGTTCCGCCAGTGGCTGCGGGAACAGGTGCGCGCGCGAGACGAGGGCGAGGGCCGGCAGGTCGGTTGATTGCGGACGGGGCCCGATCCTTCATGGAGCCGCCGCAGCGGATTTCGCGGACAAGGTCCGCTCCTGGAGTTCAGCTTTCTGCGATCGAGCGATTGGCCCCCAAAAAAAGCCCCGCATCCGCGGGGCTTTTTTCATCGAGCGAGTGGCCTCAGCCGCGGCGCGACAGGGGTTGGCGCTCGAAGTTGACCCCGGCGAGGCCGGTGATTTGCAGTGCGCGGATGTTGGCGTGGTCGGTGCCTTCCGGGTGCTCGCGTACGGCGCGGTAGTGCTCGCCGAACGCCAGCAGGCTTTCTTCCTGGCTCAGGCCTTCGAGGATGGCGAAGCCCAGGGTCTTGCAGGAACCTTCGTTCTGTCCGGCGGGGTTTTCCACGGAACCGTTGGTGAAAGCGCTGGGGCTGTAGCTGTAGTGTTCGGCGATGTACGCCAGGGTGTCGGTGAACAGGTGCTGCTCGCTGCGCAGGCGCACGCGAAAATCGGTGAGGGTCATCAAGGCAAACTCTTAGTGTTTCTTCGCGTTATCGAAGGCTGTCTGCTGGGCAGGGGTCGCTTCCGTCTGGTACTTGGCCTTCCATTCGGCGTAAGGCATGCCGTAGATCTCTTCGCGGGCCTGGTCCGGGCTGACGTCCAGGCTCATGTCGTCCGCCGCCGCCTTGTACCACTTGGACAGGCAGTTGCGGCAGAACCCGGCAAGATTCATCAGATCGATGTTCTGCACGTCCTTGCGGGTACGCAGGTGCTGCACCAGGGTACGGAATGCCGCGGCTTCCAGTGCGGTGCGCTGTTCGTCGGTCAGGTTCATCGGCTCGGTCATGGCATGTCTCTCTACAAAGGCGCATCAGAGGCGCATGGCGGGGCTGGCGAGATTCTAAGAGGCGGGCGATCTGCCAGCAACGCCCGTTGGCCGACTGGCACGGGCGTGCAGGTGCTTTGGCGGCCTTCAGCGTTGCGCGGCGAGGGCGATGGATACCGATTCGGCGAAGCGCAGGGCGTGCGGCTTGTCCACTTCCACTTCGGCGTAGTGCACGGCCGGGTTGGCCATGACCAGGTCGAGCAGCTCCTGGGTCAGGCGCTCCAGCAGGGCGAAGCGGTTTTCCTCGACATGGGCGATGATCGCCTTGGTGATGGTGCGGTAGTTCAGCGCGTGGTCGATATCGTTGACCTGCACCGCATCGCCAGCGGGGTAGAGGATGGTGAGGTTGATCAGCACATCCTGCTTGTTGAGGATTTCCTCCTCCTTGATGCCGATGTAGGTGCGCACACGCAGGTCCTTGACCCGGATTCGCGCCATGCCCGGCTGCAGTTGCGTCATTTCACTTGCTCCGTCCGATCAGTTGCAGGAATTCCTGGCGGGTATTGGTCGACTCGCGGAAGGCGCCGAGCATCACCGAGGTGTTCATCACCGAGTTCTGCTTCTCCACCCCGCGCATCATCATGCACATGTGCTGCGCCTCGATCACCACCGCCACGCCGGCGGCGCTGGTGACCTGCTGGACTGCCTCGGCGATCTGCCGGGTGAGGCTTTCCTGGATCTGCAGGCGACGGGCGAACATATCGACGATGCGCGCCACTTTCGACAGGCCCAGCACCTTGCCGGTGGGAATGTACGCCACATGGGCCTTGCCGATGAAGGGCAGCAGGTGATGTTCGCACAGCGAGTAGAGCTCGATGTCCTTGACGATGACCATTTCGTCATTGTCCGAGGCGAACAGTGCGCCGTTGACGATCTCGTCCAGCGTCTGTGCGTAGCCGTGGCAGAGGTACTGCATGGCCTTGGCCGCGCGCTTGGGGGTGTCCAGCAGGCCCTCGCGGGTCGGGTCTTCGCCGAGCCCGAGGAGAATCTCACGGTAGTGGTGAGACAGGTCTTCGATCATGGTGGGAGTTCCTCGTGCCCGCACCGGGCGGGTCATTTGAGGTGCCGGCCGCCGTTGACGGTCAGGGTGGTGCCGGTCACGTAGGGGCTGTCGAGCAGGTAGCGCACGCTCTGGTAGATCACGTCCGGGCCGGGCTCGATGCCCATGGCGGATTTCGCCAGGGTGCGGGCGCGGTACTCGGCGTCGTCGCCGGGATTGAACATGATCAGTGCCGGCGCGATGCCGTTGACCTTGATGCGCGGTGCGAGGCTGGCGGCGAAGGACAGCGTGAGGTTGTCCAGCCCGGCCTTGCTGGCGCAGTAGGCGATGCGGTTGGCGCTGCCCTTGCGGGCGACGTCGTCGGAGAGGTGGATGATGTCCGCCGGGGCGCCGCGTTCGCTGGCGTCGCGTTCGAGCAGTTCGCTGCAGCGCAGGTTGATCAGGTAGGGCGCCAGCATGTGCACGCGGAACAGCGTTTCGAAGGCCCGCGCATCGCCACCCGGCTGTTCGGCGATCCACGCCGAGGCGTTGTGGATGATCGCGCGCAGGCGGTCGGTGTGATCGTTCAGGTCGGCGATGAAGGCGAGGATGCCGGCTTCATCGGCCAGTTCGGCGTGCAGGCAGGTGGCGCCCAGTTCGCGCAGCTCGGCGATGCCGGGTTTTTCCTGGCGATAGGTCGCGATGACCGGCTGGCCGTCTTGCAGCAGGCGTTTCGCGCAATGCAGGCCGATGCGCTGGCTGGCGCCGGTGATCAGGATGGGGGCTGGGGTCTGGCCCATGCACGCCTCGCGGAATCGGGGGAAGCGCCGCGCGGGACAATGTCCTAGCGGCCGGGTAGGGCAAAACTATACCAGCCCCGGCGCGGCGCGACACGGATGGGGCATAATGGGCGGCCTTGTCTTGCCTTGTGGGAGTGAACATGAAAGTCGCCATCCTGTCCGGATCGGTCTATGGCACCGCCGAAGAAGTCGCGCGTCACGCCAAGCGCCTACTCGAAGCCGCCGGCTTTGAAGCCTGGTTCGACCCGCGGGCCACCCTGGACGCGATGATCGATTTCGCTCCCGAAGCCTTCCTGGTGGTGACCTCCACCACCGGCATGGGCGACCTGCCCGACAGCTTCCAGCCGCTGTTCCACGCCATCCGCGACCGCCTGCCGGCCGAATGGCGCGGTCGTCCTGGCGGCGTGCTGGCGCTGGGCGATTCCAGCTATGGCGACACCTACTGCGGCGGTGGCGAGCAGGTGCGCGAGCTGTTCGCCGAACTGGGCGTACAGGAAGTGGTGCCGATGCTGCGCCTGGACGGCAGCGAGACCGTGGACCAGGAAACCGACTCCGAGCCGTGGCTGGCCGAGTTCATTGCCGCGCTGAAGGCCTGATGCATCCCCGCGCCCGCCAGCTGATCGACACCCTGAATCTCGCCCCGCATCCCGAGGGCGGATTCTACCGGCGTGTGTTCGAATCCGATCTGAAGGGCGCCGATGGCCGGCCGCAGTCGTCTGCCATCCTCTTTCTTTTGCCCGCCGGCACCGTCAGCCGCTGGCACCGCGTGGACGCCGACGAGCTCTGGCACTTCCATGAAGGTTCGCCTCTGGAGTTGCTGATCGCGGACGCCCCGGAGTCCGCCGTGCGCGTCGAAACCCTCGGCCCGGTGGGCGAGGGCAGCCTGCCGCAACGCGCTGTGCCCGCTCACGCCTGGCAGGCTGCACGCTGCCTGGGGGATTACGTGCTGGTGGGTTGTACCGTGTCGCCGGCTTTCGAGTTCGCTGGGTTCCAGTTGCTGGCGGACGATGAGCAGGCGCAGCGGGAGTGGCCGGCGCTGGCCGCGGACTTCCCCGAGCTGCTCTGAACCCGCTTCACTGCGGATGCAACGGCATCTCGATCATCAGTGCCAACCACGCCTTCGCTGCATTCGACAGATAGGCATCGCGCCGCCAGATGAAGCTGATATCCCAGCGCAGATCCGGCTGGCTTAACAGCACCCGCACCAGTCCCGGCCGCTCCAGGTCCTTCGCCACCACGCGGGGCAGCAGCACTGCGCCCTGGCCGGCGGCGACCAGCGCGCCGAGGAAGTCTGCCTGGCCGCTGCGGCCGCCTTCCTTCGGCTCGAAGCCGGCCTCGCGGCAGGCACGCAGCAGGCGGTCATTGAGGGTGAAGCTCTGCTGGTAGAGCAGGAAGGGCGTCTCGGACAGCTCCACCAGTTCCAGGCTTTCCCGCGCTGCCAGCGGATGATCGGCGGGCAACAGCACATCCAGCGGCTCGTTGCAGAAGGGCTGCCAGTCGAAGCCGGGGTCGTCCGGGGTGAGACCGCCGCCCAGCTCCAGTTCGCCGCTGTAGACCATTTCTTCCATGGTCTTGCTGCCACCCTCGATCAGGTGCACGTCGATGTTCGGGTAGCGCCGCCGATACTCGGCGAAGCGCCCGGCGAACAACGCGTCGGCGCCCAGCAGCGGCAGGCCCAGGCGCAGCTCGCCGCGGTGCAGGTGGGTGAGGTCGTCCAGTTCGGTATGCAGTTCGCGGCGCAGGCGCAGCATGTCCTCGGCGCGACGCAACACCACTTCACCGGCGGCGGTCAGGCGGATGTGCGGGCCGCTGCGCTCCAGCAGTTGCACGCGCAGGCTCTGTTCCAGCTGGGCAACCTGCTTGCTCACCGCCGACTGGCTGGCGTTCAGGTGTACCGCCGCCTGGGTGAAACTACCGTGGCGCACGACTTCGGCGAAGGTGCGCAGCTGCTTGAATTCCATTCTGGAATGGCTCCGATTCGATCTATTCGCTTTGGGGATGATAGGCGCGGGCGTAGGCTTTGCGCCATTCCCAACCGATTTCTTCAGCCGCTCAACGCATCGAGATCGCCGCCATGTTCCGCCGCGCCGCCCGCCTCATTTTCGAACTCGCTGTCCTGGTCGCCTTCTGGTGGCTCGGCGGCTGGATCGCCACGCTTACCGGCCTGCCGCTGCCGGGCGGGGTGATCGGGCTGGCGCTGCTGCTGGTGCTGTTCGCCTGCGGGGCGATCCGTCCGGCCCTGTTGCAGGGCGGTGCCGGCCTGCTGCTGGCGGAGATGCTGCTGTTCTTCATCCCCGCGCTGATGAGCCTGCTGGACTATGGCCCGCTGCTGCGCAGCGAGGGCTGGAAGATTCTGCTGGTGATCACCGCCAGCACCGTGATGGTGATGCTCTCCACCGCCCTGGCGGTGGAATGGATGTGCAACAGGAGTTCGCGCCATGAGCCTCGATAAGCAAGCCCTGTTCTGGTTGGCCGTGACCCTGGGCGGTTACCTGCTCAGCCGTACCCTCTACCGCCGCTTCCAGCAGTACTGGCTGTCGCCCATCGTCTTCGTGCCGGTGCTGCTGTTCGCCCTGGCGATCCCGCTGCAGGCCCGCTACGCCGATTACGCCCGTGACACCAGTTGGCTGGTGGCGCTGCTCGGCCCGGCCACCGTGGCCTTCGCCATTCCCATCTGGCAACAGCGCGCCTTGCTCGCCCGCCATTGGCCGGCACTGCTGACCGGCATGCTCGCCGGCTCGACCATGGCCATCGGCAGCTCCTGGGCGCTGGCCCACGCGCTGGCGCTGGACGGCCAGGTGACCCTGTCGCTGATTCCGCGTTCGATCACCACGCCGTTCGCCATGGAAATGTCCCACGACCTGGGCGGCGTGCCGGCGCTGACTGCGGCCTTCGTGATGATCACCGGGGTATTCGGGGCGCTGATCGGCGGTGTTCTGATGAAGATGCTGCGCCTGCGCTCCGCCCTGGCTCGTGGCGCGTTGCTGGGCGTCGGCGCCCACGGTGCGGGCACCAGCCGGGCTTATGAGTTCGGCGGTGAAGAAGGCTCGGCGGCGGGCCTGCTGATGGTCCTGACCGGACTGTTCAACCTGCTGCTGGCGCCGGTCCTGGTCTGGTGCCTCTGACGGTTCGGGCTAGCTCAGCTCGTAGGCGTCGAGCATGCGCGAGACGTCGGCGGGGGAGTTGAACATCATCACGTCGATGATCGACAAGCCCGCCTCGAAGGCCGGGCGTTTCTGCTCATAAGGCACCAGTTTCGGTTCCTGGAAGCGCAGGGTCAGCCCGGCCGCGTCGTACTTGCTGCGGTCGAAGAAGCTCTGCCCTCCCGGCGGATTCCAGTATTCCTCCACGCCCCCCAGCGCCTTGCAGATATTCAGTGCCCATTCGTCCGGGGCCCGCGGGTGCTCCATCTCCAGCGCCATGCGGGATAGCACCGGCATCTTCCGGGGGAATCCCAGGTAGGCGCAGGTCGCTTCCAGGGTGGACTTGTTCAGCGAGACGATATCTTCGAATGGATGGTCCAGCGATGCGGCGATCATTTCCCGTACGTCGCGGTAGTAGGGCGCCACCTTGCGGTAGACGTCCAGCTGCGAGAACAGGCTGCGGCGCCAGTCCTGGCTGTTATCCACGCGTACGTCCTTGATCAGCGTTTCGCGGTGGTGCTTCACCCGCGGTACGCGGATGTACAGCCAGCCGTCCTGCTGCTTGAGGATGCGGTTGCGCTCGATCCAGCCGTGATGGATGTACTGCACGGTATCGAACAGGACGAACAGGTCGGTGTGCTTGATCAGGCTGAAGTAGCCCAGATAAGGAAAGAAGTACGGCTGCATGATGGCGGTCTTTTTCACAGCGATAGCCTCGTTGACCGGCATGGAGTCTCCCCCCGACTCCCGGGTACTGCGAAAGATATTGCGAAATGTTTCTAAGGGGCTTCGGACGCCCTGCAGAGTCGCCGGCAGGCAAAGAGGATTGGACACGCTTCCGCCAGCCCGAGCGTGCGATCTGCCTGTCGCACTGCTCAAACACTGCTGTTGCGGAGGGTTTGCCCCTGCGCCGGGCTCCGCCGGGCCATCTGGGCTACCTCGCCCCACTATAGGCGCGCTTGACGCTCGCGCAAGCCGGCCCCACGACCGGGCTTATGGGAAGACATTCGCCAGACGCTGCCACAGGCAACTGTCAGTTCCGTGACAGTCGCTCGCTCGTCACCCTGACTAGACTGCGCCATCGAACAACAACAACGAAGAGGCTACCGACCATGCACGCCGCTCATCCGCTGCCCACCGTGAACGTCAAGGACCAGGTCTCCGCCGCCGAATGGCAGACCCGCGTCGACCTGGCCGCCTGTTACCGCCTGATCGCCCTGCAGGGTTGGGACGATCTGATCTTCACCCACATCTCCGCCAAGGTCCCCGGCACCGAGGACTTCCTGATCAACCCCTACGGCATGATGTTCCATGAGATCACCGCGTCGAGCCTGGTGAAAGTGGATGCCACGGGCAAGAAGCTGATGGACAGCCCGTACGACATCAATCCGGCCGGCTACACCATCCACAGCGCCATCCATGATGTCCGCCACGACGTCGCCTGCGTCCTGCACACCCACACCGCTGCCGGTATCGCCGTGTCCGCGCAGAAGCAGGGCCTGCTGCCGATCTCCCAGCAGTCGCTGTTCGTGCTTTCCAGCCTGGCCTACCACGGCTACGAGGGCGTGGCGCTGAACCATGACGAGAAGGCGCGCCTGCAGGCGGACCTGGGCGAAGCCAACTTCATGATCCTGCCCAACCATGGCCTGCTGACCTGCTCCGCGACCATCGCCGATACCTTCCTGATGATGTTCACCCTGCAGCGCGCCTGCGAAATCCAGGTGCTGGCCCAGGGCGGCGGCGCCGAGCTGATCATGATCCCGCAGCAGATCCTCGATGGCGCCCGCGCCATGGCCGCGGCCGTCACCAAGAGCAAGCAGGGCATGGGCGGCGCGCTGGCGTGGCCGGCGCTGCTGCGCAAACTGGACCTGCAGAACCCCGGCTATCGCGACTGATGGCGCTGGCCGGCATCGCCCTGCGCGACTGGCGCGCGCAGGGCCGTGACTTCACCTTCCGTGGACACACCATCCGCTACTGGAGCGCCGGCAACGGCGCGCCACTCCTGCTGATCCACGGTTTCCCCACCGCCTCCTGGGACTGGCACTACCTCTGGCAGCCGCTGGCCGAGCGTTATCGCGTGATCGCCTGCGACATGCTCGGTTTCGGCGATTCCGCCAAGCCGCAGCAGCATGACTATCGCATCCTCGAACAGGCCGACCTGCAGCAGGCGCTGCTGGAACACCTGGGCGTGCGCGAACCGGTGCATCTGCTGGTGCACGACTACGGCAACAGCGTCGGCCAGGAGTTGCTGGCGAGGCATGAGGAGGGCGGCTTCGCCATGCTGTCCTGCGTGTTCCTCAATGGCGGCCTGTTCCCCGAAACCCATCGCGCGGTGCTTTCGCAGAAGTTGCTGCTCAGCCCGCTGGGCGGTTTCTTCGGCAAGCTGTTCGACCGGAAGCGCCTGGCACAGAACTTCGCCAAGGTGTTCGGCCCGGCGACACAAGCGAGCGAGGCCGAGCTGGACAACTTCTGGGAGCTGATCCGCCACAACGACGGGCAAAAGGTCATGCACCGGCTGATCCACTACATCCTCGACCGTCGCCAGCACCGCGAGCGCTGGGTTGGCGCGATGCAGCGCACGGCGGTGCCGCTACGGCTGATCGATGGCCCGGAAGACCCGATCTCCGGCGCGCACATGGTGGAGCGCTACCGAGAGCTGATCCCACGGCCCGATACCGTGATGCTCGACGGCATCGGCCACTACCCGCAGGTCGAGGCGCCGGAGCCGGTGCTGGCCAACTACCTCGCCTTTCGCCAGAAGCGGACGGAGTAGATTCGGATCAGTCGGCGAAAGGATTCAGAACCGACTGATAGCGCACGGCGGCATGGCGGCTTTAGCTTCCCCGGTTTTCCGCAGGAGGCGCCGCCATGCCACTCAGAGCCGTCATTCCCGTCCGCCAGCCGCAAGGCTCGCTGCACTATCGGGTATTGCTCCACATGCGCCGGGATTTCGCCTGGCTCGCCGTGCCGCTGCTGCTCCTGCTGCTGGGTGGTTGCGCTGCCGGGTGTTATTTCGCCTGGGTAATGCAACACTGGGCCCCGGCCGTCGCGGGTGCATTGTCACTGCTGGCGGCAATCGGGCTGGTGATGTTCTGGAGCGAATACGACTGGTGGCTTTTCAAGCTCGGCCCGCGTGGGAATCTCAACCTGCCGATGCGCTGACGGATCATCCCCTGGCCTTATCGGGCACCATTCAGCCACGGTCGTCTTGGTTGTGACCGGATCGTGACTGCCGGACACTCCGGGAAAAACCATCCTGCCTGGAGCCCCAATCATGAGTGATGCCCTGCGTTTCGACGGAAAAGTCGTGATCGTTACCGGAGCCGGCGGCGGTATTGGCCGCGCCCACGCCCTGCTGTTCGCCAAGCACGGCGCCAAGGTAGTGGTGAACGACCTGGGCGGCAGCACCCACGGTGAGGGCGCCAACGCTTCCGCCGCCGACCGCGTGGTCGCTGAAATCCGCGAAGCTGGCGGCACCGCCATCGCCAACCATGATTCCGTCACCGACGGCGAGAAGATCGTCCGCCAGGCCGTGGAAGAGTTCGGCCGTATCGACGTCGTGGTGAACAACGCCGGCATCCTGCGCGACAAGACCTTCCACAAGATGGAAGACGCCGACTGGGACCTGGTCTACAAGGTCCATGTCGAAGGCTCCTACAAGGTGACCCGCGCTGCCTGGCCGTTCATGCGCGAGCAGGGCTATGGCCGGGTGATCTTCACCTCGTCCACCTCCGGCATCTACGGCAACTTCGGCCAGAGCAACTACGGCATGGCCAAGCTGGGCCTCTACGGCCTGACCCGCAACCTGGCCATCGAAGGTCGCAAGAACAACATCTTCGTCAACGCCATCGCCCCCACCGGCGGCACCCGCATGACCGAAGGCCTGATCCCGCCTCAGGTATTCGAGCAGCTCAAGCCCGAGCTGGTCAGCCCGCTGGTGGTGTACCTGGGCAGCGAAGCCTGCCAGGAAACCTCCGGCCTGTTCGAAGTGGGCGGCGGCTGGATCGGCAAGGTGCGCTGGGAGCGCAGCCTGGGCGTGGGCTTCGACCCGCGCAAAGGCTTCAGCGTCGAGGACGTGGCGGCCAACTTCGCGCAGATCTGCGACTTCGAGAATGCCGCGCATCCCAAGGACAACGTCGAAGCGCTGCGCGAGATGATGGCGAACCTGCAGAAATACGTCAGCTGATCCGGTCAGCCTGACCGACGGAATGGCCAGCGGGGCTGTTCCTCGGAGGCGGACGCAGTAAGGTGAAAGGGCCGGCTCAATGCCGGCCCTTTGCTTTTCTGCTTCGGTGCCTGAGGAGTTCGCCATGAGCGTGATAATCCAGAAGAACGGCCCGGTGACCACCCTGGTCATCGCCCGCCCTGCGGTGCGCAACGCCGTGGACCAGCCGACCGCCCAGGCGCTGGCCGATGCCCTGCGCGAATTCGAGCAGGATGAGGAGGCACGCGTTGCCGTCCTGACGGGGGCGGGCGGCACCTTCTGCGCAGGGGCGGACCTGGCGGCGGTGGCCGAAGGGGGCGAGCGGCGCAATCGCCTGGAAATGGAAGGCGACGGGCCGATGGGGCCGAGCCGCATGCAACTGTCCAAACCGCTGATCGCCGCCATCGAAGGTTATGCCGTGGCCGGGGGATTGGAGCTGGCGCTGCTGGCGGACCTGCGGGTGATGGCCGAGGACGCGGTGTGCGGGGTGTTCTGCCGGCGCTTCGGCGTGCCGCTGATCGACGGCGGCACCGTGCGGCTGCCGCGCATTGTCGGCCAGGGCCGGGCACTGGACCTGATCCTCACCGGGCGCCCGGTCGGTGCCCAGGAAGCGTTCGCCATGGGCCTGGCCAATCGCGTGGTGCCCAGCGGAACGGCATTGGAGGCGGCAGAGGAGTTGGCACGGGAGATCGCCGAGTTTCCCCAGCGCTGCATGCTGGCGGACCGGGCAAGCGCGTTCGCGCAGTGGGAGTTGTCGTTCGATGTTGCGCTGGCCAACGAATTCCAGGGCGGGATGGCGGTGATCGAAAGCGGCGAAACGGTGGACGGAGCGAAGCGGTTTACCGGCGGGGAAGGGCGGCACGGGGAGTTCTGACGAGCTTGGGGTGCGCCGGATAGTGCCCTCTCCCCAGCCCTCTCCCTGAAGGGAGAGGGGGCCGCTCGGAGTTGCCGGCCCGTTCGAGGTTTTGCTTGAAGCTTATTAGTCCCTCTCCCTTCAGGGCGAGGGGGCCGCTCGGAGTTGGCGGCCCGTTCGGGTTTTTGCTTGAAGCTTATTAGTCCCTCTCCCTTCAGGGCGAGGGGGCCGCTCGGAGTTGCCGGCCCGTTCGGGGTTTTGCTTGAAGCCTATTAGTCCCCTCTCCCTTCAGGGAGAGGGGCCGCTCGGAGTTGCCGGCCCGTCCGGGGTTTCGCTTGAAGCTTATTAGTCCCCTCTCCCTTCAGGGAGAGGGTTAGGGAGAGGGACATGCCCGCGCGCCGGACCCTCCCATTGCACCAACAGGCTGATCAATCGCGCTCGATGATCACATAGGTCTTGCGCGTGGTTTCCTGGATGTCCCAGATACCCAGGCTGTTCTGCGGCAGCAGGAAGGCGTCGCCGGCCTGGAAGGCAATCGGCTCGCCGCCGTCCGGGGTGAAGGTGCCGCGGCCGGAGATGAAGTGGCAGAACTCCTGCTCGACGATCTGGCGGCGCCAGCGGCCGGGGGTGCATTCCCAGATGCCGGTTTCCACGCCGTCCGGACGCTCAATGGACTCCACGCGGGTCTCGGAAATCGGCTCGCCCAGGGGCACGGCGACCGGGTTGGCCTCACCGAGTTGAGCGTGCAGGGTGTCTTTCAGGTGGGTCAGTTTCATACGGGGCTCCAGTGGGGGCTTTCTATCCAGGGGCGGGCCGGCGGTTCAGCCGACCTTCCAGGTCATCAGGTTTTCCATGCTGGCGGCGACTTTCTCCGCCAGCCGGCGACGCCAGGGCGCGCTATGGGGGTTGGCCAGCACATCGTCCTCGTGCACGAAGCTGCGGATGATGGCGTTGTAGCCCAGCCAGCGGCACGGCTCCGGCTCCCAGCCGCGCAGGCCTTGCTGCACGCTGCGGTCGTTGATGACCCAGGGCTGGCGGGTGAGAGGAGTGTCCTGGCCGAGGATCAGGTCGGCCAAGGTGCGGCCGCCCAGGTTGGTGGCGCCGACACCTTCGCCGCCGTAGCCGCCGGCGAGGGCGATGCCGTTGCGACGATCGATCAGCATGTGCGGATGGAAGCGTCGCGACATGCCGAGGTTGCCACCCCAGGTGTGGGTGATGCGCACATCCTTGAGTTGCGGGAACAGCTCGCTGAACAGGTAGCGGCGCAGCTCCACTTCATCGTTGGTCAGGCTGAAGTCGGTGCGCAGCTTGCCGCCAAACCGATAGCCGCCGCGGGCGCCGAAGGCCAGGCGATTGTCCGGGGTACGCTGGCCGTAGGTGACCTGGCGGCTGAATTCGCTGAAGGCCTGGCCCTTGTCCAGGCCGATCTCCGCCCACACCGATTCGGGTAGCGGCTCGGTGGCCACCAGCAGGCTCTGTACCGGCAACTGGTAATTGCCCAGCGGCGGCAGGTCGGCGGCGTAGCCTTCGATGGCCGGCACTATCCATTGCGCTTTCAGTTCGCCCTGGTCAGTACGCAGCAGGCCCGGCGCCCAGTGGGTGACGCGGCTCTTTTCGAAGATCGGCGTGCCCTGGCGCTCGACGGCGCGGGCCAGGCCACGGACCAGCTTGGCCGGATCGATGGTGGCGCAGTGCGGGGTGTGGATGGCGCCCAGCGAGCTGGGAATGCGTAACTGCTCGTCCAGCTCGCTCTTGCTCAGCCAGCGGTAGTCGTCCTCGGTCAGGCCTTCGGCGTGCAGGTGGGCGAGATACTCGCGCAGGCGGGTTTCCTGCTCCGGGTAGCGCGCGGCGGTGTAGAGCACGCCGGCCTTGCGGTAGTCGCAGTCGATGCCTTCGCGCTCGAGCACGCGGGCCACTTCGTCGGGGATGTCGTGCAGCAGGTCGTAGGACGCGCGGCGTTGCTCGGGCGATAGCCCGGCGAGCAGGCGGTCTTCGCCGAGCATGTTGCCCATCAGCCAGCCGCCATTGCGACCGGAGGCGCCGAAGCCGGCGGTTTCCGCCTCGACGATGGCGATCTTCAGCTGCGGCGCGCGCAACTTCAGGTAGTAGGCGGTCCACAGGCCGGTGTAACCGGCGCCGGCGATGGCCACATCGACGTCCAGGGTGCCCTGCAGGGATGGCCGCGGGACGAGATCATCGTCCAGTTGGTTCATCCACAGACTGATATGACGCCATGCCGACATAGACGACTCCAAAAGGAAGAAGGGGGAATGTCGGCAAGCCTAGAAGTGGCGCGGTGTTCTGTCGTGTGCGCGGGTACGCGAGGATTGCTCGCGTACCCGCCGGCAGAGGCGAATCAGGCGTTTTCCTGCTCTTCGCGCAGGCGCTTCAGGTACTCGCGGGGGGATTGGCCGGTCTGCTGGCGGAAGCAGCGGTAGAAGGCCGAGAGCGAGTTGAAGCCGGCGGAAAAGGCCAGCTCGTCGATGCGCGAGGGCAGCGGCGGGCGCAACTGGTCGATCAGGTGCTTGAGGCGCGTCTGGTTGACGTACTGGTAGAAGCTCAGGCCCATCACCTGGTTGAGCAGGTAGGAAATCTGGTTGCGCGTGTAGCCAGTGGCGGTGGCCACCTGGGTCAGGTCGAGGTCCGGCGCGAGGTAAGGCTGGCTCTTGCTGAAGTAGTCCTCCAGGTCGCTGGCCAACTGGCTGAGCTGGCGCGGCGATAGACCCAGGCGGCTGGTGGCCGGGCGCGGATCGACGGACTGGGCACGGCTTTCGCTGCCTTCGCGAACCACCGAGGCGTACTCGTTGATGCGCCAGATTAGGCCGTCGCGCACGGTGATGGCTTCGCTGGAATGGAAGGTCGCCAGCCGGCCGCTCAGCGTGACCGCGATGCGGTACTGGATGAAGGCGGTGTCGCCGTCCACGCGGATGCGGTCGATGTGGTCGAGGAACTCTTCCGGGCGGCTGGGCATGGTGCCCTGCACGTAGTCGCGCAGGTCGGCATGACGCAGGGTGCGGTTCTGGAAGAAGTCGTTGTACTGCACCTGGGAATGATAGAGCGCGAGCACCGCGTCGAGGTCGCGGTGCTTCCAGCATTCGTGGTAGCGCAGCACCACCTCGCGGGTCTGCTCGGTGAGGTGGCTGTCGGTGGGGCGTTGGTTGATGGCGTGCATAGGCTGCAAAGAATGCCCCAGAGCGCGCCGCTCGGGTAGTACCAATCCGATTCGGGTTGCACCGGCACTATCCACGATCTCGATGATCCGTTATCGCCTGCACCAATATCGCTCGCCAGGGCCCGCGCCAGAGGGGGGATTCACTCTTTCGGGCGACACGCCAAATACCACCTTGGAGCGCTTACTCCCCGTCAGGTCGCTCAGTAGGGTAAGGCCACCTAGACACCGTCAGGAGAGCCGCATGACAACAAAAACAAGGCGCGGATTCTTCCAACCGCAACTACTCGCCACTGCTGTCGCCCTGGGATGCGCCACCCAGGCTCAGGCAATCAACTTCAACATCGGGGAAATCGAGGGTCAGTTCGACTCCAGCCTGTCCGTGGGGGCCAGCTGGAGCACCCAGAGTCCGAAGGAGGACCTCATTGGTTCCGCCAACGGCGGCCACGGGATGACCCAGACCAACGACGATGGCCGGCAGAACTTCCGCAAGGGCCATACCTTCTCGAAGATCTTCAAGGGCATCCACGACCTTGAACTGAAGTATGGGGACTTCGGCGTCTTCACCCGGGGCAAATACTGGTACGACTTCCGCCTGAAGGACGAGAGCGTGGAGTTCAAGCCGATCTCCGACGATGGCCGCAAGGAAGGCGCCAAGTCTTCCGGCGCTCAGTTGCTCGACGCCTTCGGCTACTACAACTATTCCATCGCCGAACTGCCCGGCACCGTGCGCCTGGGCAAGCAGGTGGTGAGCTGGGGTGAAAGCACCTTCATCGGCAACAGCATCAACGCCATCAACCCCATCGACGTATCCGCCTTCCGCCGCCCTGGTTCTGAGATCAAGGAAGGCCTGATCCCGGTGAACATGCTCTATCTGTCCCAGAGCCTCACCGACAGCCTGTCCGTCGAAGGTTTCTACCAGCTGGAGTGGGACCAGACGGTGCTCGACAACTGCGGCACCTTCTTCTCCACCACCGACGTGGCCGCCGATGGTTGCAAGAACAACTACAACATCCTCGACAAGAACACCGTTACCGCGCTGAACGCCCCGGCGACCAAGGCCCTGCTCAATTCGCTGGGCGTCACGGTCACCCAGGAAGGCCTGATGGTGCCGCGTGGCGCCGACCGCGATGCGCGCGATTCCGGCCAGTGGGGCCTGGCCCTGCGCTGGCTGGGCGAGGATGTCGAGTACGGCGCCTACGCCATGAACTACCACAGCCGCACGCCCATCGTGAGCATGCAGAACGCCAGCGCCGCCGACATCGGCAATGCCCTGCGCGCCATCGGTGCCGGCGCGTCGGCACTGGCACAGCCGATCCTCCTGGGTCGCGGCCATTACTTCCTTGAATACCCCGAGGACATCCGCCTGTACGGCCTGAGCTTCTCCACCACGCTGCCCACCGGCACCGCGTGGAACGGTGAAATCAGCTACCGACCGAACATGCCGCTGCAGACCAACACCACCGACCTGACCCCGCTGCTGGCCACGACGGTCGCCAACGGCTTCGCCACCGGCGGTGTGGCCGGCGCCCTGGGCGAAGCCAACCACGTCAGCCACGGCTACATCCGCAAGGAAGTGACCCAGGCGCAGACCACCTTCACCCATTTCTTCGACCAGGCCATGGGCGCCGACCGCGTCACCCTGGTGGGCGAAGTGGGCGTGACCTACGTGGGCGGCATGACCAACAAGGTCGGCGAGCGCTACGGCCGCGACTCGGTCTACGGTGTGCCGGAAAACGCGGCGGCCGATGCGGAGTACGGCAGCGGCGGCTTCTACACCTCGTCTTCCTGGGGTTACCGCGCCCGCGCCATCTGGGACTACAACAACGTCTTCGCCGGGGTGAACCTCAAGCCGAACATCGCCTGGTCCCACGACGTGAACGGCTACGGCCCGGTCTTCAACGAAGGCAGCAAGGCCGCCAGCGTCGGCATCGATGCGGAGTACCAGAACACCTACACCGCGAGCCTGAACTACACGAACTTCTTCGGCGGCGACTACAACACCATCGTCGACCGGGACTTCCTTTCGCTCAGCTTCGGCGTGAACTTCTGACCTGCCTGCTCAAGGAATCGACCATGAGAACGACAAGAATCCTCCAATGCGGCGCGCTGGCCCTGAGCCTGCTGTCCTGCGGCGTGATGGCAGCAGTGCCTGCCGATGAAGTGGCCAAGCTGGGCACCAGCCTGACGCCCATGGGCTCGCAGAAGGAAGGCAACGCCGACGGCAGCATCCCGGCCTGGACTGGCGGCATCTCGCGTACCGCCGGCAAGCTGGACGCCAAGGGCTTCCTCTCCAACCCCTTCGCCGACGAGAAGCCGCTGTTCACCATCACCGCGCAGAACGTCGACCAGTACAAGGACAAGCTTTCGGCCGGCCAACTGGCGATGTTCAAGCGTTACCCGGATACCTACAAGATTCCGGTGTACAAGACCCACCGTACCTTCGCGCTGCCGGATGACATCTACGCCGCCATGAAGCGCAGCGCCGAATTCGTCCAGCCGATCAACGATGGCAACGGCCTGGAGAACTTCGAGAAAAGCCGCTACTACGCCTTCCCGCTGCCCAAGAACGGCGTGCAGGCGCTGTGGAACCACCTGACCCGTTACCACGGCGGCAACATCTCCCGCTCGGTGGTGCAGGTCGTGCCGCAGACCAATGGCAGCTACACGCCGATCCGCTTTGAGGAATCCATCGCGGTGCCGCAGAACATGGGTGACCAGGATGTCAGCAAGACCGGCAACATCCTCACCTACTTCAAGCAGCAGGTAACGGCTCCGGCGCGTCTGGCCGGTAACGTCCTGCTGGTGCACGAGACCCTGGACCAGGTGAAGGAGCCGCGCCTGGCGTGGATCTACAACGCCGGCCAGCGCCGCGTGCGCCGCGCCCCGCAGGTGGCGTACGACGGTCCGGGCACTGCTTCGGACGGCCTGCGTACCTCGGACAACTACGACATGTTCTCCGGCGCCCCGGACCGTTACGACTGGAAACTGGTGGGCAAGCGCGAGATGTACATCCCGTACAACAGCTACCGCCTGAACTCGCCGGAGCTCAAGTACGACGACATCGTCAAACCGGGCCACATCAACCAGGACCTGACCCGTTACGAACTGCACCGTGTGTGGGAAGTGGTGGGCACCCTGAAGTCCGGTGAGCGCAACATCTACGGTCAGCGCCACTTCTACCTCGACGAGGACAGCTGGCAGATCGCCGTGTCCGAGCTGTACGACGGTCGCGGCCAACTGTGGCGCGTCGGCGAAGGCCACGAGATGACCTTCTATACCGAGCTCGCTACCGGCTACGCCGCCGAGTCGCTGTACGACATCCTTGCCGGCCGCTACGTGACCTTCGGCCTGAACAACGAGGAGAAGCGCGGCTACCAGTTCGGCCAGAAGGCCAGCATGGCCGACTTCACTCCGGCGGCACTGCGTAATACCGGCGTTCGCTGAAGTAACACTCCGCTCCTTGGCCCCGGCATCCCTCGTGGATGCCGGGTTTCTTTTTTGTGCTGCCTGCAAGGCGGCGCAGCCTCTACTTCGGGCCTGAGGGCGGCCTGCGCTATACCGCCCCATGAATCTGGCTGATGGTCCTTTGCCCGCCTCGTCCAGCGGCATAGTCTGGCCTGCAAATGGCCGGAAGAAGCCCATGTCGATAATCGCCCTGCACAGCGCGGCGCTGCCTCGCCTGCCCCGCCAGCACCTGCCCCGCGAACGGCTGCACGCCAGTCTGAGCGCAGCCGAATGCCGCCTGCGTCTGCTGGTGGCGCCGCCTGGTTGCGGCAAGACGGTGTTGATGAGCGAATGCGCGCGCCTGGCGCCCGCCGGCACTCGGGTGGTCTGGCTCGGCCTGGGTGGCCGGGCGCTGGAGCCCGAGCAGTTCTGCGAGCGCCTTGGCGAGGCGCTGGGCGTGCCCTGGTCCGGCGAAGCGGCCCTGGCTACCTGGCTGGAAAACGCCAGCGAGCCGGTCTGGCTGATGCTCGATGATTACCCCCGCGCGCCCGATCCGGTCCTGGACAACTGCTTCGATCGCCTGCTCGCCGTGGCCTCGCCACAGATCGGCTGGTGGTTGGCCAGCCGCCGCCGCCCGGCCTGCAACCTTACCCGTCTGCTGCTGGAAGGCGAATTGCTCGAGTTGGGCGCTGGCGCGCTGTCGCTGACCCAGTGCGAGCTGGATGCCTACTTGCAGATCGCCGGCCTGGAATGGCCGCAGGCACAGCGCCAGGCGCTGCAGGAGGCGACACTGGGCTGGTTCGCCGGCGTACGCCTGCGCCTGCTCAGCCTGGCCCGCGAGCCCATGGCCCCCTGCGTCACACAGGTGGCGGACACCGGTAGCGGCTTGCTGCAGGACTACCTGCAGCGCGAGGTGCTGGCCAGCCTGCCCGGGGAACTGGCGGAGGTTCTCTGCGGCCTGGCGCATATCGCGCGGTTCAACCGCGAACTCTGCGACTACCTGTTCGACGAACCGGGCCTTGGCCTGGACGGTCTGCTGGCCTGGGGCGTGCTGGTCGAGCCGGTGGACAACACGCAGCATTGGTTCCAGGTCGCGCCCATGGTCGCGCGGGTACTGGCCGGCCTGTCGCGCTGGCCGGCGGCGACCCTGCATCGCCGCGCCTGCCAGTGGTTCATCCAGATCGACGAGGTGCACGCCGCCTTCGAGCACTCGCTGTACGCCGAGCAGCCGGACGTTTCCGCCAGCCTGCTGCAACGCCTGACCGAAGAGCAGTTGCTGCATGGACGCAACGTAGAGCGCGTGCTGCAACTGCGCGAGTCCCTGCCTGAGGAGCTGCTGTGCAGCACGCCACGCCTGCTCATCCTCAACGCCTGGACCCTGCTCTTCGTGGGTCGGCTGGATGACGTCGAGTCCCTGCTGGCCGGTTTCACCCGCTTCCTGCCGATGCCCGGCGAACACCGCCAGCGCACGCTGATTGCCCAGTGGCAAGGCCTCAGCGGCATGCTCACCCATGCGCGAGGCTTGGCCGGCGCCCGCGAGCAACTGCGCGAGGCGCTGGCGCACCTGCCCGAGGAAGCCTGGGCGCAGACGCTGATCTGCCTCTCCGCCTTGACCCAGCAGGCCCAGGCCGAAGGACGCCTGGCCGAGGCGCGGCTGATCAACCGCGAAGCGCTCAAGCGTGCGCGCCTGCAGGGCAGCATGGCCTTCGAAGCCCTGCTGGAACTGGACCGCGCCCAGTGGCTGGAACAGCGCGGCGAGCTGCAACGGGCGGACGCGCTGTTGGCGCGGGTGCAGGAATACCTCGACGAGATGCGCATCACCTGCAACGCCATGGCGGGCCGTGTCGCCCTGCGCCGGGGCTGGCTGTGCCTGCGCCAGGGGCGCGACGAGGAAGCCCGCGAGCTGTTCATCGCCGGCCTGATTGAAACCCGCCGCAGCCAGGATCCAAGCCTGATCTACGGTTTTACCGGCATGGCCTGGCTGGACGCACTGGACGGCGACACCGATGGCGCGTTCGGCCGGCTGCTGGAGATGGAGCGGATGATGCAGCTGCAGCATGTACCGGAGCCGATGTACCGCGGCCCGCTGCTGCTCGCCAGCGGCGCGCTGAACCTGCGCCAGAATCGCCCAGGCCCGGCGCGGGAAGTCCTGCAACGGGTGGCCGCGCGGTACCGCATGGACCGCCTCAGCCCGCCGGCGGCGGCGCCGGACCAGATCCTGCGGGTCGAGCACCACCTTGCCCTGGCCGAGTTGTACGACGGCGATGTCGACGCCGCGCAACAGCGCCTGCTGGCAATGCTGCCGGAGCTGCTGCGCCAGGGCCGCAACACACTGGCCTGCGATGTCTGGCTGGCACTGGCCGAGACGCACTTCATCGGCGGGAGCCTTGACGAGGCGCGCAGTGCGCTCGACGAGGGCGTCGCCCTGGCGCAGCGCTTCGGTTTGCTCGCCACGTTGCGCGAAACCCAGCGGCGTCAACCTGGCCTGTTCGGCCTGCGTCCCCCATCCGGCGAGATGACCGCGCACAATCTGCTGAGCCTGCGCGAGCTTTCGGTGCTGGAGCTGATTGCCCGCGGCTGTTCGAACCTGGAGATCGGCGAGCGCCTGTACATCTCGCTGCACACGGTGAAGACCCACGCCCGCCGGATCAACGGCAAGCTCGGCGTGGAGCGCCGCACCCAGGCGGTGGCACGGGCGAAGGAATTGGGATTGTTGAAGGTCTGAAGCCGGCGGATCTCCGCCTCAGTGCAGCGCCTTGGGCGGCACGCTGATCACCGCCAGGCGTTGGGCCAGGCGCATCTGTTCGGCGGCGTCTTCGCTGAGCAGCATCGCCCGCTCCAGGTCGTAGCGTTCGGCCTGCGGGCAATCCAGCGTGTGGTAGAGATCGGCGCGGGCGAGGTGATCGCTGGCGCTGGGTGGTCCCAGTTCCAGGACGCGCTGGGCATCCTTCAGGGCCGCCAGTGGCTCGCCGGCGGCGAGGTGCAACTGGCGCAGGTTGCGCGACAGGCGCTGGACCATGTCGTTGGCGCTGGCCGTGCCCAGGTGCGCGGAGGAAAGCTCGGCATCGGGGCCCAGGTGACGTACCAGCAGGTCGCGACAATCGCGGGTGTAGAGACGACGGCCGGTAGCCGGGTCCAGCAGATGGTCGGCGCCGGGCACGCGCAGGAGAAAGCGGCCGGGGAAATTCACACCCACCAGGGTGATGCCGTTGCGTCGCGCCATTTCCAGCGCGATCAATGCCAGCGACAACGGCTGCCCGTGGCGGCGCTGCAGTACCTGCGGAAGCAAGGCGGCGCGCGGGTGCAGCGGATACTCGTCGTCCTCGGCGAAGCCCAGTTCACTCAGCCGGCGCAGTAGGAACTGCGCACGCTCGACATCGCCGGTGGTCAGCGGCAATGCCACCGCGACCTGGTGTGCCAGGCCATCGAACAGCCGCTGCGCCTGCTCGGGCGGCAGGTGCGGTTCGTGCTCGGCGGCGATCCACAAGGCTGCTTCGAACAGGGCGGGTGGGTCCTGGGCTAGGCAGGCGAGGCAGGCTTGACGCGGGTCCATGGCGTTCTCCGGCTGACCCTGCGGTTGTAACCGGAGCGGCGGGCGCTCGTCCAGTGGTGCGGTCGTCGCCCATGACGGTAACGTGACCGGCGCTGCCTATACTGTGAAGGTTCGCTTGCGAACCCATAACAATTCACAGCAAGGGAGCGCCGCCATGTTCGACATGATGGAAGCCACCCGGCTCGAGTCGCTGCATCTTGCCCAGGACCCGGCCACGGGACTCAAGGCCATTATCGCCATCCACAACTCCCGGCTCGGGCCGGCGCTGGGTGGTTGTCGTTACCTGCCCTATCCCAGCGATGAAGCCGCGCTGCGCGATGCCGCGCGCCTGGCACAGGGCATGAGCTACAAGGCTGCGCTGGCCGGTCTGCGCCAGGGCGGCGGCAAGGCGGTCATCCTGCGCGCGCCGCATGTGAACAATCGCGGCGAGCTCTTCGAGGCCTTCGGCCGCGTCATCGACTCTCTGGCGGGTGCCTACATCACCGCGGTGGACAGCGGCACCTCTAGCGCCGACATGGACTGCATTGCCCAGTTCACCCGCCATGTCACCAGCACCACCAGTGGCGGCGACCCTTCGCCGCACACCGCGCTCGGGGTCTTCTCCGGCATCCGCGCCAGCGCCCAGGCGCGCTTGGGCAGCGATGACCTGGATGGTCTCCGCGTCGCGATCCAGGGCCTGGGCAACGTGGGCTATGCCTTGGCCGAGCACCTGTCGGCGGCCGGTGCGGAACTGCTGGTGAGCGATATCGATGCGGGAAAGGTGCAACTGGCGGTGGAGCAGCTGGGCGCGCGACCCGTGCCCAATGAGGCGCTGCTGACCACGCCGTGCGACATTCTGGCGCCCTGCGGTCTGGGCGGCGTGCTGACCTCGCAGGTGGTCGGGCATCTGCGTTGCGCGGCAGTGGCGGGCGCGGCGAACAATCAACTGTCGCATCCCGAGGCCGCCGATGAGTTGGAAGCGCGAGGCATCCTTTACGCGCCGGACTATGTGATCAATTCCGGCGGACTGATCTACGTTGCCCTGCAACACCAGGGCGACTCGCTGCCGACCATCACCGCCCACCTGTCACGCATCGCCGAGCGGCTGACCGAGGTCTATGCCCACGCCCAGGCCGACCACCTGTCGCCGGCACGGATCGCCGACAAGCTGGCCGAACGGATCCTCTACGGAGAGTATTCGGGGCATTGAGATGTTCGGCGGGTGCGGATGCAGCCTGCGGGAGCTGGCCGCGCGCGATTGCGAGCGCGGCGACGGTTCTTCGCAGGAGCGGACCCTGTCCGCGAGGCTTTTGCGCAAAGCCCTCGCGAATGAATCCCCTCCTGCGGGTGCCCCCGCTTATTCCTCGGCGGCGGCTTCGCTGAAGATTTCGTTCAGCGCGTCGGGCTGGTTCTTGAAGGCGCGGGCGAAGGCGTCGCGGTTCTTGGCCATGAAGATGCCGATTTCCTCGACCTGATCTTCCTTCAACGAAGGCACCGCCTTCTGCAGTACCTCAGCCAGCGATTCCGCCAGCTCCAGCATCTTGTCGTGCCGGTCGGCTTCCGCCTTATCCATGAACAGGCGCTCCGGATCGCGGCTGCTGCGGTACACCACTTCGACGGCCATTCATCACCTCGTAAGCCTTCTCTTGATTGGGAGTGCGAAAATTACTGGGTATTTATACAGTAAAATGATTGCGCATTGCTACTGCTGCGCGAACCTTCGTTGGCAGCGTAGACGCAAGAGAGGGAATTGCCGGTATTCGGCCACTACGGATGGCGGCCCAAAGCAGTGCGCGCGCCCTGTTGGCGCGCGCGTGGCTATGGCGTGACTGGCGCAGGAGAACGTCAGTCAGATTGATCTGATGGTGGGGATTCTGCCGTAGGAGTCTCGCTCAGGACGCGATGGGCAGTCCGTTGCCGCCGCGGGTCATCGCGGCCAGCAACTGCGGCGCCGTGCCGCCTTGCTCGATGGCGATGCCGAACCGGATGCTCTGGATGAAGCGCTGCAACTGGTCCGGGTCCTGCAACTGGGCGTTGCGGATAAGACGGCGCGCGGCGACGCCTTCTTCGGTGGAAAGCGTGAGAACGATGCTGCCGTCGGGGCGTTCGAGGCTGAAGTTGACTCGATACTGCTCCTGGAAGGCATTTGTCAGCACCTGAAAGGGACTTTCCATAACTCGATCCTGCCTGTTTTGTGGCGTGCCTCTGGATGGACCGGAGAGTCGCCGAAAAAGTTCGCAGTCATATTGCCGCAGCGCAGCTATGGCATGACTGCGCAGAGTCAATGGCGTAGCCCTTGCAGGCTTTACGCCAACATAGCCTTGTGATGCGGAGAAGCGACGAATGAAACAGAACTGGGCCGAGCGCCTGAGCGAGCGGATGCACGGCTGTGCCGAGTCCCTGGGCAACCTGCTGGTGGAAGGCTTCCACTACCTGGCGCTGTTCGCCATCGGCGGCACGGTGTTCTGGTCGGCGGCGGTGGCTTTCGGCGAGATGGTCGGCAAGGGGCACGCCAGCATCGATGACATCCTGCTGCTGTTCATCTATCTCGAGCTGGGCGCCATGGTTGGCATCTACTTCAAGACCAACCACATGCCAGTGCGCTTCCTGATCTACGTGGCGATGACCGCACTGACCCGCCTGATGATCGCCGACATCCAGCACAACCACGTGCCCGACGACGGCATCATCCTGGTCTCGGTGGCGCTCCTGCTGCTGGCGCTGGCGATCCTGGTGGTGCGTTATGCGTCTTCACGCTTTCCCTCGCCGAGTTCGACGCAACGCGGTGGCGGCGAGCGCGACCTGATCAGCGACGACGAGCGCTGATCGGCCGGCGGCGTTGATCCAGACCCGCCGCTCGGGCGGCGGATGCACTACCATCGGTGCATCCACCGCCAGAGAAGTCCGAGCCCATGAAGGGATGGAAGCTGTTCGCCCCCTTGCTGATCCTGGTGATCATCGCCATCACCCTCTACCTGCGACTGCACACCCAGCCCCTGTTACTGCAGGGTGAGGCGGACGCCACCAATGTCATCGTCGCGTCCAAGGCCAAGGGCCGGGTCGAAGTGCTGCATGTGCACCGCGGCGACGACGTGAAGCAGGGCCAGGTGTTGCTCACCCTGAGCAGCCCGGAACTGCAGGCCCAGCTGGACTCCCTGCGTGCCGCGCGCAACCAGGTGCAGGCCAATCTCGACGAATCCCTCCACGGCACCCGCGAGGAAACCTTGCGCGCCTTGCAGGCCAGCCTGTCCCAGGCCCAGGCCGATCAGCGCAACGCTGATCTGGAGTACCAGCGCAACGAGGAACTGGCCGGGCGTGGCTTCGTGTCCCAGGCGCAGCTGGACCTGTCCCGCCGTGGCCGCGACGTGGCGCGCAACCGCGTCGCCGAGGCCCAGGCCAATCTCGACGAAGGCACCCAGGGCGACCGCGAGGAGCGCCGCCGTGCGCTGGAGGCCGCGGTACGCCGGGCCGATGCGCAGATTCTCGAACTGCAGGCGCAGACCGATGACCTCAGCGTAGTGGCGCCGGTGGACGGCGAGGTCGGGCCGATTCCGGCGGAGCAGGGCGAACTGGTCAACGCCTACAGCCCCTTGCTCACGCTGGTGCGCCTATCCGACAGCTACTTCGTCTTCAACTTGCGGGAAGACATCCTTGCGGATGTAAAAAAAGGCGATGAAGTGGCCATCCAGGTTCCGGCATTGAAGGGGGCGGAGGTGAAGGCCAAGGTCAGCTATATCGCGCCATTGGGCGATTTCGCCACCAAGCGCGCCACCCGCGCCACCGGTGACTTCGATCTGAAGACTTTCGAGGTTCGCCTCTACCCGGATCAGCCAGTGCCAGGCCTGCGGCCAGGGATGAGCGCGCTGTGGCAGTGGAAGCAGTAAGGCGCAACCTGCTGCGTTTCGCCCAGGCCTTCGGCAGCGAAACGCGGGTCGCCCTGCGCAGCTGGACCATCCACTGGCTCGGCTGGTTATGGCCGCTGCTGCTGTTCGTGGTGATCAGCGGCGTGTACCAGGCCGGCACTCTGCTGGACATGCCGGTGGCCGTGGTCGACGCCGATCACAGCAGCCTGTCCCGGCGTATCGTCCGCGAGCTGGACGCCGGCTCCCACGCCAAGGTCGAGGTGTTCGACGGCGGACTGCAGGAAGGCCTGCGGCGCCTGCGCATGGCCGACGATTACGCGCTGCTCTACATCCCGCGGGACTTCGAGGCCGATGCCCTGTCCGGCCGCCAGCCCACCGCCGAGCTGTACTACAACTCGTTGTTCTACTCGGCCGGCTTCTACTCGACCCAGGACTTCAGCGGGCTGATGAGCACGGTCAACGCCGAACTGCGCCCGCGCCTGGCTACCGGCATGGATCGCCCGATGCTGGCGCTGGCGAGCATCGCGGTGTCCTACGAGAGCCTGTTCAATGCCAGCGGCAACTACATCTATTTCCAGCAGTTCGCCGCCATCGTCCACCTGCTGCAACTGTTCGTCATCGTCGCCACGGTCCACGTGCTGGCCCGCGAGGCGCCGGAGCTGCGCGCGTCATCGCCGCACATCCTGCGGGCCAAGGCCCTGGGCGCGCGGCTGCTGGGCAAGATGGCGCCCTACACGCTGCTGTTCAGTACCTTGCTGATGGTCGAGCTGTTCCTGCTGGTGGAACTCAATGGCGCGCGGATCAATGGCAACCCCTGGTGGATGCTGGCGATTACCGTGTGCTACGTGGCGGCGGCGCAGAGCGTAGGGCTGATGCTGTTCATCTTCACCGCCGACCGCTTCAGTGCCTACTCGCTGATCGGCCTGTTGATCGGCGTGGCGCAGACCTATTCCGGCGTTCTCCTGCCCGAGCTGGCGATGCCGCAGATCGCCCGGATCATTTCCGAGGCCGAGCCGCTGACCCATACCCTGCACGGCCTGTTCGACCAGTTCCTGCGCAAGGCGCCCGCGGAGTCCGGGCTCTATACCTGCTGCAAGCTGCTGCTCTACCCGCTGATCGCCTACATGATCGCCAAGATGCGCCTGCGTCGGCGCCTCGACCTGAGTCCGGCGTAAGGAGCGGCCATGGAAAACTTCTGGAGCGTCTTTCGTCAGTCCTTGCAGAACATGCTTGGCAAGCCGCTGTGGCTGCTGATGGTGCTGTCGGTGGCGCTGACCACCTTGCCCTATGCCCACCGCACCATGGATGACCTGCCGGTGGCGGTGATCGACATGGATCACAGCGCCGTGTCCCGCGAGCTGATCCGCCTGCTCGACGCCGCGCCGAAGATCGCCACGATCGGCTACGACCAGTTGCCCGAGGCGCAGCGTGACCTGGCATGGCGCAAGCTGTTCGGCATCGTGGTCATTCCCGTGGACTTCGAGAAGCGCGTGCTGCATGGCGAGACGGTCACCGTACCGATCTTCGGCGACGCCACCAACCGCATGGCCAACGGGCAGATCCAGCAAGACATCAGCGCGACCTACAACGAGCTGTCGCTGCGCTACAACCGCGAGCGGCTGATGAGTGGCGGCTTCTCCGAACGGCAGGCCAACGTGCTGCTGCAACCGGCGATCGGCCAGCTCACCGACCTGTTCAACCCCGGCACCAGCTTCGCCGCCATCGTCCTGCCGGGGCTGGTGACGCTGATCCTGCAGCACAGCCTGTTGCTGTCCTGTACGCGGGTGAACCTCAACCTGCGCGGCGGCACCCCGCGTTCACTGCGTCAGCCGGCGTCCACGCGCTTTGGCCGCTACGCCGCGCAACTGTCGATCTGGACGGTGCTGGCGATGCTCTTCTATGTGATCTGGCCGTGGATGATGGGCTATCGCCAGACCGCCTCGTTCTTCATGCTGATGGGCCTGGTGCTGCCATTCCTGATGGCGGTGATCGCCATGAGCGAGTTCCTCGCCGAGGTACTGCCCTCGGAAGAGGCGGTGTACCTGACCATGACGTTCATCACCTTGCCACTGTTCTACATGGCGGGTTTCACCTGGCCGCCCCAGGCCATGCCGCAGTGGGTACAACTGCTGGCCGACGCGATCCCGTCCACCTGGGCGATCCGTGCGGTGGTGGAGATGAACCAGATGAACCTGCCGCTTTCAGCCGTGGCCGACCGCATCCTCATCCTCTTCGCCATGGCGGCGGCATATGGGTTACTGGGTACACTGGTCTATCAGTACCGCAACTGGCGCTGGGACCAACTCAAGGGTTGGTGAAGCACCACGTTTTTGGGTCGAGAGGGAGTTTCGATATGACGATCTACCGGATCGTGCCGTTGCTGGCCGCCGTGCTGCTCAGCGGCTGCGGGTCGATGCGTACCGTGGACAGCGATGCCCACGCCAGCATCAGTGAGTTGAAGCTGGGCAAAACCTACTGCACCGAGATCCCGCGGATCTACAGTGGGGTTGCGTACAACTACTGCGCGTTGCACGGCGATCCGGGCGGCAGGTACCAGCGCAGCGACAGCCTTTCGCCGCCCCCGCCCGACGCGCCCCAGGGCCTCTACTGGCCACTGTTCGACGGGGTGCTCTCCGCCGCCACCGACACGCTGGTGCTGCCCTATACCATTTATCGCCAGCAGCGCGACGGCAGCATCGAACTGATGCACGACTGAGCCGTCTAGAGTGAGTGTTTCAGTCTTTCCCGGGAGCGAGAAATGAGTGCATTGAACGGCAAGGTCGCGGTGGTCACTGGCGCCGCCAGCGGTATCGGCAAGCAGATCGCCCTGACCCTGGCGCAGGCTGGCGCGGCGGTGGCCATTGCCGACCTGCAGCAGGACGCGGCGCAACGTGTGGTCGAGGAAATCCAGAGCGCGGGCGGCAAAGCCCTGGCGGTGGCCATGGACGTCACCGACGAGCAGGCGGTGGATGCTGGCATCGATCGCGTCGTCGCCACCTTCGGCAGCGTCGACATCCTCGTCTCCAACGCCGGCATCCAGATCGTCAATCCGATTCAGGATTTCGCCTTCGCCGATTGGAAGAAGATGCTCGCCATCCACCTGGACGGTGCCTTCCTCACCACTCGCGCGGCGCTGCGCCACATGTACCCGGCCAAACGCGGCGGCGTGGTCATCTACATGGGGTCGGTACATTCCCACGAGGCGTCGCCGCTGAAATCGGCCTATGTCACCGCCAAGCATGGCTTGCTCGGCCTGGCCCGCACCTTGGCGAAGGAAGGTGGCCCGCACGGCGTGCGTTCCCACGTGGTGTGCCCCGGCTTCGTGCGCACGCCGCTGGTGGAGAAGCAGATTCCCGAGCAGGCCAAGGAGTTGGGTATCAGTGAAGACGACGTGGTGAAGAAGGTGATGCTCGGCGGCACCGTGGACGGCGAGTTCACCACGGTGGATGACGTGGCGCAGACCGTGCTGTTCCTCGCCAGCTTCCCCTCGGCAGCACTCACCGGGCAGTCGGTGCTGGTCAGCCACGGCTGGGGCATGCGCTGATTTGACGGGGTTCGCGAGCTCGCTCCTACGGATCAGGGTTGAGCTGCTTTCCGTAGGAGCGAGCTGGCTCGCGAAGCGTTCTGGTCGAGATCAAACCGCCTTGGGTAACGGCGCGAACAGCGCGTCGATGTCCGCGTCGTCCAACTGCCATTCGGTGGCGGAGCCTTCGAGTATGCCGGCGGCCAGCGCGGCTTTGTCCCGCTGCAGCCGCTGGATCTTCTCTTCCACTGTGCCGCGGGCGATCAGCTTGTAGACGAACACCGGCTTGTCCTGGCCGATGCGATAAGCGCGGTCGCTGGCCTGGTTCTCGGCGGCCGGGTTCCACCAGGGGTCGTAGTGGATCACGGTGTCGGCGGCGGTCAGGTTCAGGCCTACGCCGCCGGCTTTCAGACTGATCAGGAACAGCGGCACACGGCCTTCCTGGAAATCCTTCACCGGCGCACGGCGGTCCCGCGTATCGCCGGTCAGCAGGGCGTAATCGAGGTTGCGCTCGGCCAGCGCGTCGCCGATCAGTGCGAGCATCGAGGTGAACTGCGAGAACACCAGTACGCGGCGGCCCTCGGCGAGCAGTTCCTCGAGCATGTCCATCAGGTAGACCAGCTTGCCGGAGGTCACCGCGCGGGCGGATTTGCCGGTGGGAGCGGGCGCTTCCTTGTTCACCAGACGGATGTCGCAGCACACCTGGCGCAGCTTGAGCAGCGCCTCGAGGATGATGATGCGGCTGCGCGCCAGGCCACGGCGGGCGATCTCGTCGCGCACCTTGCGGTCCAGCGCCAGGCGCACGGTCTCGTAGAGGTCGCGCTGCGCCTCGCTGAGTTCGATGTGCTGGATGAACTCGCTCTTGGGCGGCAGCTCCGAGGCCACCTGTTCCTTGGTGCGGCGCAGCAGGAACGGGCGGATGCGCGCGGCCAGGTGCGCCAGGCGGCCCTGGTCGCCGTGGCGCTCGATGGGCGTGCGGTAATCCACGGCGAACTGTCGGGCATCGCCCAGCCAGCCCGGTAGCAGGAAGTGGAACAGCGACCACAGCTCGCCCAGGTGATTCTCCAGCGGCGTTCCGGTCAGGCACAGGCGATTGCGCGCGCGCAGGTGGCGCGCGGCCTGGGCCGCCTTGGTGCTGGCGTTCTTGATGTTCTGCGCTTCGTCGAGGATCAGCAGGTGATACTCGTGCTGGGCGAGCTTCTCCGCGTCGCGCGGCAGCAGGGCGTAGGTGGTGAGGATCAGGTCGTGCTCTTCGATCTTCGCGAAGGCCTTGCGCCGCCCGGCGCCGTGCAGCGCCAGTACACGCAGGCTGGGGGTGAAGCGCTCGGCTTCGTCGAGCCAGTTGGGCACCAGGCTGGTGGGCATGATCACCAGCGCCGGGCTGGTCAGACGCCCGGCCTGTTTTTCCAGCAGCACGTGGGCAAGGGATTGCAGTGTCTTGCCCAGGCCCATGTCGTCGGCAAGGATGCCGCTGGCACCGACTTCGCGCAGGGTCTGCATCCAGCTCAGGCCCTCGTGCTGGTAGGCGCGCAGTTCGGCATTGAGGCCGTCGGGGATCGTCGCCGGGCGGGCGCGGTAGTCGCGCAGGCGGTGGGCGATCTCGCGCAGCTGCTCGCCGCCCTGCCAGGTCAGTGGCAGTTCTTCCAGCTCAGTGAGCCGCGCCGCGTCGGGGGCGCCCATGCGCAGGCGGCGCACCGGCAGTTGTTCGCCGATGTAGAACTCCGACAGCGTGCCGAGCATCGGCTTGAGCTTGCCGAAGGGCAGGGACACGCGCAGCGGGCGGTCGGAGGCGGTCTGCCAGGTATGGATCGGGTTGCGCCCGGCATCCAGGCGCAGCACCAGTTGCTCGTCGTCGGCGTGACGGGCGAGGGCGATGGGATCGAGCAGCGCGGGCATGCGCCGGATCAGTTCGATCAGCGCCGGCAGCAGGCTGATGCGGCGGCCTTCCACCTCGATGCCCAGCTCCAGGTCGAACCACTGGCGGTCGTCGGTTTCCTCGATTTCGGCGTACCAGTTTTCCACTGGTGTGAGGTCGAAGACGAATTCGGGGCGGATGTCGATTTCCCAGCCTTGTTCGCGCAGCCGTGGCAACCCGTCGCGCATGAACTCCTGCCAGGCGCAATCGTCGGGCAGTTCGTGCATTTCCCCGGCGCTGTCTTCCAGCGCATCGCTACGGCGCATCGCCGGCTTGAAGCCGAGGTCGCGCAGGTCGGCGCGCCAGGCGTGTTCCAGCTCCAGCTGGCGGCTGACGCGGACGATCTGGTCGTCGCGGAACACCCGGATCTCGCGGCCCGAACGCTGGGTGACGCTGCCCGAGACCGGCATGTCGCCGTACAGGAAGGCCAGCGCGGCGCGGTGTCGGGAGATGTTCTGCATGCGCCCGCTGCGCAGATCGAAGCCGCTGTGCACATGGCTACCCAGGGTCAGGCGCGGCCGTGGCGCGAGCTCGTCCTGCTCCGTGGTGGGCAGGGGGGATTCGGCGGGTGGCTTCATCCGAGTTTCCTTCCGGCAGTCCAGCCGAGTACGCAAACGCCCGATCATACCGCGATTCTTCTCGGGCGGGACGCTTACGAGCCCGCTCACGACCAACTGCGCGTTGGCAGCGCGTGAGCGGGCTCCAGGAAACCACCGGTCAGCGGGCGAAGCGTTTCGCGCCGGCCACGCACAGAACCACGGCGACGGTCGCGCCAGCCATCAACGGGCTGATCTGCTCGTGCAGCAGCAGGCCGGCCAGCGCCAGGCCGAAGAACGGTTGCAGCAGCTGGAGCTGGCCGACCGCGGCGATGCCGCCAGTGGCCAGGCCGTGATACCAGAAGAAGAAGCCGATCAGCATGCTGAACAGCGAGACGTAGCCCAGGCTCAGCCAGGCCGGCCAACTGGCGCCGGTGAAGGTGTCCGGTTGGGTGTACAGCGCCAGGGGCAGCATCAGCGGCAGGGACAGCACCAACACCCAGCAGATCACCTGCCAGCTGCCCAGGTGACGGGCGATGCGCCCGCCTTCGGCGTAGCCCAGGCCGCAGACCGCGACGGCCGCGAGCATCAGCAGGTCGCCGGTGAGGTTTCCCGCGCCGCTCTGCGACAGCGCAAATCCGGCCACCACCGCGCTGCCCAGCAACGAGCAGATCCAGAACGCCGGGCGCGGCTGCTCGCCGGCGCGCACCACGCCGAACAGCGCGGTGGCCAGCGGCAGCAGGCCGACAAAGACGATGGCGTGGGCCGAGTTGACGTGCTTGAGCGCCAGCGCGGTGAGCAGCGGGAAGCCCACCACCACGCCGCCGGCAACCACCAGCAGCGGGATCAGGTCCTTGCGCGCCGGCAGTTTCTGCCGCAGCAGGATGAGGATCGCCGCTGCCAGCAGGCCGGCGATGCTGGCGCGGGCCAGGGTGAGAAAGGTCGGGTCGAAGTCGGCCACCGCTACCCGCGTCGCCGGCAGCGAGCCGCTGAAGATGAGGACGCCGAGGAAGCCGCTGAGCCAGCCGCCGAGGTTGCCGTTCTTGGCGAGATTGCCGTTCATGGTGGGTCTTCCAGCAGGAAATCGAGCGTCGAGGATGCGCGCGCCTCCGCCGGACGGCCAGTGACACACAGGTACAATCTGATCAAACTGTCCGTAAATTATCCCGGTACAGTCGAGGGCGGCATGGGCAGGCCAAAGAGCACGCGAGTCGATTCGGTGATGCACCATGTGCGCGAGCGACTGGCCGCGCGGGCGCTGGTGCCGGGTGAGCGGCTGCCGTCGATCCGCCAGCTCGCCGAGCAACTGGAGGTGTCCAAGACCACCGTCGTGGAAGCCTACGACCGTCTGGCCGCCGACGGGGTCATCGCCGCCCGTCGCGGTTCCGGCTTCTATGTCAGCGGCCACGCGCCGCCGCTGTCGCTGGCGGATGTCGGCCCGGCGCTGGACCGCAGCATCGACCCGCTGTGGATTTCCCGACAGTCGCTGGAAGCCGCCGATACATCGCTCAAACCCGGCTGTGGCTGGCTGCCCCCCTCCTGGCTGCCGGAGGAGGAGTTGCGCCGCGCGCTGAGACAGATCGCCCGGGCGCCGCAATCGAGCCTGCTGGAATACGGCCGCCCATACGGGCATGCCGGTCTTCGCGAGCAACTGGCGCGCCGGTTGGCCGACTACGGCGTTCCCGTGGGAGCGCAACAGGTGGTGCTCACCGACAACGGCACCCAGGCCATCGACCTGGTCTGCCGCTTCCTGCTGGAACCGGGCGATTGTGTGCTGGTGGACGATCCCGGCTACTTCAACTTCCAGGCATTGCTGCGTGCCCATCGCGTACAGGTCGTCGGCGTGCCCTATACGCCGAACGGGCCGGACGTGGCGGCCATGGCGAGCCTGCTGGAGCAGCACCGGCCACGCCTGTACCTGACCAACTCGGCTTTCCACAATCCCACTGGCGCGGTGCTCTCGCCGCTGATCGCCCATCGTGTGCTGAAGTTGGCCGAGGCCCACGATCTGCTGATCGTCGAGGACGACATCTTCGGCGACTTCGAGCACGAGAGCGCGCCACGCCTGTCGGCCTTCGACGGGCTGGAGCGGGTGATCCAGGTCGGCAGCTTCTCCAAGACCCTGTCGGCGTCCGTGCGCTGCGGCTATATCGCCACCAAACCCGAATGGTGCGAGCGGCTGGTGGACCTGAAGCTGGCCACCAGTTTCGGCAACAGTCCGTTCAGTGCCGAGATGCTCCACGAGCTGCTGCGCAAGGGCAGCTATCGCCGCCACCTCGACAGCCTGCGCGGGCGCCTGGCCGATGCCATGGGCGAAACGCTGCTGCGCCTGGGCGCCCTGGATATCCAGCCCTGGTTGGAGCCGCGTGGCGGGGTGTTCATCTGGGCCAGCCTGCCGGATGGGCTGGACGCGGCAGAAGTATCCCGCGCGGCCCTGGCGGACAACCTGGTGCTGGCGCCGGGCAACGTGTTCAGCTTGAGCCAGAGTGCCGCCGGCTTTCTGCGCTTCAATGTCGCCCAGTGCCTGTCGTCACGGGTATTCCAGGGGCTGGAGCGGGCCATGGAACGGGCGCGGTTGGCCTGAAACCTTTCCTCTTGGTGTCTGGGCGTTGCCGCCCTTCACGCACGGTGATCGCGGTGGCGCCGCTCAGGGCGTCCGTTCTCGGAAATCGAAAGGTTGTACAAGCTGATCGGAAAAATATGACTTCACGGACCAACCAAGAGAGCTGATCGGCGGCTGCGCGAACCTCTAGGATTATCGTTTCAGCAGCCTGCCAAAACGCGGGTCTTCCCTGGCTGCTGTCTTCTGCGAATAAGAATGGAGGAGTGCTATGGCGGAGCCATGTCAATTGTTCTTGAAGGTCGCTATCAGCCGCGCCAGCCTGGAGGCGTTCCTGCGCAGCGAAGCGGGATCGGCGGAATCTTTCGACGATTTGCGCTGCTGGCTCACCGGTAATCCGCGCTGGCGCTCGGATCTCACCTGGGACGAACTCTGCGAGCTGGGGCAGGGCACCACTGCCGAAGCCTGGATCACCGGCTGGCGAGACCACCGGCGTTCACCCGCTCGCAATGACTACGATGAACGGACGCAGACATGGACGCTGGCGGTGCTGGAGTTCGCCGAGAGCTGCGACTGGGTGATCGGTGCTGTCAACGTGCTGCGGCGGGTTGCCAACTTCAAGGATCTGCCCGGCACGGACTACCTGCTGATCTATGAATACCTGTTCGAACAGGGCGAGGTGCTTGCCGCCGTGGAGCTGACCGCAGGACGGTCGCGACTCCTGCGAGACACACCACCCGATGGCCTGCTGACCGACGCCGACCGGGCGATGGGGGCCTTGCTGCGCGCCATGGACGTATCCGGTGGTTATACCGTGCAACGAATTTCCGCGACGGACTGCGACGGGGGACGGGCGTGAGTTCTTTCAATTGAGAAGCAATATCATATAATCCTGGCTTTCATTCGTTCGCCCGCGCCTTGCGCGGGCTCCGCCAGGGTATCTCCAAGCATGTGCGCACCCTTCCCGAGCCGGCCGTTCCCAAGGCTCGTCGCATGACCGCCCAAACTGCCATCAGCGTGACTGCCCGCATCCTCAGTGCCGTCGTGGGCGGTTACGCCCTGGCCTACACGGCCACCGCCTTCCTCAGTGTCTATCTGCCGCTGTCTCGTCCCGACCGCGTTTCTTTCGCCAGTCTGGCCTGCTTCATCGTCTGGGTGGCGGCGATCATCTACGCCTTTGCTGCGCGCAGCCCTTGGCGCGCCGTCTGCGTGCCGGTGGCGCTGAGCGTCGTGCTGGGCCTCGCGGCCTTCCTGCCGGGCGGTTTCGGGGGGCGCCCATGAGCCTGCGTCAATCCATGTCCGGGCTGCACACCTGGAGCGGGCTGCTGGTCAGCTGGATTCTCTTCGTCGTGCTGTTCTCGGGCACCGTCGCGGTGTTCGACAAGGAGCTCACGCGCTGGATGACGCCGCAACTGCACAAGCTGGAGCAGGTGAACGTCAGCGCTGACCAGGTCCGCGATCTGATCGTCGAGCGCGCGCCCAAGGCTCACGGTTACTGGATGCATCCGCCCAGCGAGCGCATGCCGTATTGGACCGCCGGCTGGGAGCCAGCCGACTTCAGCGAGTTCCAGTCGTTCCTGGTGGATGCGCAGAGCGGCGAGGTGCTGCCCAAGACCGTCGGCGGCAACTTCTTCTTCGAGCTGCACTACGAACTGCACGGCGGCATGATCGGCCTCTACGTGGTCGGCGTGGCCGGCGTGTTCATGCTGGTGGCGCTGGTCAGCGGCGTGATCGTTCACCGGCGCATCTTCAAGGATTTCTTCACCCTGCGCCCCAAGGCGGCGAAGCAACGCGCCTGGCTGGATGCGCACAACGTGCTCGGCGTGCTCGGCCTGCCGTTCCATCTGCTGATGGCCTACACGGGCCTGGCGATCTTCATCACCTTCTATATGACTGCCGGCATCAAGGTGGCCTACAAGAACGACATGGAGCATTTCTTCCATGACGTCCAGGGTGCCTTCGACCGCGAGGAACTGGGCAAGCCGGCCAAGGCGCCGAAGTCCATCGACAACATGATCCTCAAGGCCCGCCAGGCCTGGGGCGACGACGGCCAGGTCGGCTGGATCAACATCGAGCATCCCAACGATGCCGCAGCGATGGTGCAGATTCGCAAGGCGGTGGACAAGGGCATGGTCAACGACCAGCGCACCGTGTCCTTCGACTCCGGCACCGGCGCGCTGCTGCACGTGCAGAAGCCCTACAAGCCGGGCTACCGCACCTACGGCTGGCTGACCGGCCTGCACATGGCGCAGTTCGGCAACGACCTGCTGCGGGTGATGTATTTCGTCCTCGGCCTCGTCGGCTGCGTGATGGTCTTCGGCGGCCTGCAGGTCTGGGTGAGCAAGCGCGAGGCACGCGGCCACCGTGGCGTGCCGCTGGTGCGCATCCTCAATGGCGCGGTGTGTGGCGGCCTGCCGATCGCTTCGCTCGGGCTGCTGGCCACCTCGCGCCTGCTGCCGCCCGACATGCTCCTGCGCACGCGTTATGAGGCGACCGCCTTCGTGGTGATCTGGCTGCTGGCGCTGATCCACGCCCTGTGGCGTCGTGGCAGCCGCGCCATGGCCCGCGAACAGTTCGGCGTGTTGGCCGCGCTGGCGATGCTGTTGCCGGTGCTGGGGCAGTTCGGGCCACAACCCGGCCGGCTGAGCACCCGGCTCGCCGAAGGTGACTGGCTGATGGCGGGTATCGACCTCGGCTTGCTGCTGATTGGCGCCTTCTGCGCCTTCCTGGCCTGGCGCCTGGGGCGGGAGCATGCTCAACCTGCGCGTGTGCGGCGCAATCGTGCCGAGGAGTACGCCTGATGCTGCTGGTGTTCGGACTCAACCTGCTGGCGCTGGTGGCAGCCTGTCTTTCCCTTTCCCGTCATCACCGCGATCTGTTCGGCAGCGCGCCTTCTGATTCCCGCGTGCGGTTACTACGGGGCGTGGCGTTGGTGGATGGGGTTCTGGCGCTGGCCTATGCGATCCGTGTCATCGGCGTTGAATTGGGTATCGTCTATTGGGCGTGCCTGTTAATGATCGCGGGTGCCATGCTGGTCCTGCTGCTGGCCTGGAGGCCGCGCTGGACGTTGCCGACGGCGGCGGCGATGCCGGTGATCGGCGGTGTCGTAGCCGTTTTCGGCTGATGCCGAATACTTACGGCTCGAACGCCGCCCGATACTCCCCCGGCGTCCCGCCCACCACCGAACGGAAGCGATTGGCGAAGTGGCTGGCACTGGAGAAGCCGCAGGCCAGGGCCACCTGGCTGAGCGGTTGGCGGGTGTCGCGCAACAGGCGTTGCGCCAGGGCCACGCGGCGGGCCAACACATATTGATGCGGTGGCATGCCGAAGCTTTCGCGGAACATCCGCGCGAAGTGGTATTCCGACAGTGCCGTCTGCATCGCCAGCTCACCCAGCGATAGCGGCTGGTCGAGGCGCTGCTCGATGTAGTCGGCGATCCGCCGGCGCATCGCCGGGGCCAGTCCGCCCTTCAATCGAAGCCCTTCGCGCATCCCGACCTGGTTGAGCAACAGATGATCGATCAGGTCGTGGGCCAGCGTGCTGGTGCGGATACGTTCGCCCGGCTCGTGCCAGTCCAGCTTCACCAGTTGGCGGAAGCGCGCGGCCTGTTGTGGATCATCGAGGAAGGTGCGCTCGTGCAGTTGCAGTTCGCGTGGCTCGCGGTCGAGCAGGCGGATGCAGCCCAGGGCGAACTGTTCCTGGCCGATATAGAGGTGGGCCAGGCGGATGTTGCCGTTGACGATCCACGCCGACTCGGCGCCGGCCGGCATCACGCATAACTTGTCGGGCGAGCCTTTCTTGCCCGGTGCATCGCGGCGGAAGGTGCCGGTGCCATCGTTGAGGTAGCAGGACAGCGTGTGGTGGCTGGGCGCATGGTAGTCGCGGGCATCGTGGCTGTTGCTCCAGATCGCCGCGGACAGCCCGTCGCCCAGCTCCGCGCAACGCTCCAGGCGGGCGTTGGGCGAGGCGTTCATCGACTGGAAGACTTCGAGCTGCAAAATGGATGACATGGGCGTTCCTCTGCTGCCTTCACTCTACCCGCGCGGACGCGCGCTGCCAGCCCGGTTGTCGCAATAAGCGCAAGAATCTGCAAGCCGGCGCCGGAGCCCGGCGGGAGACTGTTTCTCCAATCATCCGGAGATCACCATGAATCTCTCGCTCTACCTGCTCACGGTGCTCATCTGGGGCACCACCTGGATCGCCATCAAGCTGCAGGTCGGCGTGGTCGCCATTCCCCTGTCCATCGCCTACCGTTTCAGCCTGGCGGCGCTAGTGCTATTCGCCCTGCTGCTGGTGTCGCGGCGCCTGCAGCCGCTGGGCCGACGCGGCCAGGCGATCTGCTTCGCCCAGGGGCTGTGCCTGTTCTGCGTGAACTTCCTGTGTTTCTACACCGCCAGCCAGTGGATCCCCAGTGGGCTGGTTGCCGTGGTCTTCTCCACCGCGACTCTGTGGAATGCGCTGAACGCGCGAATCTTCTTCGGCCAGCGCATTGCGCCCAACGTGCTCGGCGGCGGCGCCTTCGGCCTGGCGGGGCTGGCGCTGCTGTTCTGGCCGGAGCTGTCCGGGCACCAGGCGACGCCGGAAACCTTCTACGGCCTGGGCCTGGCGCTGCTGGGAACGCTGTGTTTCTCGGCGGGCAATCTACTTTCCAGCCTGCAGCAGAAGGCCGGGTTGCGGCCGCTGTCGACCAACGCCTGGGGCATGCTCTATGGCTCGCTGATCCTGCTGGGCATCTGCCTGGTGCAAGGTGTGCCGCTGACCTTCGACAGCAGCCCGCAGTACGTCTGGTCGCTGCTGTACCTGGCGATTCCCGGCTCGGTGATCGGCTTTACCGCCTACCTGACACTGGTCGGGCGCATGGGGCCGGAACGCGCGGCCTATTGCACCGTGCTGTTCCCCGTGGTGGCGCTGAACGTCTCGGCCTTCGCCGAGGGATATCAGTGGAGCCTGCCGGCATTGGCCGGGCTGGTGCTGGTGATGGCCGGCAACGTACTGGTGTTCCGCAAGCCCAAGCCGATGTTGCAGCCAGCGCGCGCGTGAGCGGAGCTCGTGGGAGACTCCAGCGTTTGAGGGCAGCCCTCTCCCTAACCCTGGCTGCGCGCCCCGCTCCGAAGGGAGAGGGGACTGTAAGGCAGCAAGCGAAACACTGAGCTGACCGGCAACGCCGAACGGCTCCCTCTCCCTTCAGGGAGAGGGCGGGGGAGAGGGGGAAAGCTCAGGCACAGACTTGTCGGAGAACGAATGTCGTACGGAAAGCGTCTCGCGATCAGGCCTTCCACGTCTGCGGGTTGACCAGGTTCTTCGGTCGTTCGCCACGCAGGGCGGCTTCGAAGTTGTCCAGCGCGCACTCGGCCATGGCCTGGCGGGTTTCGTGGGTCGCGGAGCCGATGTGCGGCAGGGTCACGGCGTTGGGCAGGGCGAACAGCGGCGATTCGGCCAGCGGTTCCTTTTCGTAGACGTCCAGGCCGGCGGCGAGGATGCGCTTCTCCTGCAACGCCTCCACCAGCGCGGCTTCGTCGATCACCTGGCCACGGGCGATATTCACCAGGATGCCGGTGGGCTTCATCAGCTCCAGCTCGCGCTTGCCGATCAGCTTGCGGGTCTTCTCCGACAGCGGCACCACCACGCAGACGAAGTCCGCTTCACCGAGCAACTCCTCGAAGCCGCAGAAGCGCGCGCCCAGGTCCTGTTCCAGCTCCGGCTTGCGGCTGTTGCCGTGGTAGAGGATGTCCATGTTGAAGCCGAAACGGCCGCGCCGGGCGATGGCCGCGCCGATGCGGCCCAGACCGAGGATGCCGAGCTTCTTGCCGTGCACATCGACGCCGAAGTGCTGGGCGTCCACGGTGCGCTTCCACTGGCCGGCCTTGGTCCAGGCGTCCAGTTCGGCGGTGCGCCGGGCGGCGGCCATGATCAGGGCGAAGCCGAGGTCGGCGGTGGTTTCGGTGAGCACGTCCGGCGTGTTGGTCAGCGGGATGCCGCGCTGGTTCAGGTAGTTCAGGTCGTAGTTGTCGTAGCCCACCGAGACGCTGGAGATGACTTCCAGCTGCGTGGCCTGGGCCAGTTGCTTCTCGCCCAGCGGACGACCCACGCCGATCATGCCGTGGGTTTCCGGCAGGGCCGCGGCAAGCTGCGCGTCGACGTCGCCCTGCTTGGGATCGAGCACGGTGACATTGAACTGGCTGCGCAGGCGGTCGAGGTGTTCCGGGGCAAGGCGGCTGAAGACGAAGACGTTCTTTTTCATGGCGCTCGGACGGCTGAGGGGATGAAGGGGGTTAACCCTACCATCGCCGGACCAGAGCGGCGCAAGGCTTGCGTGCGCGGCGGGCGATTATCGAACGTGGCTCTTCGTAGGAGCGAGCTTGCTCGCGAACCGCGTACTGCCGGAGCCACCGGGGAATCTGTTCGCGAGCAAGCTCGCTCCCACAGGCGGAGGAACAGGCGCAGGAAACTTCGGAGGGGCGAGAAAGATGGGTTCGCGGGCAAGCTCACTGACACCGGGGTAGGGAGTTACACAGTGAGCTTGCCCGCGAAACACGGCGAAAAAGGGCGATCAGCGTCCCATATCGGCCAGGCCGGCGCCATCGGCCTGGAGCACGCCGGGGAGGTTTTCGCGCAGGTACGCGACCCACGTCTTGATCTTCGCATCCAGGTACTGCCGCGAGGGGTACAGGGCATAGACATTGAGAATCTGCAGCTTGTAGTGCGGCAGCACGCGCACCAGCGAGCCGTCGCGCAGGCCATCGATGGCCGAGTAGACGGGCAGGGCGCTGATACCCATGCCCGAGCCGATGGCTTCGGTCATGGCGTCGCCGACGTTTACCTGGAACGGCGAAGGGCCGAGGGTGATCATCTCCTGGCCGTTGGGGCCGTCGAACAGCCACTTGTCCAGCGGCAGCACCGGGCTGATCAGGCGCAGGCAGTCGTGCTCCATCAGTTCGGTGGGGGTTTTCGGTGTGCCGCGCCGGGCCAGGTAATCGGGCGAGGCGCAGAGGATGCTGTAGGTCTCGCCGATGCGCTGGGACACCAGGCCCGAATCGGGCAACTCCGAGGCGACCACGATGGCCACGTCGAAGCCTTCGTCGAGCAGATCGGGCACGCGGTTGGCCATGGTCAGCTCGAAGGTCACGTCCGGGTGCAACTGGCGATAGTTGGCGATGGCGCGGATCACGTAGTGCTGGCCGATGCCGGTCATCGAGTGCACGCGCAGGCGGCCGGCGGGGCGGGCATGGGCGTCGCTGGCCTCGGCTTCGGCCTCTTCGACATAGGCGAGGATCTGTTCGCAGCGCAGCAGGTAGCGCTGGCCGGCTTCGGTCAGTGCGATGCGCCGGGTGGTGCGGTTGAGCAGGCGGGTCCGCAGGTGCGATTCCAGGTTGGCGACCGCCCGGGATACGTAGGCGGTGGTGGTGTTCAGCTGTTGCGCGGCGGCGGTGAAACTGCCGGTTTCCGCGACACAGGCGAACGCACGCATGGTCTGCAGTGTGTCCATTGAGGCCTCGTCAGTGGGGCATCTGCCCCGAGCGGCGACGCCAATGAAGCGATACGTGGTCGCCGGCGGCATGTCCTTGATGGGTGGCAATGCCCGGAGCAGAGCGGGAGCGGTCTATTGTCACATGGATGACGACACACATTGTTTCATTATCGGTAATAAACAATCACAAAACAGCCGGCTTATCCGTTCCCTTTCCCGTCCCTAGAATTCAATCGCCGCAACTGGCTTTGCCGGCTCTCCACGCTTAAAAGCCCCACGCTGAAAAGCTAGACCACTTCCAGGACCTCCACCGTGTCGCGTCACCTCGTGAAAGGACTGACGTTCGTCGGCTCCTTTGTCATTTTTTCAACAATCGCCGGATGTATCAGCACCAACGGCATCGCCCCGCAGGAACAGCGCATGGGCGACACCGAGCTGGCCACCGACGCCGCCATCGCGCACGCCAACCAGGAAGCTGGCTGGCCCGCCGAGCAGTGGTGGCGCGCCTATGGTGATCCGCAGTTGAATAGCTGGGTGCAGACCGCGCTGGACGGCAGCCCGACCCTGGCCCAGGCCGAGGCGCGGGTGCGCATGGCCATGGCCATGGCCGGCGTAGCCGAGTCCGCCGAGTCGCCGCAGATCAGCGGCGACGCCTCGCTGACCCGCCACCGCTGGCCGACCGACTATTTCTACGGTCCGGGCGAACTGGCCGACACCACCACCTGGAACAACAACGCCGCCCTGGGCCTGAGCTATTCGCTCGATCTCTGGGGCCGCGAGCGCAGCAACACCGAGCGCTACGTCGATATCGCCAAGATGACCGCCGCCGAGGCCCGCGTGGCCCAGCTGGAGCTGGAGAGCAACATCGTCCGCGCCTACATCCAGCTGTCGCTGCAATACGCCGAGCTGGACATCGGCAAGGCCATGCTGCAACAGCAGCAGGGCATCCTCGCCCTGGCCCAGCGCCGCCTCGATGGCGGCATCGGCACGCATTTCGAAGTCAGCCAGGCGGAAGTCCCGCTGCCGGAAACCGAGCGCAAGATCGAAGCGGTCGACGAGGAAATCCAGCTGACCCGTAACCAAATTGCCGCCCTGGCCGGCAAAGGCCCCGGCGCCGGCGCCTCGATCAAGCGCCCGAGCCTCAAGCTCGCCGAAGGCCCCGGCCTGCCCAGTAAGCTGCCGATGGAACTGCTCGGCCATCGCCCGGACGTGGTCGCCAGCCGCTGGAAAGTCGCAGCGCAGGCCAAGGGCGTGGACGTCGCGCGCGCCGAGTTCTATCCCAACGTCGACCTGGTCGCGAGCATCGGCTACAGCGCGGTCGGCGGCGGCATGCTGGAATTCCTCAATGCCGAGAAATTCACCTACGGCGTCGGCCCGGCCATCTCCCTGCCGATCTTCGACGGCGGTCGCCGCCGCTCGCAGCTGAGCCAGGAATCCGCCGGCTACGACGCTGCCGTGGCGCAGTACAACCAGACGCTGATCAATGCGCTCAAGGGCATCTCCGATCACCTGATCCGCATGCACTCCATGGAGCTGCAACAGGGCTTTGCCGAGAAGTCCGTGGCCTCGGCCCAGCGCACCTACGACATCGCCACCAAGGCCTACCGTGGCGGCCTGACCGATTACCTCAACGTGCTCAATGCGCAGACCCGCCTGTTCCAGCAGCAACTGGTGGAGCAGCAGGTGCGCGCCGCGCGCCTGGCCACCCATGCCGGCCTGGTCGTCGCCCTCGGTGGTGGCCTGATGGACAAGCAGGAAGGCCCGAGAGAACAGAAGATGGTCCCCGAGACCGTCGACGTCCGCGCGGTCAGCGAGCGCTGAGATGGCGGCGAACGACTACAGCGCTCATCCAGCGCCGCTCGACGCCCTGCGCCGCGCGCTGCTGGAGTGGGGCCGCAGCGACGGCGTCACCTGGGTGTACATCGCCAAGGTGCTGCTCGCCTCGCTGCTGACCCTGTGGCTGGCGATGCGCCTGGAACTGCCGCAGCCGAGCACGGCGACCATCACCGTGTTCATCGTCATGCAGCCGCAAAGCGGACAGGTGTTCGCCAAGAGCTTCTACCGGATTCTCGGCAGCGTGGTCGGGCTGACCGTGATGGTCGCGCTGATCGCGATCTTCGCCCAGCAGCGCGAGCTGTTCCTGCTGGTCTCCGCACTGTGGATCGGCCTGTGCACCGTCGGCGCCGCGCGCTACCGCGACTTCCGCTCCTACGCCTGCGTCCTCGCCGGCTACACCGCCACGCTGATCGGCCTGCCCGCCACCCTGCATCCGGAGGCCGCGTTCATGTCGGCCATCTGGCGGGTGCTGGAAATCAGCCTGGGCATCCTCTGCTCCATGGTGATCAGTGCCACGCTGTTCCCGCAGACCTCCAGCACCGCCATGCGCAGCGCGCTGTACCAGCGTTTCGGCGCCTTTGCCGGCTTCGTGCTGGACAACCTCGGTGGCGGCGATCGCGGCAAGTTCGAGGCGTCCAACGTGGCCTTCGCTTCCCAGGCCGTGGGCCTGGAAGCGCTGCGCAGCGTCACCCGTTTCGAAGACCCGCACATGCGTCTGCGTTCGGGCCGCCTGTCGCGCCTGAACAACGAGTTCATGGTCCTCACCACCCGCTACCACGCGCTGCACCAATTGCTCTCGCGCCTGCGCGTGCAGGAAGCCGATGCCGTGTTGCGTGCGTTGCAGCCGTGCCTGGATGAACTGGCCAAGGTACTTGCCCCGTGGCGCGGCCAGTCGGTTACCGACCGCGACGCCGAGCGCCTTGCCACACAGCTGGAAAGCCACCGCACGCGGATGATGCAGTGCATCCGCTCCGGCCGCGCGCAGCTGCTGGACGAGCAGGATCATCCTGCCGCGCTGCTGGACTACAACACCGCCGGCGAGTTGCTCTACCGCCTGGCCGACGACCTCTACAACTACGCCCTGACCCACGCTTCCCTGGCCGCGCACAAGCACGAGCGGGAGAACTGGAAGCACGGCTTCTCGCCCAAGGCCAACCTGGTCGCCTCGCTGGTGGCCGGCGGGCGCACCGCGCTGATGGTGCTGGTGTTCGGCCTGTTCTGGATCGAGACCGCCTGGCCCAGCGGCAGCACCTTCGTACTCAACGCCGCCGCCGTCGCCGCGCTGGTCTCGGCCGCGCCGGACCCGGCGAAAATGGCCATGCAGATGGCCGTGGGTACCTTCTTCGCGGCGATCCTCGGCTTCTCGGAAACCTTCTTCGTGTTCCCGCACCTGGACGGCTTCGCCCTGCTGGCCTTCGCCCTGGCGCCGGTGTTCGCGGTGGGCGCGTTCTTCTCGATCAAGCCCAAGTACGCCGGCTACGGCCTGGGCCTGCTGGTGTTCTTCAGCTTCGGCGCGATCCCGGCGAACCTCACCGTCTACGATCCGGGCCGCATGCTCAACGAGTACATCGCCCTGGTGCTGTCGCAGAGCCTTGCCGCGGTAGTCGCCGCAGTGATCATGCCGCCCACCAGCGCCTGGCTGTGGCGTCGCCTGGAGAAGGACCTGCGCCTGCGCGTGGTGGAAGCCATCAGCGGCAAGCTCGACGGCCTCGTCTCGTCCTTCGAGAGCGGTACCCGCGACCTGCTCAACCAGGCCTACGGCGTGGCCGCGCGTAGCCCGCAGATGCAGCGCCGCCTGCTGCGCTGGACCTTCGTGGTGCTGGAGATCGGCCATTCGATCATCGAGCTGCGCGTCGAGCAGGAGAGCCTGCCGAGCGAGCCCTGCTATGCCGAATCGACGCCCTGGCGGCAGTCGATCCGCGCCATGGGCCGCGCGCTGATCCGTCTGTTCGTCAAACCCTGCGAGGCCAACCGCGAGCGCGCCCTGGCCGCCGTGGAACAGGCCATCGATTGCGTGAAGACCACCGATGAGCCGCGCGCGCCGGACTTCGAAAGCTCGCCGCTGCGCCGCGTGCTCAGCTACCTGCATTTCATCCGCAGCAGCCTGCTCGACCCGCAGTCGCCGCTGCGCGATGGCGAAACCTCTTCTGGAAGAACCACCCATGTTGCCTGACCTGCCCCGCGAGATCGCGTTCCACGGGGTCTACATGCCGACCCTGACCCTGATGTTCCTCGTTGCCGCGGTGATCTGCTGGGGCATCGACCGCATCCTCGCTTCCGTCGGCCTGTACCGCTACACCTGGCACCCGGCGCTGTTCCGCGTGTGCCTGTTCGCCTGCCTGTTCGGCGGGCTGTCCCTCACTATCTATAAGTAACGAGCGTGCACCCATGACTCTCAAATCCATCATCAGCCTGCTGGCGACCCTGATCATCCTGGCGGTCGCCGCGTTGATCGGCCGCGCCCTCTGGGTGAACTACATGGATACGCCCTGGACCCGCGACGGCCGGGTGCGCGCCGATATCATCAACGTCGCCGCCGACGTCTCCGGCGTGGTGGTCGACGTACCGGTGCGCGACAACCAGCAGGTGAAGAAAGGCGACCTGCTGATGCAGATCGACCCGGACCATTACCAGATCGCCGTGAAGCAGGCCGAAGCCCTGGTCGCCTCGCGCAAGGCCACCCTGCAGATGCGCCAGCTCAACGCCAAGCGCCGCCGCGCCATGGACGAGGAAGTGGTTTCCCGCGAGAGCCTGGACGACGCCAGCAACACCGCCGCCGCCTCCGAGGCCGACTACCAGCAGGCCCTGGCCGCGCTGGACGCTGCCAAGCTGAACCTGGAGCGCACCCAGGTGCGCGCCTCGGCGGACGGCTACGTGACCAACCTCAACGTGCACCGTGGCGACTACGCCCGCGTCGGCGAGGCGAAGATGGCGGTAGTTGACGAGAACTCCTACTGGATCTACGGCTACTTCGAAGAGACCAAGCTGCCGCACATCCGCGTCGGCGACCCGGCCGAGCTGCAACTGATGAGCGGCGAGCGCCTGAAGGGCCACGTCGAGAGCATCGCCCGCGCCATTTACGACCGCGACAACCCCGAGAGCCGCGAGCTGGTGGCCGACGTCAACCCGACCTTCAACTGGGTGCGCCTGGCCCAGCGCGTGCCGGTGCGCATCCATATCGACGAAGTGCCGGACGGCGTGCTGCTGGCGGCAGGCATCACCGCCACCGTGATCGTCAATCCGGAGACGCGCGGTGCGGAGCGCTCGGACGGAGCGGCTGCGGCGCAGTAAGAGAAACGGGAGCTTCGGCTCCCGTTTTCATTTCCCCTCCGGGACTCACACCACGCCAGCTTCCGCCGGCTCCGCGCCGACACCGGCGACCGCGAGCGCGCGGTGCAGGGTCGCGAGAATGTTCTTGCGGCCGATGACCCGTGCCACGTTGTGGCGTTCCATGTCGGCGCGCAGGTAGCGGTTGGCGCGACCGATGACCAGGGTCACACCACGCTTGCGCAGGCGTTCGCAGAGGTCCGTCAGGGAGCGCGCCGCGGAGTAGTCCAGCCCGGTGATGGCGCCGGCGTCCACCACGAACCAGCGCAGGCCCGCTGGCGCCATGTCGACCAGACCCATCACTTGCTGGGTGAAGTACGTATCGTTGGCGTAGAACAGGTCGGCGCCGAAGCGGAAGACAATCAGCCCCGCCGCCGTCTGCTTGCCCGGTTGCACCGGCACCGGCATCCAGCGGCCGTCGGCGTCCGGCTCCAGCATCAGGGTATGCGGACGGTAGCTGCGGCGTACGTGATGGGCCAGCGACAGCGCCATGGCGAGCAGGATGCCCTGCTCGACGCCCACCAGCAGCACGATGGCCGACGTGAGCAGGGCCGTGCGGAATTCCGAAGGGCTTTCCGTGCGCATGGCCAGCAGCGTCTTCACGTCGATCAGGCCGATGGCAATGGTGAAGACCACGGCGGCCAGCACGCAGTGCGGCAGGTATTGCAGCCACTGGCAGAGAAACAGCGCCACCACGCCCACCACCAGTGCGAACACCAGCTGGGCCACCTGGCTGCGGGAACCGGCCTGCTCGGCGATGGCCGTCTGGGTCGGGCTGCCGTTGACCACGAAGGCGCCGCTCAGGCTCGCCGCGACGTTGGCGGCGGCCAGGCCGAGGATGTTGGCGTTCTCGTCGTCCCGCTCGTGGTAGCGGTTGGCGTAGACCCTGGCGGCAGCCGAGCTCTGCGCGATGATCATGATGAAACAGGCGCCGGCGATGGGCAGCAGTTCGCTGATATCGCGCCAGTCCAGCGCCGGCAGCGCGAGGCTGGGCAGGCCCCCTGCGATGGGGCCGAGCACGCTGATGCCGTGTCCGGCGAAGTCGAACGCGGCGCTGGCGGCGATACAACCGACCAGGGCCAGCAGGGGAATCGGCCAGCGTGGCAGCCAGCGTTTCGCCGCGAGCAGCACGACAATCAGCAAAAGCGCCAGCGCAGCGGTGGGCAGGTCCGTCTGGTGCAGGTGGCCGGCAAGGTACAGCGCCTTCTCGGCCGAGCTCGTGGCGGGAACCGTGAGGCCGAGCATGTCGCCGCACATCGCCAGGGCGACCTGCAGGCCGACACCCACCAGGAAACCGGTCAGCGCCGTGCGTGACAGGAAATCGGCGAGAAAGCCCAGGCGCAGCAGCCTGGCGATCAGCAACATTGCCGCTGTCAGCAGCGCGACAGTTCCGGCCAGGGCGATGTAGCGCGGGCTACCGATGGCCGCGAGGCCGGCAAGGTGACCGGAAAAGATGGTGGCCGTGGCCGAGTCGGCGGCGACCACCAGGTGCCGCGATGCGCCGAAGAAGGCGAATGCCAGCAGTGGCAGCAGCGCCGTGTAGAGGCCGGTAATGGCGGGCATGCCGGCAATGCGCGCGTAGCCGAGCAGTTGCGGAATATCCATCGCCGCCAGGGACACGCCCGCCAGCGCGTCGCGTAGCGCACCCTTGCGGTCAAGTGGACGAAGGCCTGAAAAGAGTCTGGGTGGGAGTGCCATCGGTCTAAGCGCCTTGAATGAGGTGGCGCATTCGATCAATCGGCGTCGGGAGCGAACAGTGGCGTGCTTCCCAAGCGGTTATCGGAGACTTCGGCTCATGCCGTCATCCGTCGTTCTGCTGCCGGTTCTTGTAGCTCCCGCGAATGTTCATCGCTGCCAGGCACAACTGCAGCAGCACCAGCGCGTAGGCGTGGGCGGGTAGGCCCCAGGCGATCCACAGCGCGTTGCTGCCGAGGAACACCCAGAAGCCGATCTTGCGGCGCCGGCGGTCGCGCGAGCCGACCAGCCAGGCGGCGAGGACGGTGACCAGCATGGCTGGCCATTGCAGCAGGTCTATCAGCTCGTTCATGTCGCGGTCGCTTTCAGGGGGGGAGTCCTGATGTCAGACCAACCCGGGTGCGGCAAAGTGCGGACGAACTGGATAGCCGTCGAGCAGGGCGTTGGTTTTTTCCGGGTCGAGTGCCCCGTTGAACGGCACGCCCAGCGCCTGGCGGTGGATACCTGTGGCGGCGAGCCAGAGGGTGTCGATGCGCGCGGCGAGGGCGCCGGGCACGTCGGTCACCAACGAGTCGCCGACGAAGAGGATGCGCTGCGCGCCGCGGGCTTCCAGCTGCCGCTGGGCGATGCGGAACGCGGAAGGGTCGGGCTTGCCGTACCAGTGCACGCTGCCGCCTTCCTCGGCGAAGGCTTCGGCCAGGCGCCCGGCGCCGAACACCGTCTTGCCGCCGGAGACCACCACGCGGTCCGGGTTTGCGCAGAGGAAGGGTTTGTCGGTGGCGCCGCGCAGCGGGGCGAAGCGCTCCTCCAGTTCGTCCTGTGGGAAGCTGCCGACGCCGAGGATCATCGAGGCGGCATGGATGTCGTCGCAGAAGCGCTCGCGAATCTCCACCGGCCAGGTGGTCAGCGCATCGCCCACGCCGACGGTGAAGATGCCGCCGCGCTGGAACTCGCGCTCGTGGGTGAAGGCGTCGATGGCCAGTTGGCCGGAGGTGGTGATGCCGGCGAACAGCTCGCGGGATACGCCCAGGCGCACCAGGGTGTCGGCCATCTCCGGGACGCTGCGTGATGCGTTGCTGAGGAACCATACCGGCTTGCCTTCGGCGGCGCGGCGGGCGAGCCAGTCCAGGGCACCGGGAAAGACGTCCACACCGTCGATCAGCACACCCCAGAGATCGAGCAGGTAGCCGTCGTAGTCGGCGCAGAAGGCGTCGAGTCCGGCGTGGTCGATGTAGCGGGTGTGGGTAACGGCGCTGAAGCGGGAAGCGGTCATGGCGAGCCTGTGAAACGGTGAGAGTGCGGATAAGCTACCGCACTCTCGATGTTTCGGCTGCGCTTCAGTGCGCCGGATGAGGCGGCCGGCTCTCACCGAAGGTGTCGGCCAGCCAGCCCTTGAGCTGGCAGCCGGCGAGGGCGGAGGTGCTGCATGCGCCGCTGGCCAGGGCCTGTTGCAGCTTGCCGATATCGGCTTTCTGCACGTAGGCGATGGCGTCGGTCATATCGTCCTCGGTACCGAAGCCACCCTGGGTCATTTCCTTCAGCGCGTCTTCCTTGCTCCAACCCTGGATCACCGTGCGGTACATGGCGGCGAACAGGCCGGTGCGGTCACGCCCGTGCTTGCAGTGCATCAGCACCGGGCCATTCTGCTCGGCACTTTGCAGGATGCGCAGGACCTTGAGGACATCGGCATCGTCCACGCGGTCGGCATGGGTGGGGTAGCTGACGACGTCGAGAGGCTGCTGGCCAATCCACTCACGGTCGTCGTCCTTGATGAAGCTCACCACGGTCTTCACCTTCAGGCGTTCCAGCTCGGGCAGGTTGGCCGTGCCGGGCAGAGCGCTGCGGTAGAGGGTTGGCGACATCTGGTAGAGATTGAACGACTTGTCCACTGGCTTGGCCCAGTCGGCCGGTGTTTCGCCGGCGGCCAGGGCGAGCGAGCCGAAGGTCAGCAGGGTGGCGGCGATGGCGCCACGAAGGATATGGGACAGGGACATGGGCACTCCTCGAAGGTGGCGCCAGGGTAGGCGGGTTCGAGTTGCGCCCTGATGAAATCGGGGTGAAGAAAGCGTGAAGCGGTGTCAGCGTGATCCGCTTGGCAGGAAACGCACCAGCACGTTGGGGCGGAAGAACCACCAGACGCACAGGGGATAGCACAGGTAGTTCAGTGCGTAGATCAGCAGGGCCGCCGGGCTCGGGGTGTTTTTCCATGCCGCCATACCGACCAGGATGGCGTACAGCACTGCCAGGCTGCCGCCATACAGGGCGATCAGTCGCCAACGTTCGCCAGTCTCCGCCAGCCGCTTGTGCCGGCGAGCGAACCAGAAGGCCATGGCGGCGGCGATCACGGCTGCCACCAGTAACGTTGCCGGCACGCCGCCAACCCGCAACAGTCCTCGCGCCACTACGTTGAGGAAAAAGGCGGCGAGGATGCCGGCCAGGGCGAGGTAGCGGACCTGATAAGCCATCAGAGTTGCCCGTCGAGGCCGAAGCGTTTCTTCAGCACCTTGTCCAGCAGGCCGGTGGGCAGCCAGCGCGAGAGCAGCGGCAGGGCGCGGCTACCGTTACCGATGCGTACCAGGCGCGGGCGCGGGGATTTCTGCGCGGCGGCCAGCAGCTCGCGCGCAAAGTCGCTGGCCGGCGTGGGCTTGTCCTGGGACGCGGCGGCGCGTGCCTGGATGAATTTACGCAATGGCCACCAGGCGGAATCCTCGCTGACCACGGCGGCCATCTCGCGGCTGGCGTTGGCGCCGAAATTGGAGGCAATGGCGCCGGGCTGCACTTCCATCACCTCGATGCCGAACGGAGCCAGCTCCAGGCGCAGTGCGTCGTTCAGGGCATGCACGGCGGCTTTCGATGCGCAGTACGCGCCGGCGAACGGCGTGACGAGCACGCCGGACACGCTGCCGATATTCACCACCAGCCCACGTCGCGCGCGCAGCGCCGGGAACAGTGCGCGGGTCACGCCGACCACGGCGAACACGTTGGTTTCGAACTGTTTGCGGATCGCCTGGCTGCCGCCGTCGAGCAACGGACCCATGGCACCGTAGCCGGCGTTGTTGATCAGTACGTCGAGTCCTCCGACCTCACGCAGCACCTGCTCGGCGAGGCGTTCGACGGCGGGCTCGTCGTTGACGTCCAGCAGCACGCCACGAAAGCCCGCCTGGCCGAGGGCGGCGATGTCTTCATCGCGGCGGGCGGTGGCCCAGACCTGGTAGCCGGCGGCCTGGAAGGCGTCGGCGAGGGCGCGGCCGATGCCGCTGGAGCATCCGGTGATGAGGGCGACGGGCTGGGGCATGGTCTGGCAGTCCTTGGGCTGTGGGCGGGACTACCGTACCGGATTGTGCGGGGCAGGTGAATCAGTTGCCGAAGCGGCCGTTCACCCGTTCGGCGCGGAACTCCAGGGTGCTGGCGCGGTAGCCGGGGCGCAGCGGTGGCAGCGGCAGGCAATCGTTCCAGCTGTCGCCGGCGAGCAACGCTCCGGGGCCACGGTAGCGAGGGGCCTCGTAGAGGTTCTCGGCGAGGTCCGTGGTGTCGCCGGGTCGGTAGGCGGCGACCTTCCAGCGCAGTTCGAGGAGTGGATGGTTCGAGCCGTTCTTGAGGCTCACCGCCAGCGGGCGATCGGCAGGGCACTGCTCGGGCTGGTAGGCGATGCGCAGTTCCAGGTGCTGGAGTTGGCGAGATTCGCTGTTGTCCTGCCAGATGGCGAGGGCAATCACACAGGCCAGCCCGACCAGGCCGGCGCCGGAGATTGGCAGCGCGCGGGAGGGGTAGCGGATCAGCAGGATGATCCAGGTGACGATCAGCAGGATGCCGTACAGCATGGAGCGCTCCGCGGAGGATGTCTGGATACCTTAGCAGGAGCTTCGCGGCGGTGGGTTGATGCCGCTCCATGATACCGCTTGATGTAGGCGCGAGCTTGCTCGCGAACCGCCCAGCGCTGGTGCTTCCCTGTAGGAGCGGACTCTGTCCGCGATCAGGGTTTCACTTTGCGCCAGAGCAGTAACAGAGCACGAAGGCGTTCCCCTTGGGGGTATGGCGGCATGCGGCTCGCGAGCAAGCTCGCTCCTACGAATAGCGGGCCCCGCGGGCATAAAAAAGCCCCCGCACCATAAGGTGCGGGGGCGTCGGCGCCGATGGGGGAAAGCGCCAGGTCCAGTGACCCTCAGTTCAGCGCACTACCGCCTGTACTTCGACGTTCTCGGTGGTACGGCCGTAGACGTCTTCCAGACGCTCGATGTCGTCCTCTCCCAGGTAGCTGCCCGATTGCACCTCGATGATCTCCAGCGGGATCTTGCCGGGATTGGCGAGGCGGTGGACCGAGGCGATCGGGATGTAGGTGGATTGGTTCTCGGTGAGCAGGAAGGTCTTGTCGTCGCAGGTCACCTGGGCGGTGCCGGAAACGACGATCCAGTGCTCGGCTCGGTGGTGGTGCATCTGCAGCGACAGGCGCGCGCCCGGCTTGACCGAGATGTGCTTGACCTGGAAACGCCCGCCCATGTCCACCGAGTCGTAGGAACCCCACGGGCGGTAGACCTGGCAGTGGTTCTGGGTCTCGCTGCGGCCGGCGGCGTCGAGCTGGTTGACCACCTTCTTGACGTCCTGCACGCGGTCCTTGTGGGCGATCATCATGGCGTCCTTGGTCTCGACGACCACGATGTCTTCCAGGCCGATCACCGAGACCAGCTTGCCGTTGCCGTGCACCAGGCAGTTGTGGCTGTCGTGGACCATCACGTCGCCCATGGTGACGTTGCCGTCGGCGTCCTTGTCGTGGACTTCCCAGATCGACGACCAGCTACCGACGTCGTTCCAGCCGGCGGACAGCGGGACCACGCAGGCGCGGCGGGTCTTTTCCATCACGGCGTAGTCGATGGAGTTGTCCGGGCAGCACTCGAAGGTGGCGGCATCGATGCTGATCAGGTCGCCATCGGTCTGGCTGCGCTCCAGGGCCAGCAGGCAGGTGTCGTAGATGTCGGCGTCGTGCTTCTTCAGCTCCTCGAGGAAGCGGCTGGCGCGGAACAGGAACATGCCGCTGTTCCAGAAGTAGCCGCCGTCTTCGACGAACTGCTGGGCGCGGGCTTCGTCGGGCTTCTCGATGAAGCGCTCGACGCGGATCACGCCGTCCGGCAGGCCGCGCTCGTCGCCGGATTTGATGTAGCCATAGCCGGTTTCCGGGCGGTTGGCCGGCACGCCGAAGAGCACCATTTCGCCCTTTTCGGCGGCGTTGGTGGCCAGCGCCAGGGCGCGCTGGAAGGCGCGCTGGTCGTCGATCACGTGGTCGGCCGGGAGGATCAGCAGCAGCTCGTCGCGGCCCTCGGCCATGAGCTTCATGGCGGCGATGGCGACGGCGGGCGCGGTGTTGCGGCCGAAGGGTTCGAGCAGGATCGACTGGGTCTTGAGGTCCAGCGCTTCGAGTTGCTCCTGGACGATGAAACGGTGCTCCTGGTTGCTCACTACCACCGGCGGCTCCATCCCTTCGAACACCAGGCGCGAGAGGGTCTGCTGGAACAGGGTGTGTTCGCCGGTCAGGGCCAGGAACTGCTTGGGATACTGTTTGCGCGAAAGAGGCCAGAGTCGCGAGCCGCTGCCACCGGAAAGAATTACTGGGATCATCGGGTTTCTCCTTAAGCGTTTGCGTTCTGTCTGCCGGGCCACGTCGTGTGGGCCGGCCTGCGGTTTGGGTGACCTCTCCAGTGCTTGCCGTCGCTGCGGCGCACGGGTTTATCTGCCGGTGTGGGGCCGGTCTTGTTGTGCTTTCGAAGAGTGACGAGGCTTGCCGAGAAGCCCCTCACCCCAGCCCTCTCCCAGAGGGAGAGGGGGCAGTTCGTGCCGGCTGATCGCGCGCGCTTTCAACCTGCGCCAGGCCAGTCCCCTCTCCCTCTGGGAGAGGGTTAGGGTGAGGGCGGGGCAGCCGACCCATGGATCAATCCGCCTTCACCGGACGCTTCACCCACACCGGGTTCAGCTTGCTGTCGCCGGTGACATAGAGGCAGACCACTTCGCCGCGCTCGAGGGTGACGGGCTTGAGGTCGCTGACCTTCTTGGCGCCGTCGAACAGGGCGAGGTTGACTTTCACCGGGTTGATCTCGCGGTCGCCGTGGCTTTGCGGGGCGACGTTGCTGACCACTTCGGTCTTGCCATCGGCGGTCTTCAGGGTGAGGGCCTTGCCGCTGAGGTTCTGCACGCGGACCAGGGCCTTCTGCTTGTTCTTGAACGGTGGCTCGGGCACCAGGCGCGGCTGGCCGCCGGGTTGGCTGACGAGGGTGTAGTAAGCGTCCGGATCGAGTTTTACCGGCAGGCTCTGGGAGCCAACCTTGGCGGTGTAGTTGCCGGGCGGGAGGAACTTGAAGTCGCTGGAGCCCAGCGGCGAGATGTCGTTGAGGGTGGCGTTGCCGACGCTGACGGACAGCTCGGAGCTGCCGGCGTTGTAAGCCCGCACGAAGGTGGAGCCCTTGGGTGCCTGCGGGCCGTAGAGCGCGCCTTCACCGCCGGCGAAGGCGCCGAAGGATGCGGCGCCCAGGGCGAGGGCGAGGGCGGACGACTTCAGGATGCGAATGCTCAGTCGGTTCATGCTCAGTCGGTTCATGGGGTGTACCTCCGTCTTTCTCTCTTGTGGGGGCACGGGAGGTGCCCAGTTCCAGCGCTTGGTGCGCCGTGGGTGTTCGGGTCAGTGAGCGGCCTGGTTGGAAGCCAGGCGTTCGTCGCGGTTACCGTCCGCACGCAGTTGCGCCACCCAGTCCTGGTTGAACTGGCTTAGGTCGCTGTGCATCGGCAGGTAGCGTTCGGGGAATTCCCAGACCAGCAGCTTGGCCGGGGCTTTCTTGAAACCTTCGTCCTGCAGGAGCTCGAGCATCGGTTCCAGGGGGCCCTTGCCCTCCTTGGCGTAGTTGATGACATCCGCCGACAGCGCCTGCTTCAGCGCGCCGGCGAAGTTCCAGCGCGGGTTGGCGCTGTAGCTGGTGCCGACCAGGGCGATCTGCGGCTGGGCGCTGTCGCCGAACAGGTCGCCGCCACCTTCGGATTTCGCCGTGGCGTCGTCGGCCGGGTGGGTCTGGCGCTGTTCCAGCTGGTCTTCGGGCGGCAGCAGGTCGGTGAACAGCGGGTCCAGCGGCAGGAAGGTGAGCAGGTCGCCCTTGTGCGCGCCGCTCTTGCCGGCCTCGGTGACGAAGGTTTGGGTCGGCAGGTCGGCGCCCTGGCCCTGGCGGATGCTTTCGCCCAGACGCTGGGCCACGGCTTCGGCGCCCAGCGGGGTCCAGTGGGTGTCGGTGCGCAGGAACACCTGGCCGTTGTCCTTGGCTTTCTCCAGCGTCCCCAGCAGCTCGGGCGCGGCCATGCCGGCCTGGCGGGCGCGTTGCAGGAAGTCGTTGTAGAGCGAGGCGTGCAGGGCGGCCGGTTGCTCCTTGCCGACGAACTCGGGATACAGGCGGGTCTTGGCCGGGATGATTGCCAGCACCAGCTTCACGCCGCGTCGTTCCAGCTCCTGCTGCACACCGCGCACCAGCGCCCAGTTGTCGTCCAGCTGCTGCTGGGTCGGCGCGGGCTTGAATTCCTCATCGGTGAACAGCCAGCCCTCCTTGCCGATCACCACGCCGGGGCGGCCCTCGTCGAAGACGGTGTAGTCCAGCGCGGCCCATAGGTTGGTGCCCAGGCGCTTGATGGGGAATTCGTCGTCGTAGTGGCCTTCGAAGGCGTGGGCCAGCTTGCCGTTGAGCACGGTGGTGCCTTCGGCGGCGGAGAAGCTCGGGAAGGCCTTCAGCGACCAGCCGGCCAGGCCCAGCAGCATGCCGCCGAAGGCGGCGATGTAGGCGTACTGCAGGGGTTTGCTGATCTTGGGTTGAGTGGTCGATTGCATGATCCGGCCTCGCTCAGAACTGGAAGTAGAGGAACGGCGAGTAGCTCTGCGCCGAAAGCTTGAGCACCGACGCGGCGAACAGCAGGAGCAGGGCGAGTCGGGTGGCCAGTACCGGCAGCTGGGTCATCCAGTGCGGCTGGTAGACGGCGGCGCCGCTGGGCGAATAGGCGATGGCGGCCGGGTCCTGCCGGGCCATGGCCGGGGTACGCGGCTGCGCGCTGGCCGGGCCGTCGGCGTCGACCTGTTCGGTCTTCGCGGCGGCCTTGGGCGCCTTGTCCTGCATCGGCTGGTTGTAGAACTGGCGGATGCCGAAGAAGGCGAGCACGAGGTAGGCGATCACCAGGGTGCCGACCTGCAGGCCGGTGAGGCTGGCGCGGTTGAGCTCGGAGAGCTTCCAGTCGCCGAAGCTGAACATGGCTTCGTACATGCGCCAGGCCACGTGCAGGTTCTCGGCGCGGAAGATCACCCAGCCGACGATCACCAGCAGGAAGGTGAAGGCCCACTTGAGCGGATGGAGCACGCGCGGCGCGGCGTTCACGCCCAGGGCGCGCTCGATGGCCAGCCACACGCCGTGCCAGGCGCCCCAGATGATGTAGGTGACGTTGGCGCCGTGCCACAGGCCGCCCAGCAGCATGGTGAGGATCAGGTTGCGGTAGGTCTGGAAGGTGGTGCCGCGGTTGCCGCCCAGGCTGATGTACAGGTAGTCGCGCAGCCAGGTGGACAGGCTGATGTGCCAGCGCCGCCAGAACTCGGTGATCGACTGACTGATGTAGGGCTGGTTGAAGTTCTCCATGAAGCGGAAGCCCATCATCAGGCCGAGGCCGATGGCCATGTCGCTGTAGCCGGAGAAGTCGAAGTACAGCTGCGCGGTGTAGGCCAGCGCGCCGAGCCAGGCGTCACCGGTGGTGGGGTTCTGCAGGGCGAAGCAGTGGTCGGCCACCGCGGCCAGGGTGTCAGCGATGAACACCTTCTTGACGAAGCCCTGCATGAAGCGGGTGCAGCCTTCGGCGAACTTGTCGACGGTATGGGTGCGGTGGTTGAACTGGTCGACCAGGTCCTTGAAGCGCAGCACGGGGCCGGCGATCAGGTGCGGGAAGATCGCCACGAAGGCCGCGAAGTCGATCAGGTTGTGCGTGGCCGGGGTGTCGCCGCGGTACACGTCGATGATGTAGCTGATCGATTCGAAGGTGTAGAAGCTGATACCGATGGGCAGCAGGATGTGGGTCAGCACGAAGGGCTGCATGCCCATCGAGGTGATGATCTCGTTGAGGCTCTCCACGCCGAAGTTGGCGTACTTGAAATAGCCCAGCACGCAGAGGTCGACCACCACGCCGAGCAGCAGCCAGCGCTGGGCAGCCTTGGTGCGCACGCCGGCGGCGCCGATGCGCAGGCCGATCCAGTAGTTGAACACGGTGACGCCGGCGAACAGCAGGAGGAAGTCCACCCGCCACCAGGCGTAGAAGATGTAGCTGGCGACCAGCAGCAGGAGGTTCCGGTAGCGGTTCCCGCTCAGGTAGTACAAGCCGAGGAAGACCGGCAGGAACAGGAACAGGAACACGTTGGAAGAAAAGACCATTCCGCGTCTCTCTCTGGAGCTTCAAATCAAAGGCCGCTCCAGCCCTTCTTCCGGCGCCGCGATGGGCGCCCAAGGAAAGGCCGGATCAACCCGCCAATTCCTCCCCTGGTGGTGCTTAATCTGTTGCGCCCGCCCGCGTCTTTGGTTGCGTGGGTCGGGTGGTGTTGCTGTTGCTTGGGAGCGGGGCATTGCCCTCACCCCAGCCCTCTCCCGGAGGGAGAGGGGGCCGTTCGGAGTTGCCGGGTGGCCCGGTGTTTCGCTTGCTGCCGTTCAGTCCCCTCTCCCTTCGGAGCGGGGCGCGCAGCCAGGGTTAGGGTGAGGGGCTCTGGCCTTTCGTAGGGCGAATAACGCGAAGCGTTATCCGCCGTGGTTTCGTGCCATGCTCTTCGGTGGATAACCTCGGCGGATAACCGCAAGCGGTTATGCGCCCTACGGGTCAGTCAGGGAGATAGGCGCTGCCTCAGCTCCCCGCCCCCTGACGGTTGAAAACCTTGGTCACTTCACCCCCCAGGCGGAAGCTGTTGAACGGCTCCATCTTCTTCTTCCAGTCCTGGGTCTTCGGCGCGCAGCTGTAGAGCGCGCAGTAGGGTTCCAGCCAGGCGAACTTGCTGTTCTCCTTCAAGTCGCCCATGTCCTGGTCGTTGCCGGTTTTCTCGTCGAAAGCGTCCTGGTCGTCCACGCCTTGCATCACGCGGTTGGCCAGGCGCTGCAGGGCGCCGTTGTTTTCCTGGCGCAGGTCGACGCCGTTCACCTGGGCGAAGGCGGCGATCATGGTCAGCGGCGGCAGCGAGTAGTTGTGGTACGACAGCGCGCGCTGGCGGCGCTTGAGTTCGTTGGGCAGGTAGCCGTCGTTGTCCACCTGGTTGGCGGCGACCTTGAATTCCTGCACCGACCAATCGAACAGGTCGCGGCGGTTGGTCACCACGGCGGTGGACATCACCGACCAGGCGGCCCAGTAGGAGTGGTTGTTGATCTTCTTCAGCGGCAGATCGCTCCAGTCGCGCACCACCTGGCTGCCCAGGGTGCTGAACCAGTTCTCGATCTCTTTCGATTGCTCGGAGTAGGCCGCCAGCGGGCGGCTGCTGGAGAACTTCAGGCGCATGTAGGACGACGATAGGCTGCCCAGCGCCCATTTGCGCATGGACTTGCCGGTGTGGTTGTAGTCGCTGCTTTCCAGCGCGCCGGCCTTCGCCCAGCTGTCGAGCCAGTTCATCGCGCAGTCCAGGTCGCCCTTGTTGCCGCTGCGCATGTACTGGGTGATGAGCTTGGTGGCGCCGCGCTCCATGTCGGTGATGTCCTTGATCTGGCTGCGGAACTCTTTTTCCGCATCTGCGTTCAGGGTCGAGCGCGCCGAATCCGAGCCTTTGTACTTGCTGGTGAACTGCAGGCTGCCGGTGTAGGGCGTCGGGGCGGTGGGGCAACTGTCCGCGTCCTTCTTGCTGCCCTTGTCGCCGACGGCGGAGAAGTAGCCCGGTGGCGGCATCAGGTCGGCGGCATAGGTGGTGCTCTCGCCGAACAGCGCGCCGAGGACCGCGATGGTCAGGCCGATGCGGGCGACAACGGGTGTCTTGATCTTGCGTAGGCTGGGCATGGAATTAACTCCCTTGCGTCAGTTGGCGGCCACGTCGGCCGACTTGGCTTTGGGCGTCTGACAGAGCTTGGCCTCGACTTCCAGGCCCGCCGGCATGTCGTCCGGCGCCTCGATCTCCAGGGAGAGGAACTGCTGGTTCGACCAGTCTTCGTCGTTGCGCAGTTCGAAGACGTAGCGTCCGCCGGTATCCACGGCCTTGGACTGCTCGATCTTCAGCTGCTCGCGACGACCGTTCATGTACCAGATGGTGTTCTTGAGTTCGTGCACGCCGGGGTCGGAGTAGGTGACGTCGGCGGTGTAGCTGCCCGAGCGGATCGGCAGGGCGCCGCTGTTGAGCAGCACCTCGTTGCTGCCCGCGTGCAGCTTGACCTTGCGGCTGATGGCCGGCTTGCCGTCGGCGCAGCCGTTGTCCACCAGCGGCATGGCCTGGCGGTAGAAGCTCTTCTGCGCCATGTCGTAGTGGGTGGCGAATTCCCAGATGAGGATCTTCGGCGGCTTGTCGTGGAATTCCTTGCTGGTCATGTAGGCCAGCAGGGAGCTGTCGAAGCCGCCGCCGGAGACCGCGTTGTTGAGGATGTCGACCTTACCGTACTGCTCCAGGAAGCCGGCGAAGTTGTAGGCCGGGCCGCTGTTGGACGTACCCACCAGCGCAACCTGGGCATCGCCGCCTTCACCGAACAGATCGCCGCCGCCCGAATCGCCCACCGGCTCGGTCTCGAAGCGATCGACGTACTGCGGTGCGTAGCTGCTGCCGCACAGTTGCGCGGCAGCCTTGTGGAAGGTGCCGAGCTTGGACAGCAGGCCCACGCGCTTGCTCTCGAATTCCTTCTTCGGAATGTCGTTGTAGGCGGGGATTTCTTTCAGGGTGTCGGCGACGATCTTCGCGCTGCGCATCGCCCCGTACGGCGTCCAGTGGTGGTCGCCCTTGAAGTAGTAAGGATGCTCCTGCTTCTCGTCGAACAGCGGCGAGAAGTCCGGGGTGTAGATGCCGGCCTTGCGGAACTGGGCGATGGCCGCCTGGTAGTTCTGCTTGGCCAGGTCGTAGTTGAAGCTGGCCTTTTCCTGCGGGTTGAGCTTCTCGCGGTTCACCAGGCCACGGGTGGGCTGGTAGACCACGACCAGGTCGATGCCCTTGCGCTTGAGTTCGTCGCGCAGCTGCTTGAGCTCACGCCAGCCTTCGGCGCTGGTGCCGAAGTCGGTGCGCAGGTCGTAGGTGGTGCGGAACAGCCAGTCTTCCTGGGCCGGCACCAGGTGGGTGAAGAAGCCCAGGTACTTGGTGTTGTACGCCGCGTCGTTGGACGCGGTGGGGCACAGGCCCGCGGCCGGTTGCGCGGTGTAGCTGGGCGCGTCGGCGGCGCCGGCCTGGTGGGAGAGCAGCAGGGCAGCGGAGAGGCCCGACAGGCACAGCAGGTTGATGGTCAGTCGTTTCATGTGTCGGGTCCTCAATTTTGCAGTTCGGCCTGGCTTTCGACGGGGTCGATCAGCACCGCGCGTTGCTGGCGCACCAGCAGGTCCAGGATCTGGTCCTGCTTCTCGCCGAGCACGCCGTTGAAGCTGATGCCGGAAGATTTGGTCGGGCCGAGCATGGCCACCTTGTAGAGCTCCAGCGACAGCGGCGAATCCACCGACAGCGGGCCCGAGCCATTGCCGGCCAGCTTGCCGCCGACCACGATCAGCGAGACCTTGGTGTCGAAGGGGTCGAGGTCGATGTTGCGGTCGGTGTCGGTCAGGTCCTTGATGTGGCCGTAGACGCCGATGAGCTTGTTGCCGGCCGCGAGGTTCTCGTACAGGCGGATGTTCACGCTGTTACGGATGCGGATGCCGTGGCGCAGGTTGGCCAGCACCTGGTTGCCGTAGATGAGGTTGTCGCCCGACTCGTAGAGCGTGATGCCGTCGGAGTGGTTGCGGTACACCTCGTTGTAGGCCACCAGGTTGCGCTCGGAATTACGGTCGAGGACGATCCCGGAGAGGTGGTTGTCGTAGGTCTTGTTGTGGATGATCCAGCTGTCGTTGACCTCACGGGAGACGATGATGCCGTGCTTCTTCTTCGTCCCGTAGACGGTGTTCTCGGCGATGACCAGGCGGTGTGAACGGTCATGCGGGTCGATGCCGTAGACGATGTTGTTCTTGTAGGTGTTGCCGCGTACCACCAGGTCGTCCGCTTCGTAGCAGTAGAAGCCGTACCAGGCGTCCTCGAAGGTCGAGCCGATCACCCAGCCTTTGGGGCGCGGGCGCTTCATGGTCTTGTCCATGCCCGGGCTGTACTGCGAGATGGAGATGCCGTAGGCCTTGGAGGCGTTGTAGCCGAAGCTGGTGAAATGGCTGTTCACCAGGTAGGCCTCGGCGCCGCCCCAGGAGATCAGGAAGGGGCGGAATTCGTTGGGGGTCTTGTACCAGGCCGGTTCCTTCTTCGCCTCGTTCCAGGCGGTGACCTTGGTGTCCCGCACGAACAGCTTGCCGTCATTGACCAGGAACGAGCCGCGGTCCTGGGACAGGCGCAGTTCCTTGACCTTGCCGTCGATCTCCAGGGTTGCGCCCTGGCTGACGACGATGGGCAGGCGGGCGATGTAGACGCCCGGTTCGACCTGCTCCAGTGCGGTCTTCGGCAGCTTGCCGACGAGCTCGGCGAGGTTGACGTAGCCACCGTCGATGAAGATTGCCTGGGGCATCTGGCGCTGGCGCTTCACCCACTCGGCGAGACGGTTCTTGCCGCCGGTGAATTCCTTCAACGGCTGCTGCTGGACCATGCGTTCGATGTGGGCCCGGCCGGCCTTCTTGCGCTCGATCTTCTTCTCCACCGCTTCGGCGGTGTAGCCGGTGAGGTCGGGCAGCTTGGGCGGTTCCAGGTGCAGCGGTTCGCTGGGCGCGGCGGTGACGGTGTAGTTGCCGGACTCTTTCAGCGTCTGGGTCTTGCCCGGCTCGCTGCCCGGTTGTTCGGCTGGGGCTTTTTCCCCTTCGGCGGTCTTGCCTGCAGTGGCTTTCGCAGTGTCGGCCTTCTTCGCATGGGCGGTGCTGGCTTCGGCCTTGGCTGCGGGCTGCGCCGCCCAGGCAGGCGAAGTGGCCAGCAGGACGCTGCCCAGCAACAGTCCGGCCCAGGGTGCGGTGGCTAGCTTGCGCTGGCCTTGCGGCCCCCTCACCCCAGCCCTCTCCCGGAGGGAGAGGGAGCTGATTGGAGTGGCCGGCTGGTACGGCGTGCATCCTGATGCCGGACTGCCCCCTCTCCCTCTGGGAGAGGGCTGGGGTGAGGGCGCCGGAGCGGAGTAGGGGGCTCTGATGTTCATCGCTACAGTCCTCAGAAGCGCCAGATCACATCGACGAAGGCGTGGTGCATGGTCGAGTCGACGTGGCTGCCGTAGGCATCGCCGGGCTTGAACACACCGCCACGGAAGCGGATCAGCGCCGACGGCTCGTCGATCGCCTGGCTCATCGAGGCCGGCAGCAGGCCCTGCTTGAAGTACTTGGTGACGACCAGGTCGACTTCCTGGCCGATGTCCTTGGAGTCATTGACCAGCGGCGCGGTGATGCCGCTGTTGCCGATGTCCGAATCGCCGTCCACGCGGCGGAACTTGTTGTAGATGACGCTGGCGTCATAGTCGTCGCGCAGCTGCCAGGAACCGAACAGCGTGGCGGCCTCAAGGTTCGACAGCTCACCGCGGAAGGCTTCGCCGAAGCGGTGCGCGCGGGCTCGGGTGCCGGTGAAGTTGGAGCGGTTACTCTCCAGGCCCGTCTGTTCGAACTGGTCTTCGCCGTTCTTGCCGCCGCCGCTGCCACGGGCGTAGGCGCCACCGACGCGCCACTGCTCGTCGATGTTCCAGCGCAGGCCCAGGTCCGCGCCGTAGGCATCCACATCGCCGCTCTGCTTGCCGGCGGCGACACGCTCGCCGTTTACCGGGACGGTGGTCAGGCGGTCGCGGTTACCGGTGAGCCAGGTGGCGCTGGCCCAATAGTTGATCGGCATCTGCGAGCGCCAGTTGTAGCCGTCGCCGTTGGCCTCGATGCCAACCCAGGTGAGGTCGCCGGTGGAGCGCTTGTCCAGCGAGTCGACGGTTTCACCCGGGTCCGGCAGGCTGCCGCTGTCGTCGGCGTGGTGCACGCGCAGGCCGACCCAGTGCTGGGGCATCCACTGCGTGGAGATATCGCCGAAGACGTGGGTGCGGTCCTTGTCGTCCGGCGCCAGGTCAGTGATGTCGGTACGGTAGTCGGAGAAGCGCTGGGCGGCGCCAAGGTGGGCGCGCAGCAGGGTGGTGTCGAAGGTCCAGTTCAGGGCCTCGATGTTGGTGTCCTGCCACATGCCGCTGTCTTCGCGCAGGCGCTGGCGACCGAAGCGCAGGTGCTCGCCGGGGTACTGGGTGAGGCCGGCGTAGTCCACCCAGAATTCGCGCAGGGCGAGGTAGGCGTCATCGGGCTCGCGCTTGTTGTCGCTGCGACCGCTGCTGTCGTTGTTGACGTCGTCGTTCTGCAGGGTGTCGGTCTGAATGGTGTCGGTGGCGGCAACTGCCTGGCCCATCACATAGGCGCTCCAGTTGCCCCACTGGCCGAAGGCCCAGGGACGCAGGTCAAGGCCGATGCCGTTGAGGTCGCCGCCGTGGGCGGTGCCCAGGTCGCGATCATCCTCGGATTCGGCGGTGACCTTGATGTCGAGGCCGAAGTTCTTCGGCGGTTCTTCCGCCGCATGGGCGAGGCTGCCGAACAGGGTGCCGGCGAGGCTCAGGCCGACGCCGAACATGGCAGGGAACAGGCGGGCGCGGCGAATAGCGGTAGCCAGAGCTCGCGGCTGCCAGGCCCCGCCATTGACTACTGCGCTGGCCCGGGCTGCGTTGCAACGCGCCTCAACCTGCTCATTTGCGGCACGCAAACTCCGCGGTTTCGCCGCGTCGCGCCTTGCCCGGCCTGCGCTCGCTACGTCACTGGCAGGACCTGGGAATCGCGGGGTGGTCATCGGGTCGATGCGCTTCATAGGTTTTCTTGTTCCTGGTTGTTCTGCAGAAGGCTGACGGTGGCTTGCCAGTTGGCGCCGCGAGCCTGTTCTTCACGCTTGAGCAGTTGCTGCGCGGCGCTGCGGTCGGCCGGCTGGATCTGCGGTTCGAGCTGCGCCATCAGGTCGCTGGCGGTGGGTACCTGCTGGCGCTGGGCGAGTTCGCCGAAGACGTAGGCGTTGACCAGGTTCGGGCGCACGCCTCGGCCCTGCGAATACAGCTGGGCGAGGGCCATGTCGGCGCTGGCCTGGCCGGCGCGGGCGGCGATCAGCAGGTGATCCACGGCCTTCTGCGGGTAGACCTGGCCGAGGAAGCCGCGGCGGTAGATCTGGCCCAGGTAGTAGTGCGCCTGGGGTTCGCTGGCGGCGGCCTTGAGCAGGTGCTGCTCGGCTTTCTGTGGTTCCTGCGGGGCCCACTTGCCGTCGTAGTAGAGGCGGCCGAGCAGCAGCTCGGCGCGGGGCTGGGCAGCGTCCTGGGCTTTCTTCAGGTAGTCGAGCATCTGGTCGAGATCGCCCAGGTCGGGGTTGTCGTACTGCAGCTTGGCCAGGCTGACCCAGGCGGCCGGGTAGGTCGGCGCGATCTCGGTGAGCAACGCCTGCGCAGCCTGCGGGTCGGCGGTGCCGATGTTCGGATCGGCCAGCACGCCGGCCACCGATTCGACGCGCTCGGACGGCACGCGGCCGGCTTTCCAGCCTGCCTTGAGTGCTTCGATGTGGGCCTTCCGCTTATCCGCGTTGCCCTGCTTCTGGTACACGGTGGCCAGTTCCATCCAGCACACGTCCATGCGGTTCAGCCAGCGCTGGCAGACCTGCTCGACTTCGGTGAGGTGCTGGTCGTAGGTGCCCTGGGTGCGGTACAGGATGATCTGCGCCAGATCGGCCTGCGGCAGTCCCTGGGCGCGCCACTGGTCGATGCGCTGCTGCGGGTTCACGTTCGGCCAGGCCTGCGGGTATTGCAGGTAGAGGACGATCAGCGGCACCAGCGCGCTGTCCTCGCCTTCGTTGAAGGCGCGGCTCAGCAACTGCTCGGCTTCGCGGTGTTCGGCGTCGGTGCCGCCGGGCTTGGCCGCCAGCCATTTGCCCAGGCGGGCGCGGGCACGAGGCGAGCTCTCGGCGGCTTCGCGGTAGAGCTTCTCGGCGCGGGCCTGCTCGTCGGGGTCGCCGGTGGCAGCCTGCATGTCGGCCAGTCCGACCTGTGCGTCGGCGTAACCCATGGTCGCCAGGGCCTGGAAGTTGGCCTGGGCGGTGGCGATGTCGCCGCGCTCCAGGGCTTCCTGGGCCAGTCGCTGGTCGGGCAGGCCGGCGCAACCGGCGGCTGCGGCGATGGCCAGTGCCAGTGCCAAATGCGGGGCGTGTCGCAAGACAGGTCGATTCATGCGGGCAGTCCTCTTAGCGAGCGGTGGCCAGGGCCATCGCCTTGTTCAGCAGGGTGCGGCCCGGCAGGCCGCCGATGCTGACTTCAGTCGGGCGGCCAGCCATCTGGCTGTCGAGCGGCTGGTCGGGGGTGATCTGCACGCGGATTTCCGAGGACAGGTCACCGTCCACCGGTGCGGTGCGCAGGATGCGGCCGCCGCGTACTTCGCTGTCGCCGGCGACCTGGAAGTTCACGTGGGTGCCAGGGGACAGCTCGGCGGCGTTGCGGTAGGGGAAGCGCGCCTCGACGGTGGCGGTGCTGTCGCGCGGGGTCAGGGTGAAGATCACGTCGCCCTTGTTGGCGAACTGGCCGTTGGCGACGCGCTGCTCGACCACGCGGCAATCGCACGGGCTGGTCAGGGTGCCTTTCATCTGGTGGCCGAACAGCTTCTCGATGTTGCTCGGGTTGAGCTGTTCTTCGGTCAGGTTGCCCTTGAGCAGGTCCAGCAGGTTGGCGGAGAAGGAGGCGATCGGCGCGCCCTTGGCGACTTCCGCGCCCGGCTCCACCAGGCTTTCCACGGTGCCTTCGCGGGGCATGGTGATCTGCTGGTTGGCCACGCTGACCACGCCCGAATCGGCATGGGTGACGAAGTACAGGTTGTAGATCTGGTTGAGGATCACCGCGAAGGCGCCAACGCCGACCACGAAGATCGCGGTGCTCACGGTGACGGCGCGGAAGCGGCCGAAGAAGCCCATGCCGCCCGATCCTGCGCCGTGCTTGCGGGCCTTGGTGAAGTTCTCGCGCTGCAGGGTGTTGAGCATGTCGCCGACGCTGATTACCTCGCCAGCCAGGTAGGAGGTGATCAGGTAACGCAGGGCGGCGATCTCGCGCGGCTTCAGGTGCTGGAATTCGCAACCGACGCGGCCGCTGTCGCGGTCGTAGGAGCGCACCTGGAATTCCACTTCCAGGGAGAAGCTGATGCTGTCGATCTGGAACAGCAGCTTGCCCTTGTGCAGGTCGCCGACCTGCACCGGGGTGTTGTTCGCCGAGCTGAAGGCGAAACCGCCGGCGGACAGGTCCAGCAGGCGCGCATCGACGCCTTCGCGGTTGCCACCGATGTAGCGGATGCGCGCGGGCAGCTTGACCCGTGCGTGCTGGCGCTGGGCTTCGGATTCATGCACGACATTGACGTTGACGGCGGTATTCATGGGGTCGAGTCCTGTTCGTAGCTAAAGAGAGGCGTCTCTGACAGAAAGTCTTCAGACGATGGTCAGCAGTACGGCGACGAAAACGCTGGCCGCGGAAAAAGTCATGGCGCGCGAGGACCAGGTGTTGAACCAGCGCTGGAAGCTGGCCAGGCCGCGGTCGAGCTTGGTGTTCTGGCGGGTCCAGGACTGCTGGTCGAGGCGGAAGAACACGTAGATCTTCACCAGGGCGCCGACGATCTGGTTGTAATAAAGAATCGCCGGGTAGGCCGGCCCGATGTGGTGGCCCGACAGCGACAGCAGCAGGGTCAGCACGAAGCGGGTGATGCCGATCCACAGCAGGTAGATGAGCAGGAAGGCGATGCTGTACTTGATGCTGGCGATGATCGCGGCGACCAGGCCCAGCAGGCAGGTCCACATCGACAGGCGCTGGTCGAACAGCACCACGCTGGTGAACCAGCCCAGGCGTTGCGGACCGAGGGCCAGGGCGCGGGAGTTCTGCCGCAGGTTGTTGCCGTACCAGCGGAACATCAGTTTGCGGCTGGCCTTGATGAAGCTCTTCTCCGGCGGGTGCTCGACCGTGTTGATCGCCGCGTCCGGCACGTAGAAGGTGTCGTAGCCCAGGCGCATCAGGCTGTACCAGCTGGACTTGTCGTCACCGGTGAGGAACTGGAAGCGGCCCAGGCGCCAGTGGTCGAGGTGGTCGCTTTCGACGTCGGTGATGAAGTCCGGGTCGGTGACCACGGCGGCGCGGAATACCGACATGCGCCCGGTCATGGTCAGCACGCGCTTGGACAGGGCCATGGAGCACATGTTGATGTGGCGCTGGGCGAAGCGCAGCTTGTGCCACTCGCTCATCACGTAGCTGCCGCGCACTTCGCAGAATTCGTTGGTGGTCAGGCCGCCGACGTTGGGGAAGAGCTTGAACCAGGGCACGGTCTTCTTCACCACGCCGGGTTCGAGCACGGTGTCGCCATCGATCACCGCGACCACCGCGTGTTCATCCGGCAGGTGGCGGGAGATGGCGCGGAAGCCGTGGGCCAGGCCGTCGCGCTTGCCGGTGCCGGGGATGCGCACGAAGTCGAGCTTGACGTGGTCCGGCGGGTTGAGCTTCTGCCACTGCTGCTTGATCAGCACCTCGTCGGACATCTCGACGATGGAGCACACCACGGTGGTGGGGTAGCCGCAGGCAATGGCTTCTTCGATGACCGAGCGATAGACCATGGAGGTGGTCAGCGCGTCGATGCGGAAACTGGTGACCATCAGGTACACGTGGGACGGGTCGGCCGCGTCGCCGAGCTTGCGCACCTTGCGGCGGTAGTGCGGGTAGACCAGGTAGAGGAACAGCATGCCGCGCAGGAAGTGCAGGCCACCCATGGAATAGCGCCAGATACCGACCGCGCCGATCAGCAGCAGGAAGTCCTTGGACTCGGCGTCGAATACGGTCGGTGGCACCAGCAGCGCCAGCAGCATCAGCAGGCTGAGGAAGACCAGCCAGCCCGTGGCTTCACCGATTACTCGTTTGTAGGTTTCCATCGTCGAAATCCGTCTGTCGCATTTTGAGGGCAAGGAAGTGGGTTGCGCGCTGGGCGGCCCTCTCCCTAACCCTCTCCCTGAAGGGAGAGGGGACCGTACGGTGCAGGATGAAACCGTGGTGTCAGCCGGCACGGACAACTCCCTCTCCCTTCGGAGCGGGGCGCGTTGCCAGGGCGGGGGAGAGGGAATGCGCTTGCACCCATCTCCCCCGCGGGTGGTAATGGCGCTTACCAGCAGATCCCTTCGGCGCGCTCGTCGCTGACGCTGGGCATGAAGCCGATCAGGTCAACGACTTTCTTGCCTTCGGGCGCCTGCTTCACGACGTCGACGAACAGCTCGTCGCCGTTGCCGAGCACCAGCACGTCCGAGGACTTCACGACGGCATCCAGGTCCGAGACCAGCAGCGAGGAGACGTGCGGGATCTTCGATTCGATGTACTCCTTGTTCGCGCCATGGACGCGGGCGTACTCGACGTTGCGGTCGAAGATCTGCAGCTCGTAGCCCTTGCCGATGAGCATCTCGGCCAGTTCCACCAGCGGGCTTTCGCGCAGGTCGTCGGTGCCGGACTTGAACGACAGGCCAAGCAGGCCGACCTTGCGGCTGCCGTGGGCGGCGATGATGTCGAAGGCCTTCTGCACCTGGTGCTGGTTGCTGCGCATGATCGAGCCGAGCATCGGGTGTTCGATGTCCAGCTGGCTGGCGCGGTAGGTGAGGGCGCGTACGTCCTTGGGCAGGCAGGAGCCGCCGAAGGCGAAGCCGGGCTTCATGTAGTAGCGCGAGAGGTTCAGCTTGCGGTCCTGGCAGATCACGTCCATCACCTCGCGGCCGTCGACGCCGACTGCCTTGGCGATGTTGCCGATCTCGTTGGCGAAGGTGACCTTGGCGGCGTGCCAGACGTTGCAGGTGTACTTGATCATCTCCGCGACCTCGATGGTCTTGCGGATGATCGGCGCGTCCAGCTCGCGGTAGATCTCTTCCAGCAGGTCGCCGGTCTGGGCGTCCAGCTCACCGATGACGGTCATGGGCGGGAAGTCGTAGTCTTTGATCGCGGTGGATTCGCGCAGGAACTCCGGGTTGGTGCCCACGCCGAAGTCGGCGCCGGCCTTCTTGCCCGAGCAGTCCTCGATGATCGGGATCACCACGTTGTTCACGGTGCCCGGCAGCACGG